>CASFQZ010000069.1 GCA_949296825.1 uncultured Eubacteriales bacterium
ATTGTATTTATTATAGTGTCTTTCCCCATCAGTCCTGACCACGGGTGGTGAAGCTCCGATCCCGACCGATTGTGCGGGGAATGTTTGACGAATCCATTATAGTTTCCTGAAAGCGAAACTGTTTTTTTTTTTTGGAATCAAGGTTGGATTTTCAAAATAAGTTTACAAAAATAACGAACGAACGCCAAGTTTTTTTGTAAAGGAAATCGGGGGAAAATCTTGTATTCCGCCGCCGGATGCTTTATAATGAAAAAAATGTCGAACGGGAGCGGATGAAAATGAATGCGCTGGAGCGAAAAATCCTGGAAAAAGGCGTCGTGATTGGCGAGGATATCCTGAAGGTGGATATGTTTCTGAATCATCAGATCGATGTGGAGCTGATCCGGCAGATGGGGGAGGATTTTTATGCCCATTTTTGCCATAAGCCGGTCAATAAGGTGCTGACCGTAGAGGCGTCGGGCATCGCCATCGCCTGCTTTACCGCGCTGAAATTCGGCGTTCCGGCGGTTTTTGCCAAAAAAGGGTATCATAAAAATGTCGGCTCCAATGTCTATTCCGCCGAAGTTTTTTCGTTTACCAAGGGCATTTCTTATCAGATTACGGTGATGAAGGATTATCTGACCGCAGACGATCATGTGTTGTTTGTGGATGATTTTCTGGCAAACGGCGCGGCGGCGGAGGGCGTCATACAGATGATCCGTGCGGCGGGCGCAACGCTGGAGGGCATCGGCATCGCCATCGAAAAGGGTTTTCAGCCCGGCGGCGATAAGCTGCGCGGTCAGGGGATCGACCTGTATTCCCTCGCCATCGTGGAAAAAATGAAAGAGGGAAGCATCCTCCTGCGGGAGCATGAAGCATGAGAGGCATCCGACTGCTCGCCTGTGTGCTGGCGCTGCTGTTTCTGCTGGCTGCCTGTCAGCCCGGAGAGGAAGCGCCGCCCTCGGAGGAGGGGACCACGGCTTTGCCGGAGGTTTTGACCGAGGATTTGACGGCGTATCAAAAATATGCGAATCTGAATAGCGCTTTCTTTTTTGAGGACGGCGAAACGGCGGAGGATCGGATCTTATCCGATGCCGCCGACCTGTGTATGGCGCGCAGCCGTTATCGGATGGTTAAGGTCTCCAAGCAGTTCGGCGTGGATTCCTCCGATTTTGCTGCGGCGCGCGGTGCGATGGACAACGCCATGAAAAACGGCGGCGATCTGCTTTTTGCTGCCGGTGCTGCGTTTTTGCCGGTGCTGCGGGAGCTTAGTGTGGAATATCCGGATGTGATGTTTTTCTGTTTCGGTCCGCGGGACAGCGGCGATGAGGAAAATCTGTTTGCTATCACCTGCGCGCTGTATGAGGGGTTTTATCTGGCGGGTATTGCCGCCGCCGGGGAATCCAACACCGGCAGGCTCGCCTATGTCGCCGACGCGGGCACACCCCGGGCGGAGGGGCTGCTTTGCGCCAATGCCTTTGCGCTGGGCGCCAAAGCGGCGAACCCGGACTGCGCGGTCGTTTTTGCTTCCGCCGGGGAAAATCGTGACGCAGAATCGGTGGTCCGCTCCCTGGCGTCAAACGGATATGATTTTTTTGCCGGTAATTTTTCCGCCGAGCTTTGCCGCGCAACCGGCGAGCGGGCGATTGTGCTTTCCACTGCGGCGGCGGAAGAGGATGCGTTCGGTACGGTCACGGCAGATTTGAGCGAAACCGTCGCGTCGATTTTGGAAACGGCGGCGCAGGAGCTGCCCCAGACCGATCATTTCGTCGGCATACGGGAAAAGGCTTTGTCCCTTTCCCTCGGCGAGGAAGCCGGCGAACAGACCCGTATCCGGGTCAAAACGGTTTTCGATGCCATTGAAAACGGCAGCTTTGCCGTGTTTTCCGGGATGCAGCCGGTGTTTGACGAAGAAAATCAGATGGTTTTGACCCCGGCGGCGATCCTCTCCGAAAGCGGAAGCGAGCTGGTGAGCGCCGGGGAAACGACAGAGGACCCGGCGGCGCTGTTTTCCGTTTCCACCGTCGCCGGTCTGACGGAAAGAGGGTGACGGCGTGAAGGCGGCAATATTTACCCTGGGCTGTAAGGTCAATACCTGTGAATCCTCCGAGATTGCCGCGCTGCTGCGGCAGGCGGGCTGGGAAATCACAGAGAACGACGCGGACGCCTATCTGATCAATTCCTGTACCGTCACCCAGGAGAGCAGCCGGAAAACCCGACAGCTGCTGCGCCGGCTGCGCCGGCTGCACCCGGACGCGGCGCTGGTTCTGACCGGTTGCTACGCCCAGGCGTTCCCCGAGGAGGCGGCATCGCTGCGAGAGGCGGATCTGGTGGTCGGGCACCGCGAGCGGGAGCAGCTGCCGGAGCTGCTGGCGGATTTTTTGCAAAACAAAAAGCCGCTGCGCCGTTTGCTGCCCCACCAGGCGGGCGAGCCCTTTACCGGCGGCGGGATTGCCTCCACCGAGGGGCACACCCGCGCATTTTTGAAAATTCAGGACGGCTGCGACCGGTTCTGCTCCTATTGCATCATTCCCTATGCCCGGGGGCGCTCGCGCTCCGCGTCCCTGGAAAAGGTGCGGGCGACGGCGTATGCCTTTGCCGAAAACGGATACCGGGAAATCGTGCTGGTTGGCATCAATCTCTCCGCCTTTGGGATGGACAGCGGGGAGGGGGATCTGGCGGACGCCGTTGCCGCCGCGTCGGCGCCGCAGGGCGTCGCGCGGGTGCGGCTGGGGTCGCTGGAGCCGGATCATCTGACAAAGGAGCTCATTCGCCGGCTGCACGATTGCCCGAAGCTCTGCGGACAGTTTCATATTTCCCTGCAATCCGGCAGCGACGAGGTTCTGCGCCGGATGAATCGCCATTATACCGCGCAGGAGTATCTGCAGCTGACCGAGCGCCTGCGGGCGAATTTCCCCGATTGTGCGCTGACCACCGACGTGATTTGCGGTTTTCCCGGCGAGAGCGAGGAGGAATTCAAAGAAACGGTCGCTTTTGTGCAAACGGTTGGTTTTGAAAAGGTCCATATTTTTCCCTATTCCCGTCGGACCGGGACGCCCGCCGCGCGGCGGACGGAGCAGATTTCCAAAGAGGAAAAGCACCGGCGGTGCGCCCTTCTTGCGCAGGAAACAGAAAAAAGCCGCGAAGCCTTTCTTGCCGCGCGGCTGGGAAAATGCTATGAGGTGCTGTTTGAGTCGCAAAAAAACGGCGTATGGCACGGCTATACGGAAAACTATATCCCCGTTGCCGTCGAAGCGGCAGGGGAGAGCCTGCGCGGAAAAATTCTGCCGGTGCGCCTCTGTGCTCTGTCGCCGGAGGGCTGTATCGGTGAATTTGTTTCGGAGAAATCAGAAAATTTGTGAAAGCCCTTGCATTTTTTTGCCTCAGCGGTTATAATTTAAGCGGAAACATCCAATCTAAATAGAAAGAGGTTGTACTATGAAACGAGTTTTATCCGTTTTTCTGGCGGCGCTGCTTTGTCTTTTGCCGGCGTCCGTCAGCGTTTACGCGGCAACGGACGCTGTGCCGGAGGATGTGTATTATGTGACGCTGCCCCGGTCTTATGCCTATACCGTCGAGCCCTGCGAGGGGTATGACCAGTATGTCAAGGCGGGCGACAGCTTCTGCTTTAAGGTCATTCCCGCCGACGGCTACGGGCTGGATATGGCGCTGGTCTATTATTATCCCACCGATGTGACCAACACCAACAACGGCAGCGACGGCTATTTTAAGCAGCAGCCCTTCTTCAGCACCGAGGAAGCGATTTATACCATCGATTCGGTCACCACGGATATTACCATTTCCGTGGAAATGGCGATGCAGTCGAGCCAGTCCAACTTCTTCCGTACCCTGATGGAGTTTATCCATATGATTTTTGCCGTCATCGGCAGAATCTTCGGCTTTGATGTGGATGAGCCGTTTTAATTTAAGATAAGGATAAAAACAACCGCAAGGGGCGCCTTCTTTCCAAAGAGCGCCCCTTGCGGTTTTGTATGACATGGCATAGAATCATAAAGGACGGTGTGGCATCAGCTGTGCCGTTTTTTATTGCAGCAAAATGCGGTAAACCTCCTCGCACAGCTCGTCCAGATGCTCCAAAAAGCCCTTTTCCAGCGCGCGCGCCTGTTCCTTTGCCGGCACCCGGAAGGAAAAGCGCATCAGCGCATCCTCTCCTTTGCCGACGCTCAGGTTCACTTCGTACCCGTCCCCGGTCTTTTTTGTTTCAATCTCGTTTTCCTGCGAGCGCTTTTCCATGGTCGCGCGGTACATGGCGCGGCGCAGCGCTTTTTCCCGTACACTGCGGGGCAGGTCCGTCAGCAGCGTCTCGGCGATCTGTTTGCCGCTTTCGGTAATGCTATAGCGCTCCTTGCCGTCCCTGCCGGAGCTTTTTTCGGCTTGCCCCAGCTCCACCAGAGCGTCGGCAGCGCTGGTGACTTCAAAAAAATTGGCAAGTCCGCCTTCGCAGAGCGCGTCGGTCAGCACTTCCTTGGTGACCGGCTCGCCCAGACCTTTCAGCAGATAACAGACCAGAAGCCGCACGTCGGCGGTCGTCATCATGCCGCCGGGCTCTACGCCCTGGCGGAACGCATCGTATTCGCGCATATCGCCCACCTCACAGGGTAGAAAGATCGTAGGGGGTCCGCTGGTAAACAAAATAGTTCAGCCAATTGGAGTACAGCAGGCTGCCCGCGCCGCGCCAGCGGATCAGCGGCGGCTGTGCGGGGTCATCGTCGGGAAAATAGTTATAGGGCACCTCGATCGGCAAGCCTTTGTTTCTGTCTCGGAAATATTCCAGTGCCAGCGTATTACTGTCGTATTCGCAGTGACCGAAGCAGTAAAAATTCCGGCACGCCCGGTCGGAGACCAGATGGATTCCCGCCTGTTCGGAATACGCCAGCAGCGTCAGATCCGGCTCGTTGGAAATGTCGGCGGCGCGAATCTCCGTATGGCGGGAGTGGGGGGCGAAAAAGGTATCGTCAAAGCCGCGCAGCAGCGGGTGCTTCAGATCCAGCGGCGTATGCTCAAATACGCCGAAAACTTTTTTTGGCAGAACATATTTCTGAATGCCGTAACGATAATACAGCCCCGCCTGCGCCCCCCAGCATACGTGAAAGACCGAGTAGACATGGGTTTTCGCCCAGTCAAAAATCCGGCAAAGCTCCTGCCAGTAGTCGACCTGCTCGTATTCCAGCAGCTCCACCGGCGCGCCGGTGACGATCATGCCGTCAAAACGCCGGTCACAGATATCGTCAAAGGTCTTGTAAAACTTGAGCATATGCTCCTTGGGGGTGTGCTTGGCTTTATGAGTAGCGGTTTGCAGCAGCTCGACGTTAACCTGCAAAGGGCTATTGCTCAAGAGCCGAAGAAACTGCGTTTCGGTGGTGATTTTGGTGGGCATCAGGTTCAGAATCAGGATTTCCAGCGGACGGATGTCCTGATTTTTTGCCCGCTGCTCACTCATCAGAAAGATATTTTCATTTTCCAGCAGCTGCCGGGCGGGCAGCTCATTATCAATTTTGATAGGCATAAGATCACCGGGGATGGGAACTTGTATTTTATTTGTTTTCTTCCAGAATCTGCGCCAGCTCTTTCATAAAGCTGTTCAGGTCCTTAAACTGGCGGTAGACCGAGGCAAAGCGCACATAGGCGACGTCGTCGATCTGCTTGAGCGCCTCCATGGCAAGCTCGCCGATTTGCAGGGAGGTGACCTCCTTCTCCAGCGAGTTCTGTAATTGCAGCTCGATGTCGTCCACGGCTTTTTCGATCCGCTCCAGCGGCACCTGCCGTTTTTCACAGGCCTTCATCATGCCGTTCAGCAGCTTATTGCGGTCAAAGACCTGACGGGAATTGTCTTTTTTGATGACAATGATCGGCGTGCTTTCAATGATCTCATAGGTCGTAAAGCGTTTGCCGCAGCGCATACATTCCCGGCGGCGGCGAATGCGGGTAAATTCGTCGGTCGGGCGCGAATCGATGACCTTGCTTTCCTCAAAACCACAGAACGGACATTTCATTTTTCTTCGCTCCTTTTCTTTGAAGCAGGCGGCATAACCGCACTATTTTTAAATACTATCATAAATCGGCGGATTTGTCAAATAAACGGCGCATTCACCGGCAAAATATAAAAAAATCCCGCCTGCTTTTTGTGAGTTTATACAAAACAAAACCGGTAAAAATTTTTAATCTATTGTTTATTGACTTTTTCGTCCGGATGATTTATGATTTTATTGTAATGCATCGTGACTCTGTCCGAAATCTGTCCGGCGTTGCGGTGCAAATCCTTTGGAGGTGCAATTATGAAGAAAACTCGAAAACTCCTGAGCGTGTTTCTGGCGTTTGTCCTGGTGCTCGGCTCCATGTCTACCGCGCTGAGCGCGTCGGCTGCCGAATACTATAAGGTCAAGGATTTTCGCCTGAGTGCGGAGCAATCCGCCAAACTGCTTCTGGATTATGTGGACGATATGCTTGCCGATTTGGCAACGCAGGGCGAAGCTTCGTCTGACTCGCTTGCAGGAATCGTTGAGTATTCCATTGGAAACGGTCAGATTACAGCAAGTCTAGGCACAGGACTCCTGAAAAAAGAAATATTGATTGATTATACCTCAATTGATAATGTCTTAAGCACGGTTCCTGCGGCACTGGATAGTTTGCAGACTCTTTTGACCGGCTTTGGCGATGCTGCAGATATACGATACGATATGCTTAAGAATGTACAACGCAGCGGCGGCGACTTAAATGTGGTCTATACTTTGCTGGAGTTCCTGAGCGCGAACTCCGGTATCATTGTCAAGGCGATTGACGGCACCTTGAGCCTTGGCATTGCTGACGCTGCCTTCAATGTCAATGAGGAAATTTCCAAAGCCCTGAGCAATGCCACCGGCGGACAGGCGAGCGATATTCCGGGCTTTATCCGGTATTCGCTGTATGATGCGATGCTGGGGGACCGGCTGGGCTATCCCGCGGCAATGAGCGAGTCGGGACTTTCCACCGCCGATGAGATGATCAACGCCTTCCTGAACGCGTATCTGACCACCGACGCCACCACCGATTTTAATGGCAAGGCGCTGCTGCCTTCTCTTGCCGGTCAGATCAATGTCAGCAGCGGTACGGTCTATGATTTCCTTGCGCAGGCGCTTGAGGCTGCCTACGCCGATCTGGCGCAGACCCCGTTCAACAACGACATCAAGGCGCTGCTTCTGGAATATGCCTGCGGCGCCGTCAAAACCGACATCACCGCTTCCGTGACCGAAGAGCAGAAGGCTCTGGTCGCCGAAAGCGAGACCAACCCCGCCACCGCGTTGACCTCTTCCGGCTTTGCGGCGGTGGACGGCGGCTATCTGTTCCGCAGCGGCGCGTCCTATTATATGCTGGATACCTCCGCCGTGAACTCCATGTTTGAGGTCTTTGATTTCAATTACAAATTGCCTGAAACGCTGGATATGATCGCCGAAGACGGTACGATGACTTCCAGAATCAACGATCTTCTCGGCACGGTCATTACCACAGTCTTAAGCAATGAGTACGACGAAAAAGTGAATTGGCAGATGGGCGGCAACGAGCTTCTGGTGGAAAATCTGGCGAACACCGCCAAGGCGATTCTGCCGGTTTGCCCGGACAGCTTCTTTGAAGGCTTTTTGGATCAGGCAACCATCGATCAGATCAAGAATCCCGCAGCGGATGCCGACCCGATGGAGCTGATCAATTACTTTGTCAATGTGCTGGTCCAGGTGCTGGTACCGGATGTCAGAGACGAGCTGGCGGACGCGGATAAATTTATGGAAGTCGGCGCGGTGATTGCGAACCACTACGCCAAGACCGTTTCCCCGACCATCGACTATTCCGCCGAAATCTATAACGGCGATGCCATTGCCGAAAAGACCGACCAGGAGTGGGTCGATCTGCTGATGAACCTGGGCATGGAGGTCGCTGTCTATTATCTTGATCTTTCCACCAACATTGATGTGGATACCGATAAGATGGCAGAGTATAAGACCGCTGCCGCAAGCGCCGGTGTAACCCTTGCCGATTTCCTGCTGGATGATGTGGTTGACTGGGCGTTCAGCTATGCCGACGGCGTCTTCGCCGCAGGCGATGATCTGGCTGGCGAGCGCGGCGTCTATGACGGCAACGGCGGCTGGTATAAGCTGAATGTGATCGTCAACGATATTTTCCCGCTGCAGTTTATGAACGGCACTTCCGAAACCTCGGAATTCGCCGTCGATATGGAATATACCATGAACGAAATGATTACCAAGGCGCTGAACCTGGATGTGGCAGGCGCAGTGGCGGTCATTGCCAGAAACGACAACGAGGGCAATATCCTCAACGATACACCGGTGACCGCCATCCTCAAGGTCGTCCAGGGGCTGATCAACTCCATCCTGCCCAACACCATTGAGACGCAGTACCTGACCAATGTGGATACCTTCATCGGTACCAATAGCCTGAAGGCGCTGGTAAAGAACCTGTTGACCTCGCTGAACGATCGCGCCGACAAGATCCTGCCCGCTGTGCTGCCCGTTGTGGTCAGCTTCCTCGATGATTTTGTCGATGATACCTCGCTGGTGCTGAAGGCTTATGAAAACACCGACGAAAACTGCGTGGAGTTTGTCAGCATTCTGTCCCAGAGCTATGCCAAGTCCTTCGGCGTAGCGGACGGCGTCGCCAGCGGTACGCCCGAAAACGTGACCATCAAGAGAGCCGGTACCCTGATCGCCGGCGGCAATTATATGAAAGAACAGGGGCTTGACACCCTGACGCTGGCGGACGCGGATAACGCGAATGTCTTCAATGTCGTGACCTACAAGATTTATACCGACAACGCGACGGCGGAGAACGACGGCTATTATACCTTTAACGCTCGCGTGAGCGGCATCAATGATCTGGCGGAGGATAAGGAATTCTACGCGATTTCCTATATCACCTATGCCGTTGGCAGTGCCGAACAGACGGTTTATGCCGTCAACGGCTTTACCATCAATCTGGATGTTGCCGGCGTCTGATTGGACAAGGGATTTTCGATCCTCCGGGCTTTGCCCGGGGGATTTTCCCGTATTAATAATAATTTCGCCTCCGCGACCCCGTTTTGCCGGGCGCGGATACGCATTCTATGAATGGGGAGACGCTGCATGAGCGAGGAGCACCTTATTTCGCGACAGGTTGCCGCCGCGCGGGAGGACCCACGGGCGGCAGACCGGCTGATTGAATCCAGTATGCCGTTTATCCGCGCGGAAACAGCAAAATTTTTGAAGCGTCCGCCGCTGGAAGGGCAGGATGATGAATTAAGCATCGCCATGATCGCCTTTCATGAGGCGATTGGCTCTTACTCCAGGCTGCGCGGCGCGTTCTTTGCCTATGCCGCCACGCTGATCCGGCATCGGCTGATTGACTATGCCAGAAAAGAAAAAAGACACCGGGGCGTACTTTCGCTGGAAGCGCCCGCCGACGAGGAGCGCACCGTCGGCGAGCTGCTGGAATCGCCGGAAAATCCGCCGGAGGAAATGGCGCTTCGCGATGCGACACGGGCGGAGATCGACGAGCTTTCGGCACAGATGCGTCTGTTCGGTGTTGAGCTCAGCGATGTGGCGGAGAACAGCCCCAGGCAGCGGCGCACGCTGCTTGCCTGCCGGAAGGCATTGGAATACGTCGTGGGAAATCAACGCCTGATGGAGGATTTCCTGCACAGCCGCAGGCTGCCGATCTCCGATTTAAGCGCGGGCAGCGGCGTGGAGCGCAAAACGCTGGAGCGGCACCGCAAATATATGGTTGCCCTTTTGCTGATTCATACCAACGGCTATGAGATCATTCGCGGGCATATCAAACAGGTTTTGAAAGGAGGCGGTGAGGCTTGAAATATCTGGTTATGGAGATTCGCAAGGGCTATTGTGTTCTTCTGGATGAGGAAGGACGGTTCTGGAAAGCGGCGGATCTGCAATATGAAGTCGGGCAGACCGTGGAAGAGCCGGTCCTGATGAAGCAAACCTCCGAAACCGTCAAAAAATTGCCCCGGGTGCTGGGCAGCGTGGCGGCGGCAGCGGCGGCTTGCTTTTTGCTCCTGTTCGGCTCCGGTTATTATTACCGCAATATCGCCTCGTATGCCTCCATTTATCTGGCGATCAATCCCGAGGTGCGCATTGAGCTGAACCGTAAGGGCGAGGTCGTTCGCCTGACCGGCGCCAATGCCGACGGCGAGGCGCTGCTGCTGGGCTATGACGGCAGAGGGAAGGATAAGGTTACCGTCTCTGATGAATTGATCGAGCTTGCCATTCAAAAGGGATTTCTTTCCGAGGGCGGGCAGGTTTCCTTCTCCATCGACGCGCCGGATGAAATGATGTTCCAAAATTATGATTCCGAGCTGCGCTCCGTGGTTACCGATCACCTGGCAGGAAAAATGACCATCACCATTACCATTACCGATTCCTCCGGCGCGCTGGATGCGCCGTCGCCCACCTCAAATACATCCGCCGCGCCCACCGCTCCGGCGCCGGCAGAAAGTGAATCGTCCGCTCCCACGCAGACGCCCACCGGCGAACCGGCATGGAACCATTCTGACCCGACCCGTCCGACGATCGGTGACGATAACGACGACCGGGACGATGATGACGACTGGGAAGATGACGACGACCGGGATGACGATGACGACCGGGATGACGATGAAGACCGGGATGACGATGACGACCGGGATGACGATGATGACCGGGATGACGATGACCGGGACGATGACGACGACCGGGACGATGACGGCTGGGATGATGACGATGATTAAAAATTTTTGAGTAAAAGATTCCATCGACCCCGTTTTTTGAGACAGCCCCCCGTATTCTATGAGTGGAAGGCAAAAAACCGGAGCTTCCCTCCGGCAGACCACTCCCATAGAACGAAAGGAGCATCCCTATGAATTTGAGAAGAAAAGTTTTGGCAGCGGTATCTTCCCTGGCTGTGCTTGCCGCAGTCCTTCTGACCGGCTGTATGAATCCCGCCGGTGAGAGTCTCGCGGATACCGGCATTTTGACGCTTCGGGTCAATCCCGAAATCGAGATTGCCTACGACCAGGACGGCAACGTGCTGGAGCTGACCGGCAAAAACGACGACGGCGCAAATATCGTCGCTGCCTATACCGATTATAAAGGCAAGTCCTGCGATACGGTCCTGCGGGAGCTGGTGCAGCGCATCGGCGAAGCCGGGTACTTTGCCGAAGAGATCGACGGCAATGGCAGAAATATTGTGATCCAGATCGAGCCCGGCTCGATTTTGCCGGATCAGAACTTTCTCAATGATATGAGCGCGACCGCCCGCGATGCGGTCAAGGGCTATCAGGAAACGTCCGGCGTTGTCACCATTGATGAAAAGGATTACGACTCTGCCTATGCCAAAAACGGGGAGGTATCGCCCTATATCACCGAGCAGAAAGCCCGGGAGATTGCCCTGACCCAGGCGGGTGTCGACGAGGCGGTGTTTGTGGAAAAGGAATTTGACCATGACGACGGCACGCCGGTCTTCGAGCTGGAATTTGTCGCCGACGGCGTCGAGTATTCGTATGATATCCACGCCGCCACCGGCGAAGTTCTGAAAGCAGAGCATGAAGTGCAGCGCGGCGGAAGCCCGGCGCAAAGCACCAATGCGGCGCAGACAACGGCTGCTTCCTCGCAGGCGGCGCCGAGCAACGAGCGGATCAGTATGGACAAGGCGAAGGAGATTGCCCTCTCTCATGCCGGAGTCAGCGCTTCCGAGGCAAGATTTACCGACGGGCAGTTTGATTGGGACGACGGCAGACCGGAGTATGAATTGGAATTTATCGCCGGAAATGTGGAGTATGATTACGAGATCCACGCCGTCAGCGGGCAGGTTTTGAAAGCGGAGCGGGAGAACCTTCGCAGAGCCTCCTCCACCACCCGGCAGAGCACGACGCAGCCCGCCACGGCAGCGCCGACCGCCGCGCCGAGCGCTTCCGGTGAATCCATCGGCATGGACAAGGCGAAGGAGATTGCCCTCAATCACGCCGGAATCAGCGCCGCCAATGCCCGCTTTACCGACGCGGAGCTGGATTGGGACGATGGCAGACCGGAGTATGAGCTGGAATTTGTCAGCGGACGGGTCGAATACGAATACACAATCCACGCCCGCACCGGTCAAGTTCTGCAGGCGGAACGGGATTTTGACGATTAAAACAAATGAAACGGAAATATAAAGAAGGGGAGCGCAGGCGGCATCGTCTGCGCTCTCTCCTCTGTTACGAAAAAGAATTGTTAAAAAACCTGTAAAAAATGCCTGTTGCAATATGCAATGGAGTATAGTACAATAGCATTTGTCGCAATGGCTCTATTTGCGATTGCGGCAAAATTTGGATCTTATCAGGTGTTTGTATAGATGGAAAAAACAGTCTTTACGCAGCAGGAGCTGCCGATTATCGCCCTGCGCGGGCTTGTATTACTGCCTTATTCGCCCTTACAGTTTGAAGTGGGCAGAAAGCAATCGCTGGCTGCGCTGAAATATGCGATGGAGCACGATCAGCTGGCATTTTTCTCGGCGCAGAAGGATCTGGCGACGGAAACGCCGGTGCTCGGCGATTTGTATGCCGTCGGTACCGTGGGCAGAGTGCGTCATATTATCCGCGGGTCGGATCAGGATGTGTTCCGCGTGGTGGTGGACGGACTCTTCCGCGCCGAGGTGGTCGAGCCGACCTATCACAACGATTTTCTTTCCGGCAGAGTGCGCGCGCTGGAGGATACGCCGGTGAAAGCCAATTTGCAGGAGCTGGCGGCAGGGCTGATGCGTCGGGCGAAAAATCTGTTTTTTAAGTTGTTGGAATATACGGAGAGTATACAGCCGGAAACTGTTTTTGCGGCAGAAAAATGCCAGAAGCCCGAAGAGCTTCCCGACCGGATCGTCGGTAATCTCTTTGTGGAATATCAGGAAAAGCAGAAGATACTGGACGAAACGGATTCTCTGCGCAGGCTGGAGAAGACCTGCGAGCTTTTGATGACCGAGCGGCGTCTCATGGAGATCGAAGCGGATATTGACGATAAATTGCAGAGCCGCATGGATCAGAACCAGCGCGATTATTATCTGCATGAGCAGATGAAGGTGATTGCCGAGGAGTTGGGCGAGGCGGACAATCCGCTGGATGAGTATGAAAAATACCGTCAGAAAATCGCTTCCAGCGCCATGCCCGACGAATCGAAGCAGAAGCTGTTCGAGGAAGCGGGTCGGCTGCGCGCCATGGCGTCCTCTTCCCCCGACGCCAACGTGATCCGTTCCTATCTGGACCGCTGTCTGTCGCTGCCCTGGGGCGTGTATACCAGGGACAATTTAAGCCTTGCCCATGCCCGCAAGGTGCTGGACGCCCGGCATTATGGGCTGCAGGACATCAAGGAGCGAATTTTGGAGCTGATTGCCGCCCGTGCCTTTGCGCCGGATATTCACGGTCAGATCCTTTGCTTTGCCGGCCCGCCCGGTGTCGGTAAAACCTCCGTGGTTCGCTCCATCGCCGAAGCCATGGGCAGAAAATATCAGCGCATCGCCCTGGGCGGCGTGCGGGATGAGGCGGAAATCCGCGGCCATCGCCGTACCTATATCGGCGCCATGCCCGGGCGGATCATGAGCGCGCTCGCCGACGCAGGCAGCGCCAATCCGGTGATTTTACTGGATGAGATTGATAAGGTTTCCGCCGATTATAAAGGCGACCCGGCGTCTGCCCTTCTGGAGGCGCTGGATGGCGAGCAGAATAATACCTTCACCGATCATTACATAGATTTGCCCTTTGATTTAAGCAAGGTGCTGTTCATTACCACCGCCAATGATAAGTTTGCCATTCCCGACGCGCTGCTGGACCGCATGGAGGTCATTGATCTTTACAGCTACACGGCGGAGGAAAAATTTCATATCGCCAAAAAGCATCTGCTGAAAAAGCAAATGAAGGAGCATAATTTGACCGCAAAAAATCTGCGCGTTACCGATAAGGCGCTGCGGCTGATGATTGAGGGCTATACCCGCGAGGCTGGTGTGCGGCAGCTGGAGCGGCAATTGGCAAAGATCTGTCGCAAAACGACGGTGCGCCTGACAGAGCATCCCGAAGAAAAGGTTCTGGTTGAGCCGAAGAATCTGACGGATTTTTTGGGGCAGCGTAAATTCCGAGAGCCGGAGGACGCCCGCGAGGATCGCGTTGGTCTGGTGAACGGGCTGGCATGGACCAGCGTCGGCGGCGAGATTTTGCAGGTGGAGACCGCCATTCTGGACGGAACGGGCAAGCTGGAGCTGACCGGCTCGTTGGGCGATGTGATGAAGGAATCCGCCCGCACGGCGCTGACCTGTGTGCGCAGCCGGGCAGAAAGCCTCGGCATTGACCGGGATTTTTATAAAAACAAGGATATCCACATCCACTTCCCGGAGGGCGCAGTGCCAAAGGACGGACCCTCCGCCGGTGTGACCATTACCACCTGTCTGGTGTCCGCGCTGTCCGCGACGGCGGTCAGCGGGATGGTCGCCATGACCGGCGAAGTGACCTTGCGCGGCAGGGTGCTGCCGATCGGCGGCTTAAAAGAAAAAGCCATGGCGGCGTACAAGGCGGGAATGAAAAAGGTGATTATTCCCTTTGATAATTTGCCTGATTTGGAAAAGGTAGATGAGGAAGTAAAAAACGGATTGACTTTTTTGCCGGTCAAAACGGTGGACGAGGTCCTTCAAGCCGCCCTGATTCAGAAGAAAGCGGCAAAGCCGGCGGAAAAGACAAAGAAGGAATATCATGTTCCCGAAAAAAATCAGCCCGCCGGAAAATGGGCGAACTGAGGTGCCGATATGATTCCCTTTCGTCAGGCTGTCTTTGAGACGGCGTTTGGAACAGTTTCGCAGTTGGATCAAAGCGACCGGGTGGAAATTGTGTTTGCCGGGCGCTCCAATGTGGGAAAATCATCGCTTTTGAACCGGCTGTTTGAGCGCAAAAGCCTTGCGCGGGTCAGCTCAACGCCCGGAAAAACCATTACCATCAATTTCTATCGCTGCGGTGAGGTGCGCTTTGCCGATTTGCCCGGCTATGGCTTTGCCCGCCGCTCCAACGGCGAAAAACGCCGATGGGCGGAGCTGATGGAGCATTACTTTTCCTCCGGCAGAAATATCCGTCTGGTGGTGCAGCTGATTGATATGCGCCACCCGATGAGCGCAGACGACCGGCAGATGCTCACCTTCTTAAGCGAAACGAATCTGCCTTTTGTGGTGGCGCTGACCAAGGCGGACAAGCTCAACAAAACCGAGCGAGCCGCCCGCGAAGCGGCACTGACAGAGGAGTTTTCTCCCTGGCAGGACGCTTTGCGCATTCCCTTTTCCTCCGTGACGGGGGAGGGCGTGGCAGAGCTGCGCGCCGCAATCGAGCAGGTGTTGGACTGAGCCAAAAATAAGAGCCGCATCGGTAAATCGATGCGGCTCTTTTTGATTGACAGATGATCAATCGGACGTATAGGGCATCAAAGCCAGGTGACGCGCTCTTTTGATGGCGGTTGTCAGCTCTCTCTGATGTCTTGCGCAGGTGCCGGTTACGCGGCGGGGCAGGATTTTTGCCCGCTCCGAGGTGTAACGACGCAGTTTGGCAACGTCTTTGTAGTCAATGGATTCCGTTTTTTCCACGCAGAACTGGCAGACCTTTTTTCTGCCTTTTCTGCCGCGGCCTCTTTCTCTATCGAAAGCCATAATTATCCTCCTTAATCAGAATGGAAGCTCATCGTCCAGGGGTAATTCGGTGGAAAAATCCTCAGCGGAGCCGTTTTGGAACGCGGCGGGCGCCGGCTGGGGCGCGGCGTTTCTCGATCCCTGTGTGCCGGTTTCGGCTTTGGAACCGCAGAAGCTGGCGGAATCAACGATGATTTCCGTCGCGGTGCGGCGGTTGCCGTTGCGATCTTCGTAGCTTCTGACCTGAATGGAACCCTGCACAGCGATCATGGAGCCTTTTTGAAAATAACGGCAAATAAATTCAGCGGTAGAGCGCCAGGCGACACAGTTGATAAAGTCGGTCTGCCGCTGTTCGCCCTGCTTTGCGTAGGCGCGGTCCACAGCCACGGTGAACGAAGTCACCGAAAGACCGGTGTTGGTGGTTCTCAACTCGGGATCCGCCGTCAGGCGACCCATGATAATGGCGGTATTCAGCATTCGCGTGTCAACTCCTTTGGATGAGGGACTTAAACGAACTTATTTTTTTACGATGAGCGAACGGAGCACGCCGTCCGTAATGTTGAAGATACGATCCAGCTCGGCGGGGAATTCCGGCTCGCATTCATAATCGAAAACGGTATAGTACCCATCCTGCTCGTAGTTGATGGGATAAGCCAGTCTTCTGACTCCCCACTCATTTACGGCTTCCAGGGCAGCGTTCTTTTCGATCAGAGCTTTGAATCTCTCAACGATGGCTTTCGCCGCTTCTTCTCCGTCTTTGACGGAGCAAACCAGTACGGTTTCGTATTTCGCTGTCATTTGGACACCTCCTTTTGGACTTATGGTCCCGTCAGGGACAAGGAGCCGCGATCTTTGCGGCAGTTATTAAGTATAGCAGACCCGCAAAAGCTTGTCAAGCAGCAAAGCCCAAATTTTCCCGCTCTTTTGCTTGTCTGCCTGCTTCTGTCGCAAAACGGCACGGTATCGTCCGGATTTCTCAAAATCGTGCCTTTTTTCTTTTTGCTTGCATTGCTCGGGCAGATGTGATATGATATCATACAGGATTTCGTAAGATTCGGAGCGAATGCCATGCAAAAAGATCAAAAAAAAGCGGGCGTCCTGATATCCTATGCGGATATGGCGTTTTCCGCTGTAATCGGTATCTTTTTTACCCCCTTTGCCCAGCGGATGATGGGCATGTCCGAGTACGGCGTGTATACCATCGCCTCCGCCGCCATCGGTTATCTGACCATGCTGGATCTGGGCTTTACCAACGCCATGGTTCGCTTTACCGCAAAATCGCGGGCGGAACAGAATTCAAATCAAGAATATAAAATCAACGGCATGTTCCTGACCTTCTATTCCGTCATTGCTGTTTTATCGATCATTGTGGGTCTGGTGCTGTATTTCAACTTCGACGGGATTTTTGCCGAGGGGCTGAATGCCCATGAAATCGGCAGGGCGAAAATCATTTTCCTTGTGATGCTGGCCAATACGGCGTTTTCGTTCCCGATGAGCGTATTCTCTTCCATTGTAAACGCCTATGAAGAATTTATTTTTCTGAAAAGCTTCAATCTGGTAACCAATGTCATCAAGTATGTTGCCCAGTTCCTGGTCCTGTTTTCCGGCTTCCAGTCGGTGGGGCTGGCGGTGGCGGTTACGGTGGTCACCATCGTTTCCAAATTTGTGCCGCTGGTGTTCTGCTTCAAAAAACTGCACGTCAAATTTTATTTTGGGCATTTTGATAAAAAGCTCTTCGGCGACATCATGAATTATTCCGCCTTTGTATTTTTGAATATCGTGGTGGATCAGCTCAATGCCAATACGGATAAAATGGTTTTGGGCGCGCTGGTCAGTTCCGGCGCGACGGCAATCTATAACACCGCTTACACCCTGCAGGCGGGCGTCTACAGTCTTTCCACCTCAATCAGCGGCGTGTTCCTGCCGTCTTTGACCAAGATGGTGACGCTGAAAAAAAGTATGGACGAAATTTCCGATGTGTTTATCAAGGTCGGCAGGCTCCAGTTTATGATCATGGCTTTTGTCATGGGCGGCTTTGTCGTTTTTGGACAGCGCTTTGTGCATCTGTGGGTCGGCGAGGACTATGCGCTGGTGTATCCGATCGTGATTTTCTGGCTGGCTTATTCCATTGTGCCCCTGTCGCAGAGTATCGGTGTTTCCATTTTACAAGCGCAGAACAAGCACCGGATGCGCTCGCTGATTTATCTGATCATCGCGGTGTTCCATGTGCTTTTGACCATTTTCCTCTCCAGGGAGGGCAGCCCTCTGGGAGAGGAGAACCGCATCTTAGGACCGACCGTTGCCGCCTGCTTCTCTAACCTGATCGGTCAATGGCTGATTATGAATTGGTATTATAAGCACGTCACGAAAATCAATATCGGCGGATACTGGAAGGAAATTTTGAAAATCACGGCGGTGATCGGGCTCTACGCTTTGGCGGGCGGTCTGGTGATGCGTTTTGTCCCGCTGGACCGGGGCTTTGCCGCTTCCGGCATTGGCGCCTGGGTCGCGCTCGTCGGCGTGATCGGCGTCTACAGCCTGCTGTTCCTGCCCGTCGCCTGGCGCTTTATGCTGTCTCCCTTTGAAAAGGGTATGGTGCGCACAGCGCTGAAAAAAATCAAAGGCGTGCTGAAAAGGAAATAATATGGCAAAGAAAACGGAGCATCTGGAAACGCTGGACGGCGGTGTCTCCCTCTGGGTCTCGCCGGAGCATACCTTCGGCACCGATGCGCTGCTGCTGGCGTCCTTTGCCCGACCGAAGGCAAAGGAGACCGTGGTTGATCTGGGCGCCGGGTGCGGGATTCTTCCCTTCCTCTGGTACCGGGACGGCTGTCGGGGTGCGTTGTATGCCGTAGACATCCAAAAAAGCGCGGTGGAGCTGATGGGACGCAGCCTGAAGGAAAATCCTCAAATCAACAATATCATCCCTCTTCACGCCGATTTGCGGGAATTGCCGGGCTTTTTCTCCCGTCCACCGGACGCGGTGGTGATGAATCCTCCCTATTTTGCCGAGGGAAGCGGCGCGCCGCCGCAAACCGAGCCGGCGCGCATCGCCCGTCATGACGGCGCCTGTACCTTGCCGCAGCTTTGTGAGAGCGCGGCGAAGCTTGTCAAATTCGGCGGCAGGTTTTCCGTTTGTATTCCTCCTGCGCGGCTCTGCGATCTGTTTTACGCCATGCGGAAAAATCATCTGGAGCCGAAAAAGCTGCGATTCGTCTGCCAAACGGACAGCTCCGCCCCCTGGCTGGCACTGGTGGAGGGCAAAAAGGGCGGCAAAAGCGGTCTTAGGATCGAAAAAAATCTGGTGGTGGCATCCGCCGAAATGAATGCCATCCTGAATCCCTACCGAAAGGATGAATAGCCTTGGAGTCTTTTGTCCCGGTTCTTATCATCTTTTTCATCCTGTATTTATTGCGGCTGTATCGTCACGGGATACGCCGCCATCTTCTGTATAAAAAAATCCATCGGAAAGGAACAAATATCATGAGTGAAATGTTGCAGCGCTTTATCGGCAAATACTGTGCGGTTTATTCTTTTGACGACTCCTTCGGCGTGGTGGGAGAGATCACCGCGCTGACGGACGGCTGGATGGAGATTAAAACCAAAAACGGCGTCAAGCTGCTGAATGTGGAATATATCAAAATGGTCGAAGAACGTCCGGTGAAGAAAAAGTGAGCGGGACGCTCTATGTAGTTGGTACGCCCATCGGTAATCTGGGCGATCTGTCGCCCCGCGCGGCAGCCTGCCTTGCCGAGGCGGACTTCATTGCCGCCGAGGATACCCGCGTTACCGTGAAGCTGTTGAATCATCTGAATATCAAAAAACCATTGGTCAGCTACCATGAGCATAACCGCCGGGAGCGCGGACCGGATATTGTAGCGCGCCTCCTGGCGGGCGAAAGCTGCGCGCTGGTGACCGATGCGGGGATGCCTGCGATTTCCGATCCCGGTCAGGATCTGGTCAATGAATGCCATGAGGCAGGTGTTCCGGTGGCAGCCGTGCCGGGACCCAGCGCCATCATTACGGCGCTGGCGGTCAGTGGGCTGAATGTTGCCCGCTTTTCCTTTGAAGGCTTTTTGACCGGCAATAAGCCAAAGCGCCGGGAGCATCTTGCGCAATTGCCCGCCGAAAAAAAGACCATGGTGTTTTATGAGGCGCCCCACAAGCTGGCGGCGACCTTGCGCGATCTGGCGGACACGCTGGGGGACCGGCGGTGCGCGATCGTCAAGGAATTGACAAAAATCCATGAATCGGTGGAGCGGACGACCCTTTTCGCTGCCGCCGGAAAATATAACGGCAGCGAAAAGCTGAAAGGCGAATATGTAATTATTATCGAAGAGAAGACGGAGGAAAAAGCCCCGGCGGGCAGTCTGTCGGAGGCGGTAAAGGAAGCCGGGCGACTGGTCCAAGAGGGCTTTTCGTCCAGCGAAGCCGCCAAGCGGGCAGCGAAAAGCTCCGGCTATAAAAAAGGTGAAATCTATAAGCTTTTGACGGAAGGAGAGAGTCGGGATGGATAATCCGCTGCTTTGGATTGTGACGGCGGTCCTTGTGATTTTGTGTGTCGTGATGATTGTTGTCGCCGGCAAGTCTTTTCACGGCAGGGAACAGCGCATGAAGGCGTTTTATGAAAAAGCCAACCGTCAGAAGGCGCTGGTTGAAAAATACAAAGATAAACCGGCGCAGGCACTGGCGGAGGAACCGGCGGCGGAGGTCATCGAGGGGCTGGCGGCGGCGGTGCAGAAAAAAATTGAGGATGCGCCGCTTCTGAATGAGGCGTTTTTGCAATTGCCCCAAGGGCAAAGGGCTGCCTATGCCGCCTATTATTTCTTCCACGACTCCGAGGAGAAGCTCTCTGCCTTCTTCCGCAATAACGGCGAGCCGCTGCTCTCGGAGGCGGTCGGCTGCCTGCGTGAAGCGGCGAGCGGCGAAGCGAAGGAGCTGATCAAGCGCGAATATGAAATGCTGGATGATAACAACGAAAGCGTTTCGGTCAACGAAGAGCAATTGCGCCGGTGGGACGAAGCCTTCGCGCAAATCGACCGGGATCAATTGCGCGAGCAGGTCAAACGGCAGATTCTGTCGCTGGACGGCTTGCCGGTATCGGATGCTTGAACACTCCCAAAACAGCGGTGCTCTGCCGCTGTTATTTTATTTTTCTCCCCTTGCGAAAGGTCCTTTGCGCCGCGCGAGGGCTTTTCCTCGGAAAACACAGGGTGAAAGGGGACTTTGGGGCTTGTCAACGGAGGATTTTTTTGGTATACTGGATAAAAATAAGCGCTTTGAAGGAGGCGTTTTTGTTATGATTAGAAATTTTACACTGGCATACCGCGCCTATGGGCAGGAGCTTGTCAGTCACGCCATCGAAAACGAGGATTATTCTCTGCAAATCGTTGATACCCCGTCGCATTTTTCAGTAACGCTTTGCCCGAAACATGAATTGAAGCTGCGGGATTTTATCGTTTCCTCTTATTATGAATTCAAACCTCAGGACTGGTTCTACGCCGGGGGCTATCAGTCCTGGACCACCTCCCGGGAATATCGCTGCACCGAGGTCCAGCGTAATTTTATCCCCCTTGCCAAAGCGACCGATTTTACCTATCGTCTGGCGGGCATCTCCTCCGACACGGCGTTTGTGCCCTATTCCGAGCAGCCCGGGGAGTTCCATTCCCATTGCTATACCTATGTCCGCAATCGGGAAAAAGTGAAACTTTACGGTTCGCTGAATGAAAAAACCGGCTTCACCTGGTTCCGGGTTAAAATGAACGAGAATCGGTTTGAAATCCATAAGGATGTCGAGGGAAAAACAATTACGGAGCCGCTGGTGCTTTTGGATGTGGCGATTTTTGAAGGCGGCTATGATGAGGTCTTCGATGCCTATTTTTCAAAAATGAAAATGCCGAAGACCCGTTCCGGTTTTATGAGCGGGTATACTTCCTGGTATAATTATTTCCAGAAAATCGATGAGCATATTATCCTGCGGGATCTGGACGGACTGGATCGGGTGCAGGATGAGGTGACGATCTTCCAGGTAGATGACGGCTACGAAACCTATGTCGGCGACTGGCTGGATCCCAACCCGAAAAAATTTCCCCACGGGATGCGCTATATCGCCGAAAAAATCCACGCGAAGGGCTATAAAGCCGGCATCTGGCTGGCGCCCTTTAATTGTCAGATTGTTTCCCGGACGGCAAAGGAGCACCCCGACTGGCTGATCAAGGATGAAAACGGCAGACCGATGCTCGGCTGCCCGGGCTGGGGCGGCGCCTATACGCTGGATATTTATAACGAAGAGGTCCGCGCCTACATAAAGCACGTATTTGATGTGGTGCTGAATGGTTGGGGCTATGATATGGTTAAGCTGGACTTTTTGTACAGTCAGTGCATCCAGCCCCGCGCCGGAAAGAGCCGCGGTGAGATTATGTGCGACGCCATGGCGTTCTTGCGCGAGTGTGTCGGCGATAAGCTGCTGCTGGGCTGCGGCGTGCCGATCGGTCCGGCGCTGGGCGTGGTGGACGCCTGTCGGATTAGCTGCGATGTGGATCTGGCGTATGCCGGGAAGTATTACAATGCCCTGCATGTGAACAATGAAATTCCCAGCGCGCAGAATGCCATCCTCAATACGGTGTTCCGCCGCCATCTGAACGGCAGGGCTTTTATGAGCGATCCGGATGTGTTTTTCCTGCGCAACGATAATTTGAAATTTACCGATGAACAAAAACTGTTGCTGGCGCAGGTGAACAATCTGTTGGGCAATGTGCTCTTTGTTTCCGATAACGCCGGGGAATTTGACGAAACGCAGACGGAACGGCTGCGGAAATTCCTGAAAAAAACCGATCGTAAGGTCACCTTTGCCCAGTGGAGCGCACCGCATGTGCTGCGGCTGTCCCTCGCCGGCAAGGACGGCGAAGGCTTGTTGGAGTTCGATTTAAAAAAAGGCGTCATCCTGCGGGATGAATGAGAACAAACGGAGAAATGACCATGAAGTTTGAATTGCTGGCAAGTCCGATTCGTATCGGGACGTGCGAAATCAAAAACCGTGTG
>CASFQZ010000070.1 GCA_949296825.1 uncultured Eubacteriales bacterium
GCCCGTTGTGAAACGGAAAAAATACGCCTTGAAAAATTTGCAGTTTTCAGCTTGGCAGGAAAAAAGGGCAGAGTTATGCCTTGCTTGCCAGTGTGCTTCCTGCCGCCATTTTTGTCAAGCCCCTTTCCGAACATAATTTTACTAATATAGTTTGCCATAAAACCGGCTGGTTTTCAATACTTTTGGAGAGCTTTATGAAATCCCAATCGCATCTTTATTCAATCCCTACGAGTCGGTATAACCACCTGCATAATTTGAGATTTCAAATTCCCATTTATCCGGTCATTTATCCGGTCATTTATCCGGTCATTTTCCCGTTTATCTGTTTCAGATCGCACAAAATCCGGATGAAAAAGCAAGGTAGTGGCAAAGTAGGTGCGCTCATCATCTGTTTCAAATAGCGGCTCCGGTGATCCATATAAAATCTTGACAAGCCTATGCTTTTTAGGCTATGACTAGAGAAGGTAAGAGAAGCATATCGATATTGCAAATTTAGAGCGGAGCAATTTGCCCTATATGAAGATTATGCAAAACGCGATCCATACTGGTAAGCTTAGAAGACGGAGGACTAACAAATGGAATTTGACGAAGTTGTCCATGCAGGAATGCGCAACCCAGTTGTCCGAGAAATTGAGGTAAAAAGTGTTATCACAAAATCCAATCTGCCTGTTTGTGAATATTCTGTCAATCCCTATATGGGCTGTACGCATGGCTGCCAATATTGCTATGCGTCCTTTATGAAGCGTTTTACAGGGCATACAGAGCCGTGGGGAAGCTTTTTGGATGTGAAGATATGGCCGGAAATCAAAAATCCGAAGAAATATGCAGGCAAGGAGCTGTTTATCGGTTCTGTCACCGACCCCTATCTGCCGCAAGAAGAACACTACCAGCGCACGCGCGCTTTGCTGGAACAGCTAAAGGGAAGCGGCGCCAAGATTAGTATTGCCACAAAAAGCGACCTGGTGCTGCGCGATTTGGATTTGATACAGGCTTTCCCGGAAGCCCGTGTTTCATGGTCTATCAATACGCTGGACGAGAATTTCAAAAACGATATGGACAACGCCGTCAGTATTGAGCGAAGGCTTGCGGCTATGGAAACCTTTCACCGGGCCGGTGTCCGTACAACCTGTTTTGTATCCCCCATATTCCCCGGCATTACCGATGTAAAGGCCATCATTGACCGGGCAAAGGGCCAATGCAACTTGATCTGGCTGGAAAACCTGAATCTGCGGGGCAGCTATAAAACAGTGATTATGGGGTACATCCAGGAAAAACACCCGGAACTGCTGTCCCTCTACCGGGAGATTTACCAGAAAGGAAACCGCAGCGATTGGGAGCTGCTGGACGCAGAGTTAAAAGCCTATGCCGCAGCGATTGGCCTTGACTATGTGACAAACGACGACAGCATGGCGCGCCCCTTTGACGCGCCGCCTGTTATCGTCAATTATTTTTACCACGAGCAGATTAAGAAATCATCGAAGATGCGTCTTCGCTGCCCAATTGCGCCATGAATTCTCCGAATTCCGAGCCTTCACGAAGAAAGGCGTATTCTTCGTTGTCTGCCAGCTCACCGGCAAGTGTTTTTGCCAGCCTGGCGGAAAGCCATGTGGAATCGCTGCCATCTGCGCGGCGATACAAGGGGGACTTTTTTGTGTCCCATTCCTTTTTCATGGAAGGCAGCATTTTTTGAAGAATTGACAGACTACCTTTTTTATCCTTTTTTACTAGAGCAAGCTGCAGATGGGCATTGTAGCACATCCATTCCGGAAAACAAAACTGGCGGTTAACGGCTTCATACAA
Organism: uncultured Eubacteriales bacterium; assembly: GCA_949296825.1. GTDB lineage: Bacteria > Bacillota > Clostridia > Oscillospirales > Acutalibacteraceae > RGIG2774. The sequence goes on from CASFQZ010000070.1 coordinate 1,801, forward strand.
ATCCGCAAAAAAGTCTGCATCATTCTCCCGTTTTTCCTGCAATGCGATCTCCAACCGATTTATCAAAGCCGTTTGGATCTCGGTCACACCTTTTATGACACGGTGCTCCCAGATTTTTTCCGCATCTTGGTACCGCCCTTGCCGTTGGTAAAGGATCGCTAATTGTTCTTCTTTGTCTATTGCGGAAAACGGCAAGGAATTGATCAGCTCCTCTGCCCTTGCAAAATCTCCGCGATTTCGCGCATAGGAAATCAACATACTGGCTGCGGTATCTCTGATTTCCGGAATTTCACTTGCGGCTAGACGCTTATAAAACGTTTCATACCGTTCTTGATATTGCTCAGCTGGAGATACATTGTAAAGAGTCAGTGCTCCCTCCAAATAGAGAATGGCAGAATAGATCAATTCATCGCAAGTGGGATATTCCTGTATTTTGCTGATTGCTTTTTGGAAAGCGCTGTCATAGCCCTGCTCCTGAACCGTCTTATCCAATTCATCCACAAAATTTCCAATCTCGATAGCTGTCAGATCGCCGCGGAAAGACATTAACGTGTTCAAATCGGTTTTGAGCACGCGTGCCAATGCCGGCAAAAGGGTAATATCTGGATAAGTAGCGCCTTTCTCCCACTTATTTACAGCCGGTGTGGATACTCCTAAAAAATCTGCGATTTGCTCTTGCGTCAAAGATAACTCTTTCCTCTTTTCCCGAATAATCTCATTGATTTTCATGGCAAACCTCCCTTGCGTTTATACTCTTATGATAGCAGAGTAAGATGGCAGGGACAATGGAGCCGCCGTTAAATGGATAATCAAAAAAATGAACCAGAAGTTAAAAAAGGGATGTTCATCCTATAGCCGCTTCGCTGTGCTTATATCATATAGTCGCTTCGCAGCGTTTCTGCCAGATCGCATTTCAGGATTTGCCTGCCGCCCAGGTAGTATGCCAGCGCGACAAAGCCAAAAAGCGCAGCGATGAA
>CASFQZ010000071.1 GCA_949296825.1 uncultured Eubacteriales bacterium
CGATGAGGGACACGATGTAACGGTGATTGAACAGGATGGCGACCGGCTGCAAAGCATTTGCGCCAACAGCGATATTTTAGGCATTTGCGGAAACGGAATGAATTATTCCTCTCTGACCGAAGCAGATATCAAAGACGCAGACATTTTAATTGCTGTCACCGGTTCCGATGAACAGAATCTGCTGTGCTGTTTGTTCGCAAAAAAAACCGGGCATTGTTCCACCATTGCCCGGGTGCGCAATCCTATCTTTTTGAAAGAAAATATGTTTATTCGGGAGCAGATCGGTCTTTCCATGATTATCAATCCCGAACTGGCTGCCGCGACGGAGATGTCGCGGCTTTTGCGCTTCCCCTCGGCGATTGAAATCAATACCTTTGCCAAGGGACGGCTGGAGCAGCTGACCTTTAAAATCCCGCAGGGCTCTGTGCTGGACGGTAAGAATCTGAACCATGTAAGAAATAAAATTGAAAGCAACCTGCTGTTTTGCAGCGTGCAGCGGGAGGGGAAATTCTACATCCCTTCCGGTAATTTTGAGCTGCGAACCGGAGATAAGGCATCGATTATTATTGAGCCAATGGTGGCACAAAAGTTTTTCCGCAAAATCGGCATCGAAACGCATGCGGTTAAAAGCGCCATGCTGGTCGGCGGCGGCACCATGGCGTATTATCTGGCACAGCAGCTTTTGCATTTTGGTATCCATGTAAAAATTATTGAAATGGACGGCGCGCGCTGTCAGGAGCTGGCGGAAAAGCTGCCGGATGCACTGGTGATTCAGGGAGATGCTACCGACAAGGAGCTGCTGTTGGAGGAAGGTCTGGAAAGTACACAGGCCTTTGTGGCAATTACCGGCTTCGATGAAGAAAACATCCTGCTTTCTTTATATGCCCGTGAAATTTCCGATGCAAAGGTGATTACAAAGATTAACCGCATTGCCTTTGACAGCGTTATCGAAAAACTGGAGCTGGACAGTGTGATTTATCCGCGCCATATCACTGCGGAGTATATTTTACAGTATGTCCGCGCCAAGCAAAACGCGGTAGGCAACAATGTGGAGAATTTGTATAAGCTGAATGAGGACGAAGTGGAGGCGCTGGAATTTAAGATTGGCGAAAAGGCGCCGGTGGTCGGTATCCCGCTTCAGGAGTTGCCGCTGAAGGATAATTTGCTGGTTTGCGGCATCAACCGCAGAGGCAAAATTCGTATTCCCTGCGGCAGCGACACCATTCAGCCGGGGGATACGGTCATCGTTGTGACCGGGCAAAAGAAATTAGAAGATGTCGGGGATATATTAAAGAGATTATGAATTTTGCGGTTATCTTTTATGTTTTGGGATATGTTTTACGCATTGAAGGTCTGTTGATGTTCATTCCCGCTTTTGTTGGCGCAGGTTATCGGGAACGGGAGTGTATTGCCTTTTTTGCTGTGGGCGCCCTTGCGTTTCTTTTGGGGCTGGCTGTTTCTTTTCGCCGCCCCAAAAACCAGGTGTTTTACGCCAAGGAGGGGTTCGTTTGTGTTGCCCTGAGCTGGATTATGATCAGCGTGGTCGGTTGTCTGCCCTTTATATGGAATGGGGATATTCCCAATTTTACCGATGCGTTTTTTGAAATAGTTTCGGGCTTTACCACCACCGGCTCCTCGATTTTAACC
>CASFQZ010000072.1 GCA_949296825.1 uncultured Eubacteriales bacterium
CGGTCGAGGGCTCGGTGGGCTCAACGATCTCGGTGGTGGTCTCTTCGGGCTCCGAAGCAGGCTCGGTGGTGGTCTCTTCGGGCTCAGTTTCCTTTTCCGTGGTGATCTCAGCTGCGTTTGCATCGGCAGCCGGCGCATTGCTGGCGAAAGCCGTGAAAACAACAACCAGGCTCATGCAAAGGACAAGGACAACAGAAACAATCGCAGCCATAAGGCTTTTAGAACTTTTTTTCATTTCTTTTCCTCCGTACAAAATAATACTTTGAAGCAACAAAGTTACTTTCAGACTGTATTCTACACCAACTTCAGAAAAAAGTCAAGCAGAATATGTATAGAAAATATTAGAAATCATCCCACAAAAAGCGACGATTTTTAGAACTTCAGACAAAAACATTCCAAAAAACGATAAAATTCGTTTCTCAACAGCCGTCTATCATAAGATCAGCTGTTTTTTTCAATCGAGCGCTCAGGAAAGAATCAGACTTTCTCCGGTCATTTCCTCCGGCTGCGCCAGATGCATCATCTCTAAAAGCGTCGGGCACAAATCGCAGAGTCTGCCGCCCTCGCGCAGCGCCTTGTCCTGTCCGATGGTGAGCACCGGCACTGGATTGGTGGAATGGGGCGTAAAGGGCTCGCCCTTTTCGTCCAGCATCTTATCGGCATTGCCGTGGTCGGCGGTAAGGATCATTTTGCCGCCCATCTTCTCTACGGCGTCCGCCAGTCTGCCCACACAGGCATCCACCGCTTCCACAGCTTTGACCGCCGCGTCAAAAATACCGGTGTGCCCGACCATATCGCAGTTGGCGTAGTTGATAATGATCAGATCGTATTTGCCCGCCAGCACCTGCTCGACCACCGCGTCGGTGACCTCATAGGCGCTCATTTCCGGCTTTAGATCAAAGGTCGCCACATCGGGCGAATGGATCAGGATACGGTCCTCGCCGGGGAACTGGGTCTCCACGCCGCCGTTGAAGAAGAAGGTCACATGGGCGTATTTCTGGGTTTCGGCAATGCGCAGCTGGGTCATGCCCAGCGAGGAAATATATTCGCCCATGGTCATTTTCAAGTCTTCGCTTTCAAAGGCGACCGTCACATTGGGCATCGTCGCATCATAGACCGTCATACAGACAAACTGCACCGGGAACATCCCATACCGGCGCTCGAAGCCGTCGAAGGCGGGGTCGACAAAAATACGGGTCAGCTGACGGGCGCGATCGGGACGGAAATTAAAGAAAATCACCGAGTCATTTTCCTTCACCATGCCGTCGCGATCAATGACCACCGGAACGACAAACTCATCGGTCACGCCCCTGGCGTAGGAGCTTTCCATCGCCTCCACGGCGCTGGCGCACTGCTCGCCCTCGCCGTACACCATGGCGGCATAGGCTTTTTCTTCCCGGTCCCAGGCAAAATCCCGGTCCATCGCGTAATATCTGCCGCTGATGGTCGCGATTTTTCCGATCCCCAGGGAGGCGCAATGGGCTTCCAGCTGGCGCATAAACTCCACGCCGGACTCCACCGAAACGTCTCTGCCATCGGTGATGGCATGAATATAAACCCTGGTCAGCCCCATCGCCTTCGCCATGTCCAGCAACCCGAACAGATGCTCAATGTGGCTGTGTACGCCGCCATCGGAGAGCAAACCCACCAGATGCAGGGCGGTATTTTTCTCCTTGCACGCTTGCATCGCCGCAAAAAGCGGCTTGTTTTCCATCAGCCTGCCTTCCTGAATGGTTTTGGAAATTCGGACCAGCATCTGATAAACGACCCTGCCCGCGCCGATGTTGGTGTGTCCGACCTCGCTGTTGCCCATCTGCCCGTCCGGCAGACCGACATCCAGACCGGACGCGCCGATCAGCGTATGGGGATGGGCGGCAAAAAGCCGATCCAGATTCGGCGTATTCGCCGCCTCGATGGCGTTGCCCTTCGCGCCGGGATTATAGCCAAAGCCGTCCATAATACAAAGAACATAAGGTTTTTTCATTGATATAACTCCTTTTGCCTTGCGGAAAAACCGCGCCGCGAAAGCTCACGGCGCGGAAAGAACATTCTTACGAAGCGGCGCCGACAATCACGGAAAAGTCCGCCGCTTTCAGCGAAGCACCGCCGATCAGACCGCCGTCCACATCGGGCTGCGCCAGCAGCTCTTTGGCGTTGCCGGCGTTCATCGAGCCGCCGTACTGCACCACCAGCCTGTCCGCTGCGTCCTTGCCGTACAGCTCGCCGACGCAAACACGAATGGCGTGGTTGACCTCGTTCGCCTGCGCGGCAGTGGCGGTCTTGCCGGTGCCGATCGCCCAGACCGGCTCATAGGCGATGATGATCCGCTTCAGCTCTTCGGCGGAAACGCCGCCCAGCGCGATCTTGGTCTGCAAACGCACGACCTCCTCGGTGATGCCCTGCTCGCGCTGCTGCAAATACTCGCCCACGCAAAGGATTACCGTCAGCCCGGCATCCAGCGCGGCACGCACGCGCATCTGAACGGTCTGGTCGGTCTCGCCGAAATACTGCCGCCGTTCGGAGTGTCCGATGATCACATAGGGTACGCCCATGGCTTTGAGCATCTCGGCGGAAACCTCGCCGGTGAAGGCGCCCTTCTGCGCCCAGTGACAGTTTTCCGCGCCGATGCGGATATTAGACCCCGCAGCGGCGTCCATGGCTGCCTGCAAATCCACAAAGGGTACGCAGAGCACTACCTCACAGTCCGCGTCCTTGACCAGGGGCTTCATCTCTTCAATCAACGCCTTCGCTTCGGCAGGGGTTTGGTTCATTTTCCAGTTGCCCGCAATGACCGGGCGTCTGAGAGCTTTATTCATAATGGAATCTTCCTTTCCGTTTCCGACCTCTTATTTATCGTCGATGGCGGCAATGCCGGGCAGCTCCTTGCCCTCCAAAAATTCCAGGGAGGCGCCGCCGCCGGTGGAAATATGGGTCATCTTATCGGCAAAGCCGAGCTTTTTGACCGCCGCGGCGGAGTCGCCGCCGCCAATGATGGAGATCGCGCCGGAATCCGCCACCGCCTGCGCCACCGCGACGGTGCCCGCAGCGAAATTCTCCCATTCGGAAACACCCATCGGTCCGTTCCAGATCACGGTGCCGGCGCCTTTGATGGCTTCGGCAAAGAGCTTCTGGCTCTCCGGTCCGATGTCAAGACCCATCCAGCCGTCGGGAATCTCGTCGGAATGGACAACCTGCGCTTCGGTATCGGGCTTATATTCCTTGCCGACCTTATTATCCACGGGGATCAGGAATTTAACGCCCTTCTTCTCGGCTTTTTCCATGGTCTCCCTGGCAAGCTCGATCTTGTCCTCCTCCAGCAGGGAATCGCCGATATGGTGCCCCATCGCCTTCATAAAGGTATACGCCATACCGCCGCCGATGATCAGGGTATCGCATTTTTCCAGAAGATTTTCAATCACGCCGATTTTATCGGAGACCTTCGCGCCGCCCAGGATCGCCACAAAGGGTCTGGCGGGGTTCTCCAGCGCCTTGCCCATCACATCGACTTCCTTCTGCATCAGATAGCCGATGGCGGATTCCTTCACAAAAGCGGCGACGCCGGCGGTGGAGGAATGGGCGCGGTGCGCCGAACCGAACGCATCGTTGACATAAATATCCGCCAGCGCGGCAAACTTCCTGCTCAGCTGCTCGTCGTTCTTGGTCTCGCCCGGCTCAAAGCGGACATTTTCCAGCAGCATCGCTTCGCCGTCCTTAAGGGAGGCAGCCAGCTGCTGCGCGGATTCGCCGACCACGTCGGAAGCCAGCTTGACCTCCTGCCCCAGGTACTTCGACAGGCAGGCGGCGACCGGCGCCATGGAGAAGGCGGGATCAAAGGCGCCCTTCGGTCTGCCCAGATGCGAGCAGAGGATGACGCGCGCGCCATGCTCCAAAAGATATTGGATGGTGGGCAGGGAGGCAACCACGCGCTTATCGCTGGTGATTACGCCGTTTTCCATCTTGACGTTGAAATCGCAGCGGACCAGGACTCTTTTGCCCTTAACGTCCAGATCTTCAATGGTCTTTTTGTTTAACACACTCATACTCTATACTCCTTATCTACAATATACAATGAAACACAGGAACCGGAATTGCGGCATTGCCGAAAATCCTCAGAATAATTTTATAATGTTTGGCAAATGATTGCAATAGCCAAAGCAGAAAAACTCATCCGCCCACAGTGATTTTTTTCGGTAAAATCCACAGGAAGCGCCGTCACCGCAGGTCCTCCTCCGCCGCCAGCACTGCCCGCACCGGCGCCGCTTCCGCGCCGCCGATCCGCAGGGGCTGCGCAAGGAGGATGTATTCCCCCTCCGCCGCGGGCTCCAGCCGCAATCCCTCCAGCAGGGCGATCTCCCGCGTCAAAAATGCGCGGTGCGTCTCGCTCTGGGTATCGCCCGCCCCGACGGACGCCGCGTCGATCCCGACCAGCAGAACGCCGGTTTCCGCCAGCGCCCTCGCGCCTTCCGGCGAAAAATACGCCCTGCCGCCGCCCTTCACCAAAAGCCGCTTACAGCCGGCGGGGAAGCGGGCGCGCACCACCCTTTCGTCAATCACACCCTCCGGCACGGAGATGACATGGCAGAAGCCGATAAATGGACGCAGGGGCATCTGATCGATCGTTTTGCCCTCCGCCACAAAATGCAGGGGCGCATCGGCGTGTGTGCCGTTGTGCAGACAACAAAACAAGGTGGAAAGATTACAGAAATCGCCGTCCTCCAGCCTTTGTACCCGGCTAAGGCAGGGCGCCGGATCGCCGGGATACACAGCGGCGCGGGTGATGTCTGCGGAAATATCCAGCAGCATCCGCCGTTCCCCCTTCCTTATTTCAGATTGATCTTCTTCTCCAGCAGCTCCGCCGTGACAATAAACAGCAGCACGGCGACCACGACCTGGAAATAAATCTGCGTCAGCGTAACCGACGCACCGCCGGCGAAGCGCACCGAATCGATCAGCGCCGCGTCCGCCGTCAGGCTCAAGGAGCCGTCGGCATGAACCAAAAGGGCGGATTTGAACACCCGCTCCAGCCGGGACGAACAGAAGGTCAACAGCCCGAACACCACAAAAAAGTACAGGATCGGTCCGACGCTGCCCGCCGCGTCAAAGGGACGGACATTGGCAAGGGTGATAACAAAAAAGACCTCCAGCACAAAAACCCAGAGCAAAAGCAAAATCTTGACCGCGATCAAAAGCACGGTCTTGACCATAATATCCTCGGCGGGCAGCCCCACATCGGGCAGGGACTGCAAAATATAAATCAGCGCCTCGGTGGAGCTCTCGCCGGTCCAGTAATAATAGATCAGCCACAGGCAGAGAAACACCACCGAATAGCTAACGGTAATCCAGAAAATACAGGTCAGCCATTTGGAAAACAGCAGCGTCGGCGCTTTGACCGGTAACGTATGGGTCAGATAGCCCCGGTCGCCGAACATCGACTTGCGAAATTCTCCGATGGTCGCCATCAGCGTAACCACAATGGCGGCAATGCTGACCGCCAGCAGCACCAGCGAGGAGATGGTCTTGCCGACGCCGACGTCAAAAAACAGGCAGACGCCCATGGCGCCGATGGCAATGAAGGCGGCAATATAGATATTGGAAACGCCCCGCGCCATGGATTTCATATCGTTTTTAATCAACTTCCCAAGCATTGCCGTACACCTCCCTGTATTTTTCCTCCACGCTCATTCCCTGCGCATGGATCTCATAAATATCGCTGTTTAAAAGCACCTTGCCGTGCCCGAGGATGATCACATGATTAAAGGACTGCTCCAAATCATGGACCTGATGGGTCGAAATCAGCAGCGTCGATTTCTCGGAGTAGTTTTTCATAATAATATCCAGAATCACACTGCGGGCGGCAGGGTCCACGCCGCCCAGAGGCTCGTCCATCACATACAGCTCCGCCCGGCGGGACATCACCAGCAGGAGCCGCACCTTTTCCTGCATTCCCTTGGACATGGTCTTGACCCGCTGGTTCAGATCCAGCCCGAACCGCTCGGTCAGCTCCATCGCCTTCGGACGGTCAAAATCCTCAAAAAAGTCGTCAAAATAATCGATGGCGTCCGCCGTTTTAAACCAGTCCGCCAGATAGCTGCGATCGGACAAAAAGGCGACCCGCGCTTTGGAATACACCCCGGGACGGTGCCCGGCGATTGTCACCTTGCCGGAATAATCATGAATCAAGCCGGTGATAATCTTCATCAATGTGGTCTTGCCGCAGCCGTTGGCGCCGAGCAGACCGACAATCTTCCCCGCCGGCACCTCAAAGGAAATATCATCCAGCACCAGATGTTTGCCATAGGATTTGCTGACATGCTCTATCGCTGCAATGCTCTCGGGCATAACACGCTCTCTCCTTTCCCTTACGCTTCCCCGATTCCGGAAAGCTCCGCCAAAAACGCCGCCATGCGCGCGCGCAGCGCGTCTGTTTCACTGTTGCCGGTCAAAATTGTCTTGCGGCAAAGGGCGTCGTATTCCTCCAGCAGTTCGGCTTTTTTCGCTCTCTGCTGCTCGGTCAGCTCTTCGTCGTCCAGCGCCATGAGACGGGGCAGCTCCGTTTTTTCCAGCTTGCGCAGATCCCTTGACCCGTTGAACTGCGGGAACGCCGGATCGCTTTCCACCCCCGTAAACCCGGGGTCGGAGGCGATACGGGCGCAAAGACGCAGCGCCGCATCATTGCCGGCGAAGGCGTCGTGCCCCTGACCGGCAAAGAACCAGGTGCTGTCCGGGCAAAGACAGGTCGCAGCATCCACCATGCCGTCCGGCGAAAGGGTCCCACTGTCGCTGACCTCAAAGGTATGCCCCACGGGCGCGCACTTGGCGCCCATCGACGCGGAAGAAGTGTCTACGATGCCGTCGCTGAGCACCTCCCCCGAGCCGCAGAGCGCGAACAGCCGCTTGCCGTAGCCGCAGAGCAAAAACAGGGAACCCCCCGCCCCGCGCAGCCGGTCCACGAAGTCCTGCTGCTCCACATGCAGCTTATGCAGCCGATCTGCGGCAGCCAGAATTTTTTCATGCTGTCCGTCCAGAAGATATTTCTGCCGCAGGACCACATACCGGTCTCTGGGCACGGTACCCCACATCATCGTGGAGTTGACCGCAATCGCCCCGGCAATGGCTTCGGCGCATTTGGTCAGCGTCGTCTCCGCCACGCCCTCCGGCAGCATATCCAAAAGACCGGCAAAGGTCTTTTCCGTTTTTTCGCCCAGCGCGTGCAGCGTCTTTTTCGGGTCGGACCAGTCAAAATTCGCTTCCATAATATCGGAGGTCAGATGGGTGCCGCCCCAGACGGCGGCAACGCTGATGACCCGGTCCACATCACCCTTCTCACAGTACCGGTCCAGATACGCCAGCGCCAGAACGCCGCCCAGACTGACCGGCATCAGATGGACCTTTTCACTGCCGGTGCGCGCCTTGACGCTCTGTATGTAAGCGTCCAGCTCGTCGGCTATGCCGAAGGCGTCGCCAAAGGAATGATAGGCGAAGAAAAAGACATTTTCCGCACCGACCGCTTCCACCAGAAATTTTGACGGCACCATCCGATCCAGATATTTTTTCTGTTTTTCATCGTATTCCGATACGGGGAATTCCCAGCGCTGCGCCTTCAGCGGGTATTTGCTGCTGCCGTCCGGCAGAGAGGTCAGATCCTCAACCATGGAGGCAATGACCCGCGCCGCCGCGTCGGAAAAGCCGCCGTCCCGCCGGAACAGCATCATCTTCATCAACGGTCCTTTCAGCGGACCGAGCACCTGTTCCGCCTCAACGGAAAGGGGCCACGCGTCCCGCACTGCCTGACCGTTTTCATCCACGACCTGTACGCGGGACTGCCCGATACCGGGGAGAATAATTACGGGGGTTTTCTGCATGGAAAACTCAATCCTTTCTATGGTCCACAATCTTATGTATTTCGGCGGTTATTTATCGTCATCCAGCTTCAATACCGCCATGAACGCCTCCTGGGGCACCTCCACCGTGCCGAAGGAGCGCATCCGCTTTTTGCCTTCCTTCTGTTTTTCCAGCAGCTTCTTCTTGCGGGTAATATCACCGCCATAGCACTTCGCCAAAACATCCTTGCGCAGCGCCTTGACGGTCTCGCGGGCAATGATCTTGCCGCCGATGGCGATCTGAATCGGGATTTCAAACATCTGACGGGGAATATTATCCTTGAGCTTTTCCGCAATTTTCCGCGCTCTGCCGTAAGCCTTATCGGAATGGATGATAAAGGACATCGCGTCCACCATGTCGCCGTTGAGCAGCACATCCAGCTTCACCAGCTGCGAACGGGCATAGCCCTTCAGTTCATAGTCAAAGGACGCATAGCCCCGGGTGCGGGATTTCAGCGCGTCAAAAAAGTCATAGATGATCTCGTTCAGCGGCAGCTCATAGTGAATATCCACCCGGTCCTTCGCCAGATAATCCATATTTCTGAATACGCCGCGCCGCTCCTGACAAAGCTCCATGATTGCGCCGACATAGTCCGGCGGAGAAAAGATATGGGCATCGGCGATGGGCTCCTCGCAATAATCGATAACGGCAGGGTCCGGATATTCGGTGGGGTTGGCGATCTGCTTCATCGTTCCATCCCTTAGATAAATCTTATAAATAACGCTGGGGACCGTGGTCACCAGATCCAGATCATATTCGCGCTCCAGCCGCTCCTGCACGATTTCCAGATGCAGAAGCCCCAAAAAGCCGCACCGGAAGCCAAAGCCCAGGGCGCCGGAGGTCTCCGGCTCGTAGGACAGCGCCGCGTCGTTGAGCTGTAATTTTTCCAGCGCTTCCTTTAAGTTTTCATAATCCGCCCCGTCGGCGGGATAGATGCCGCAGAAAACCATCGGGTTGACCTTGCGGTAGCCCGCCAGCGGCTGGGATGCGGGGTTCGCCGCCGTGGTGACCGTATCGCCGACCTTCGCGTCGCGGACCGTCTTGATGGAGGCGGTGATATCACCGACCTCGCCGGACACCAGTCCACCGCAGCTCTCATGGCTGGTGGCGCGCATATGCCCCACCTCCACCACGGTAAATTCCGCGCCGGTTGCCATCATGCGCATGGTATCGCCGGGCTTGATTTTTCCGTCCATAATCCGTACATAGACGATCACGCCCTTGTAGCTGTCATAGACCGAGTCAAAGACCAGCGCGCGCAGCGGCGCGTCGTCGTCCCCCTGTGGGGCGGGGATATCCCGCACGATGCGTTCAAGCACCGCGCGGACATTTTCGCCGGTTTTGGCGGAAACCAGCGGCGCTTCAGAACAGTCCAGCCCGATGACCTCTTCCACCTCATCGGCAACCCGCTGCGGATCGGCGGCGGGCAGGTCGATTTTATTGATTACCGGCACCAGCTCCAGATTATGGTCCAGCGCCAGATAGGTATTGGCAATGGTCTGCGCCTCGATGCCCTGGGTCGCGTCCACGATCAGCACCGCGCCCTCGCAGGCGGCAAGGGAGCGGGAAACCTCATAATTAAAGTCCACGTGACCCGGCGTATCGATCAGGTTAAGCGTATAGGTTTCTCCGTCGTCGGCGGTATATTGCAGCGTAACGGCATGGGCTTTGATGGTAATGCCCCGCTCGCGCTCCAGATCCATATCATCCAGCAGCTGCTGCTTCATGTCCCGCTCATCCACCGAATCGGTCAGCTCCAGCAGCCGGTCCGCCAGCGTGGATTTGCCATGGTCGATATGGGCAATGATGGAAAAATTGCGGATGTGTTCCTTGCGTTCTTTCATTTCTTCCTGTTCTTTCCTTTATCCTTATATATTATACAATATTATTATACATTATCATCCCGCTTAAAGCCCAGCCCGAGGATTTCGTCCGCCCGGGCAATGATCACAAAAGCATCCTTATCACAGCGGCGAATGATGGAATAGATCTTATGCACCTCGGCGGGGCGCACCACCGAAACCAGCATTTTTTTGCTCTCGCCGGTGTAGGCGCCCTGTACGGGAATCACGGTCACGCCCCGCCGCGTTTCGGAAATAACCTTTTCGGCAATTTCTGCGCCGTTGTCGCTGACCGCCAAAATCATTTTGCCGTTGCCCGCGCCGTAGGTCAGATAATTGACCACCCTGCCGGAAATAAAGAAAACGATCACCGCGTAAAGCATACTTTCAATATTCCGGTACACAAAGCCGGACAGCACCACAATGACCATATCCAGAATCATGACCAGCGTGCCGACCGGAATATGAGGGTAACGGCGCTTGATCAGCATACTGATAATATCGGTACCGCCGGAGGTCGCGCCGCGCACAAAGACAAGCCCATACCCCACGCCGGACAGCACGCCGCCGAACAGCGCCGCCAGCAGCTTATCGCCGGAATAGGGGGTAATAAACAGCTCCGCCACATCGATGAAAACCGAGCTCATCACGGTCATCACCGCCGTGCGCAGAAGAAATTTTCCGCCGAAAACCTTCCACGCCACCAGAAACAGCGGCAGATTCAACAACAGGATCGTCACGCCGATGGGAAAGCCGCTCAGGTAATTGATCACCGTGGCAAGCCCCGTCGCCCCGCCGGGCGCGATCTGATTGGGTGCGGTAAACATATTGACCGACAGCGCAATCGCCGCGCTGCCCGCCGTAAACGAAAGGGCATCCAGCGCAAAGGTCCTTGCCGTGTACGAGCCCGGCTCCTTCGGCTGCCGTTTCTTTTTTTCTTTCGCCATATTTGCGCCGCCTTTCCGGTCAGCCCTCCACCATCGCGAAATACAATTCATACATTCGTGAAAACTGACCGCTTAAATATAAGTAACCAAACAGCGCTTCCACGCCGGTGGCGCTGTGATATTCGCCCTCGCTCATATTTTTTGGCGTATGGGACGAGTGGGCGTTGCGCGCGCGGCGGTAAACCGCTTCCTCCGTTTCGCTCAGCCGCTCCCGAATCCGCAAAAAGGAACGCGCCTGCGCCGCAGCGTTCACCTCCGATACCGAAAACCGGTGCATATCCTCCGCCCTGCCTCCGGTGTGCCGCACGGCATATTCCCGCGTCAGGGTCGAATATACGCTGTCACCCAGAAACGCCAGCACATGAACGCTCTGCTGCGCCGCCTGCTTTTCGCTCAGCGGCGCGCCGCCCGCCATCAAGCCGATCTTTTCCGCAGAATCAAGGGACATACTCAAACTCCAATCCGTAAATATCCACCGTGTCGCCCTCCTGGATACCCTTTTCCACCAGCGCGTCAATGATGCCGCTCTTGCGCAGCACCCGCTGGAAATATTGCAGGGATTCATAATCGTCCGGGTCGGTCCGGTTCAAAATCGTCACCAGCCATTCGCCGGTCACATAATACACGCCGTCTTCCTCCGTGACGGCAAAAGCATTGCCCTTGCCCCGGCGGGAAATCAGGTACTGCTCGGGAATTTCTTCCTTTTCATATATTTTCACCGGCGGCAATTGGGCAAGCCGCGCCGCCGTAAAACGAATCAACTCCGCCGTACCCTCGGCGATGGGCGCGATGATCTCAAAATAGGGCAGCTTCTTTTCCTCTTCCACAAACCGCCGGAACCGCGCCAGCTGTTCCTCGGTCGCCAGATCCACCTTGTTGGCGGCGACGATCTGCGGACAGGCGCTCAGTTCCGGATTAAAGACCGCCAGCTCCCGGTTGATCGTTTCAAAATCCTCGATGGGATCCCTGCCCTCACTGCCGGAAACATCCACCACATGGATCAACAGGCGGCAGCGCTCCACATGACGCAAAAATTCATGCCCCAGTCCGACGCCTTCCCCGGCGCCCTCGATCAGCCCGGGAATATCCGCCATCACAAAGCTGCTCTCCGGTCCCATGCGCACCACGCCCAGCACCGGCGTCAGCGTGGTGAAATGATAATCGGCAATGATCGGCTTGGCGTCGCTGACCACCGAAAGAAGCGAGGACTTGCCTACGTTGGGAAAGCCCAGAAGCCCCACATCCGCCAGCAGCTTCAACTCCAAAATTACATCCAGCGCCTCGCCGGGCACGCCGGCTTTGGCAAAACGCGGCGCCTGCCGGGTCGAGGAGGCAAAATGGGTGTTGCCCCAGCCGCCTCTGCCGCCTTTGGCGGCGATGAACCGCTCGCCGGTGGACATATCCGCCAGCACCCTGCCGGACTCCGCCTCACGGATCACCGTCCCCCAGGGCACCCGAATCAGAAGATCCGCGCCCCTTTTGCCGCTGCAGCGGCTGCCCCGTCCGGGCATCCCGTTTTCCGCCTTATATTTTCTTTTATAGCGAAAATCCGCCAGCGTGGACAGATTGCTGTCCGCCTCAAACACAATATTGCCGCCTCTGCCGCCGTCGCCGCCGTCGGGTCCGCCCGCCGCGACATATTTTTCCCGGCGGAAGGTTACCGCGCCGTCGCCGCCGTTGCCGGCGCGCAGAGAAATGGTCACTTGATCAACAAACATAAGACATCCTCAAACCGTTCCGGTTTCCATCCCCTTTCAGGGCAGAGAACCGCATGATGTTTTATTTTACCACATAATAGCAGGAATATAAATACTTTTTTCAAGCAAGTCGGAAATTTTTTCCGTTTTTTTCGCCTCACCGCCGGTAAAGCAGGCGCCGCTCTTTTTGAGGTGTCGAAAAATCGCACACCTCGTCTCTTCGGCTCTCTTTTTGTAAAATCAAACATATTGTATATTTCCTATTGACAACCACAATATATTGTTGTATTCTTTAGATATCCGAACGATAAACCATTTCTTCGGAAAACCTTCAGTCGAAAATTTGTTCGATTTTCCCCTTGACTTTTCCCCTTTTTGGGTGTAAGATAACAGCAACGAATAAAACATTTGTTCGTTTTTACAGGAGGCGTTTATATGACCATTTCCAATCTTTTCATTACTTCTCTGGAGCTGCTGTTTGGCTTCTTTCTTGTTTTTCTTTTTTTAATCCAGGACCGGCTGGTCCTTTGGGAAAAGAAAGCGGCGCGCCAGCTTCGGCTGTCCCTGCGCCGCGCCCGCCGTCGGTTCCGCCGGTTTCTGCGGCTGCAAAGAGCCAAACGGCTCGATTCCTTTCACCGTACCTGTCTGTATCAGCCCATCGGCAGCTCCCCCACCCTGCCCGACCGGGCTGCCTGACCAAAGGGCCTGTTGCATGTAGCGCAGACCGAAAAGCAAAAGAATAAAACATGGACTGTCACACGCAAATGGATGCAGCAGAAAAGCTTGTATGTGCGACAGTCCTTTTTATATGGATAAAATAAATTTGCTTTTCTAAGCATTTTTTGCCTCTAAATGCAGCAGCCCCTTCTTTTTTCCGGAAAATATAAACAGTCTGTGAATTCCTGTCTTTTCATTGACAACTTTCCGCAATAATGTTACAATAACGCTGTATCGTCTAACGTATCGTCCCGAGACGAATGCGCGGCGTTTTTCTTTTTTGATTTATTTTCGAGAGGAGTCCTTCTCCGATGAGATCTCTAAAACGATGGCTGTGCCTGCTGCTTTGCGCGGCGTGCTGCCTTGCCATATTCCCCTATACGCCGACCGAAGCAAAGGCGGCGGAAAGCACATGGGCTGCCTCCTGGAGCACCGCGCCGATCCACACCGGCTATTATTACGGCTCGCGGGTTTTCAACGACTTTTTGATTAACGCCAGCGTACGCACCGTGATCCAGACAACCGTCGGCGGCGAAAAGCTGCGTCTGCGCTTCTCCAACCGCTACGGTACCTCCGCGCTGGAAATCGCCGCGGTTCGCGTTGCGCGCACCGGCAAGCTGAGCGACACCGAAATCATCGAAGGTACCTCTCTGCCGGTCACCTTCAACGGCAGCACCTCTGTCTCCATTCCCGCCGGAGAAACCATCTACTCCGACGCAGTGGACATGCATACCGAAAATCTGGAAAAGATTTCCGTTTCCGCTTACTATGCATCCTTTGCCGCCATTACCACCGGCGGCATGACCAACGCCCTCTCCTATGTGGAAATGGGCAATGTGATTGACGAAAAAACATTCTCCGCCAACGCCCCGCTGACGCTGACCTCCGGTACCATCACCTATCACACCACCCCCTTCCTGTGCGGGGTGGATACCTGGGGCGAGGGCAACAGCTGCGTGGTCTGGTTCGGCGATTCCACCCTGGCGAACAATTCCCCCTATTATCTGGCTGAAAAGCTTTACCGCGGCGGCGCGACCAACATCGGCGTCGCGCAGGAGGCGATCATCGGCAACCAGCTTTTGCACGATATCACCGGCGCGACCAGCATCAGCCATCTGTACGGCGAAGCGGGTCTTACCCGTTTTAAGGAGGATGTGCTGGATCAGTCCGGCGTTAAGGCGGTCTTTGTTAAAATCGGCATAAACGATATTCTGCACCCACTGACCAAATCCATGAGCGGGCTGATCCCCCACTCGACGACAGAGGACATCATCGCCGGGTACCAGCAGCTGATCCGCATGGCGCAGGAGAAAGGCATTGCCATTTACTTCTTCGGCAGACAGGCATGGAAGGGCTATCAACGCGAATTTTACGGTGCGGAAGAAAACGACCTGACCTGGAGCCAGCGGGCGGATGATATGCGCGCGGTTTTGAACAACTGGCTGCGTTATTCCTCCGGCGCGGGCTATATCAGCGTGGACGCACTCAACGACCCCCAGGACGCGACCCGCATCTACGCCCCCTATACCACCGATGGCGCCCATCTGACCGACCTGGGCGCGCAAGTTCTGGTTGATCTGATACCGAACGCCTACCTGACCAACCGAACCCTTTCCTCCATCCGGCAGTATTATGCAAACGGCGGCACGGACATCATCAACTATACGCCGGAAAATCTTTATACCAAATACACCCCGCCCGCCACCACCCAGCAAAACCAACAGTCCTCCCAACAGGAGGACGTCATGACCGGCGGCGCGACGCTGCCGACCTCTGCGTCAGCCGCCTCGCCAACCATCCCGCCCACCACGCGCATCGCCATCACCAACCCGGCAGGCGCGGTTGTCACCGAGGTCGTTCTGGTGGAGCTGACCACCGCCCCGACCACCGTTCCCACTGCAACGGAAACAACCTCCCTGCCCGAGGAAAAAATCGAAACCCTTTCCACCACCGCCAAGGTCGGCATTATCCTCTTTGCCCTCCTGAGCGTCGGCGTGGTCTCCTTCGGCGTGATTTACGGCATCAATAAAAAGAAAGCGGAAGATTAACCGGAAAAGCTCCCCTTGGCAGCGCCAAAGGGAGCTTTTTTCAAAAAAAAGGAGGACTCGATATGCCGGACCATTGGAATGCCGCGCAATATTTGAAATTCAAAGCAGAGCGCACACAGCCGTCGCTGGATCTGGTAAAGCAGCTCGCCGGTTTGACACCAAAAACGATCCTGGATGTCGGCTGCGGACCGGGCAACAGCACCCGGGTGCTGCAAAAAGCTTTTCCCGACGCAGATATTCTGGGTGTCGATACGGCGGAGGATATGCTCCGCCGCGCCAAAAAAGAGCACCCCGATCTGCACTTTCAAAACCAGGACGCGCGCAAAATCACCGGGCAGTATGATCTGATCTTCTCCAACGCCTGTCTCCAATGGGTCCCCGACCACCTTGCTCTGCTGCCCGAATGGATGCGCCATATCAACCCCGGCGGCGCGCTGGCGGTGCAAATTCCCCGCAACAACGACGAGCCGTTTTTCCGCCTGATCCACACCTTGACGAGACAGGAGGTATGGAACCCGACCCACATCGAAAAAGAAAGGGAGGATGTGCCCGCCCCGGCGGAATATTACGCCGTACTCAGCAAATGCAGCGCATCCTGCCGCGTCTGGGAAACCATTTACTACCACCATCTGCCCGATCACGGAGCGCTGACCGAATGGGTTCGGGGCACAAAGCTTTTGCCCTATCTGGCGGCACTGGACGAAACCACCGCCCGCGCCTTTACCGACGCACTGACCGAGCAAGCCGTTCCCCTTTACCCCCCTCTGCCCGACGGCGGCATTCTCTTTCCCTTTCGCCGCCTGTTTTTCATCGCCCGCCGTTGAAGTGTCCCGCAAAAAACCGCCCCGCAGCACCCTGCAAAACGCAAGGTACTGTGGGGCGGTCCTTCTTTTGCCGCCAGCGCCGCCCTTGCCCGGGCTGCCGCTCGCTGCCTTATTTCCGTCTGTCCTTTTTCTTCGCGCCGCTGTTAACGCGGCGGAATCAACGCTCTATTTTTTCTTTTTCAATTCCGCCATCGCCGCGTAGTGCAAAACCTCAAACGCCGCCGGCGCGATCTGCGCAAGCAGTTTTTTATGCTCCCTCTCCCACGATGCGATTTCCGCCTCGGAAAGAGACGCGCCGATGCCCCGGCACGTCTTCATTCGACCGTGCCAGCTTTCGCGGGTAAACGGTATCTTTTGTAAATATTCCTCGTGGTACGCGACCTCAAAAGCAGCCCGATAGCAATCGGGAAGCTCTATCGGATGCATCCGCTCCCCCGCGCCGCTCCAGGTCGGATGATATTTCAACACAAGCCGCTCGCTGGCGCCCGCAATCGGATCCTCAAAGGGCAGCCACGCCATATACAGCACCAAAAGCCTGCCCTCGGGCTTTAACATCCGAAGCAGCCGGGGCATGACTTCCTCATGGTCAAAATACCAGAAACATTGACAGGCGGTAATCACATCGAAGGCTTCCTCCGGAAAATCCAGCTGCTCCGCCGGGAGGGTATAATACGCAATATCCATTCCCTCAGAAAGGACTTTGGCTTGTGCAATCTGCCGTTCGGAACGATCCACCGCCGTCCATTTGGCGCCGTACCGGTAAAGATTTCTGGGAAGAACTCCCGTCCCCGTTCCGAGATCCAACACAGCTTGCCCTGCCGTACAGCATCCGCGGCGCAGGATCTTCTCATAAAAAACCGGGGGATAAACATCTCTATATTTTGCATAATCAGAAGAAACCCGTCCCCAGTCAAAGGCTTTTCCCTGATCGATCTTCTTGTTGGATACTTGCAAACCATCCCTCTTTTCTCTTGTTCAGTCTTTTTCTTCCGCGTTTTGGATCTTCTCCATCAACAAAATGCCGCTCTCCATCACCCGCAGCGTTGCCTGCAGCTCCGCAAAGGAGTGGACGCGCAGCATTTCCTCCGCCGCTACTGTCAGCTGACGGCGGTCATAATCCTTATGCCGCTCCGACAGCGTTTTTCCCTCTTCGGTGGTGTACAGATGGACGGTCTTGCCGTTGCCTTCTTCCTTTTTCTTTTCGATCAGCCCCTTCTGCGCCAGCTTCTGGATATTCTGTGAAGCGGCGCTCAGGGTACGATTCCACATGTCGGCAACGCCGCCGACCGAAATGCCCGGATGATCAGCAATCAGCGTCAGCGTGTGAATCTCCGCCATGGTCATTTTTTCGCCGTTGCCATAATCCCGGGCAGCGGAATACAGCGCATAGCTCTCAAACACAAAGGTATATAATTTTTCCGCTTCCCGGGTCAAAAAGCGGATCTGCTCTTCTTTCTTCATTTTGCTTCTCCGCAGCAGCGCACGAAGGCGTCAAACAAAGCCTGCTGCCGGGCGCTGCTGCGGCTCATATGCTCCGGGTGCCACTGCACGCCCAAAAGGCGGGGATAATCCGCCGCCTCCACCGCCTCTATAAAGCCGTCGCCGCTTTCGGCGGTGACGCGCAGTCCCTCGCCCAGCGCGTCGATCGCCTGATGGTGCATACTGTTGACCTCCGTCCTTTCGCAGGCAAGCAGGCGGTGCAGCAGCGAATCCCCGTGGATATCAATCGGATGACAGCTTCGCGCCCGGGAGAAAAAATCCATATGCTTCACCTGCTGCGCTTCCCGGATGTCCTGAAAAAGCGTCCCGCCGAAAAAGACATTGACCACCTGGATTCCCCGGCAAATGGCAAACACCGGCTTTCCGGCGTCCAGCGCCGCCGCCAGCATCTGTATCTCCGCTTCGTCCCGCAGGACGTTGGGCTTGCCGCAGGCTTCGCTTCTTGCCTGCCCATAGCGCGCCGGGTCCACATCCGCCCCGCCGGGCAGCAAAAGCCCGTCGCAGCCCACCGTCTCCCGCGACGCCGCCTTCGGGTCGTCCACCTCAATCCACTTCACCGAAGCGCCTGCCCGCGCAAGGCTCTGCACATACTTGCTTTTCATGTATTTCCGGAATAAATCATTGCCCATCTGGGGCATCCCAATGACCGGCTGCACAACAAACCCTCCATAATTTAACTATTATCTCTAATATTTTAACAAAAATCATTGACACTGTCAAGAAAAAATAGTACAATTAAGCTGCTTAACAAAAAAGGGGATACTGCCCCTTTCGGAGGTGCTGCCATGAAATACGATTTTACTTCCGTGCCGGACCGCGCCCAACGCGGCTCCACCAAATGGGACAGCGTCAACGGCGCAAAGCCGGACGCGATCCCCCTGTCGGTGGCGGATATGGAATTTCCCACTGCCCCGCCCATCGTCGAGGCGCTAAAGGAGGTCGCCTGCCATGCCGTTCTGGGCTATACCCACGCCACCGACGACTATCTGGAGGCGGTGCAGCGCTGGATGGCGCGCCGTCACCATTACCTGATCCGGAAGGAATGGATTGTCAATACGCCCGGCGTGGTCAATGCGCTGGGGCTGCTGATCGACGCGGTCACCAAGCCCGGCGAAGGCGTCATCATCCTGACGCCGGTCTATTATCCTTTCGATATGGCGGTGCTGGCGAAGGGCAGAAAAATCATTTACAGCACCCTTTTGGAGCGGGACGGCTATTATACCATCGACTATGACGACCTGCGTAAAAAAGCCGCCGCGCCGAAAACAAAAGCGCTGCTGTTCTGCAATCCCCACAACCCGGTCGGGCGGGTCTGGACGCGCGAGGAGCTGCAAAAGGTCGCGGACATCTGCTGTGACAACGACCTGTTCATCATTGACGACGAGATCCATCACGACCTGATCCTGCCCGGCTATACCCATACCGTCTTCGCTACGGTGGACCCTCGGCTGGAACAGCGCATCGCCGTCTGCACCGCGCCGAGCAAAACCTTTAATTTGGCGGGGCTGCAGGGGTCGAATATCATCATCTCCAATCCCACCGTTCGGGCGAAAACCATTGCCTGTGGGATGCTGAACCTGCAAATGGATTTGAATATTTTCGCCTATACCGCCTGCCAGACCGCTTACAACCAATGCGAGGATTGGCTTGAGGAGCTGCTCACGGTCATTGACGGCAATGCGAAATATGTCGAAGCCTTTATGGCGGAGCATTTCCCGGAAATCCGCGTCTGCCCGCTGGAGGGCACCTACCTGCAATGGCTGGATATGCGCGGGCTGGGCATGACCCATAAGGAGCTGAAACAGATGCTGGAGGGGGCACAGATTTATCTGGACAACGGCGAGCTGTTCGGCGAGGCGGGCAGAGGCTTCCAGCGCATCAACCTGGCGTGCGCCCGCACAACGCTGGAAAAAACCATGGCGCGCTTTCAGGCTGCGGTACAGCAGGTCCGCGCCGGCTGGGAGGCAAACGGCAAGCCCGTCCACCAGACCCTTCTGCCCGGCGTTTCGCTGCAGCCCTTCCGGTACGACAGCGCCGACGGCGAAAAACAGGAATTTGCCCCGCCCCTTGCCAAGCCGACGCTGCTGGTCTTTTCCCGCTACTATGAATGCAGCCTCTGCCGGGCGACGCTGGCGATGCTGCGCGCCGCCTATCCCCTGCTTTGCGCCAGAGGCTGCGAAATTATGGTGATTCTGCAATCGCCCCTCGACACGCTCCGCGCCGCGCAAAAAAGCTATCCCTTCCCGCTGATTGCCGATCCGGATAAACGGCTGTACGACCGGTACAATGTCTTTGAAGCGGACGGCGTGGTGCAGATGCTGGCGGGAGACACGCTGTTCGGCGTGGTCGCCAAGCACGTGCGCAGGCTGCTGGACACGGACTTTGTCAACACCATCGCCACCGCGCTGGACGGCGAGCCCGCAGACGAGCAGGGACCGCGCGAAACCCAGCTCTCCGCCTTTGTTTTGGTGGAGAAAAACGGAACGGTCGCCTGGTCCCATTACGGCAAGACCATCACCGACTTGCCGACACCGAAAGAAATTTTGAAACATCTGTAAGAAAGAGGTGCTTTTATGGCGGATCAACCAAACAAGGAAAATAAAAAGAAATTAGGTGTTGCGGAGCTGACCTGCTACGGCATCGGCAACTGCATCGGCTCGGGCATCTTTGTTTCCATGAGCATGGGCATCGGCTTCACCGGCCATTCCATCTCGCTGGCGCTGGTGCTGGCGTGTGTGGTGGTGCTGTTCGCCTACGCCTACAAAACGCTGATGGCGGGGATGTTTGTTCTGCCCGGCGGCAACTACAGCCAGCAAGCGCTGCTGCAGCCGCCGCTGCTGGTGGGCGTTTCCGCCATTTCCACCGTCTTCACCGGCCTGGCGTTCGCCATGTATGCCCTTTCCATCGTGGAATACGCCGCCACCGTCGTGCCGCAGATCGAAGCCTACGAAAAATGGATCGCCATCGGCATCATTACGCTGTTTTTCCTGACTACCTTTTTCGGCGGGAAATTTATGGCGAAATTCAATCTGGTGATGGTCGCCGTGCTGATTGTTTCGCTGCTGGTCTATGTCTTTGTCGGCATGACAAAGGTCGATTACGCGACGGCGAACCCCTTCAGCGGGGATTATTTCAAGGGCGGCGCGTCGGGGCTGATCATGGCGGTGGCTGCCATGAGCTTCGCCTGTCAGGGCGCAACGCTGCCCATTGCCATGACCCCGGACGCCAGAGATCCCAAACGCAGCATCCCCAAAGCCATCCTGATCGCCTCGGCAGTGGTTGCCGTGGTCTATTGCCTGATCGGCATCGTTTCCGCCGGCGTGGTCCCGGTGGAGGAAGTCGCCGATAAAAACCTCGGCGTCATCGCCCGGGAAATCTTCCCCTATCCGGTCTTTGTCATCTTCATCATCGGCGGCGCCTGCTTTGCCATCGCCACCTCCCTGTACGGCGCCATCGCCAGCGTCCAGCACCCGCTGATGGCGACCATCGAGGACGGCTGGCTGCCCGCCTTTTTGGGGAAGAAAAACAAAAAAGGCTACCCCTGGGTCATGATGCTGGTCCTGTACATCATTGCCATCGTCCCGATTTTTGTGGACGTGGGGCTGAACGCACTGATCTCTCTGATGATGATCCCGGTCATGGTGCTGAACCTGATCAACAATATCCTGATGTTCCGGCTGGTCAAAAAATACCCGGCAGCGTGGAAAAAAGGCTTTTTCCATATGCCAAAAGGGCTGTTTTATCTCACCATGATCGTCGCCATCCTCTGCGACCTGCTGATCAGCGTCGCCCTGTTCACCACCTTAAAAAGCGGCGACCAGTACGCGATCCTGATTATGGTCGCGCTGCTCTTTGCCTACAGCTTCTACCGCCTGAAAGCGAAAAAGGTCAACCTCAGCGATCTGGAGCGGGCAAAAAAAGAAGCCGAAGCGGCGGCAATGGATGACGCCCCGCCGGCAGAATAAAGAATCAAAGCAAAAAAATCCGGACCGCTGTTTTTTTACGGTCCGGATTTTTTGCTTTCTTACTGCGCTATGGCACTTTCCCTCTCATACTGCGCGTACTGCGCCATAATCTCATCCAGATGGGTGTAATTCTCACTCTGGGTCAGCAGCTTCACCGCGTCCAGATAGGGCTGGGCTGCGCGGTAATAGCGGGAATGGGCTTCATTGGCTTGCTCAATGCGCTTTTCGATGCCATTCTTTTCCGCGCGCTGACGCTTCAGCGTCTCTTTCAGCTGGGAAAGGGCGGCGTCGTTTTTCGCTTCCCGGGCTTTTTTCATGCTTTGCAGCGTATCGTGGATCGCCCGTTCCGCCGCATCTTCCTCCGCGAAAAGCTGGTCGAACACGGTAAGGTCAAAGGCTTCTATCCCCTGGGGGAAATATTGCCCGGTCGCTTTTGCGGCGGATTTCATTTTTTCCGCCAGCGCCAGCGCCTCCCGGCGGCGTTCCTTTTCTTCCGGCGTGGCTTTGGGCATCGCTTTCGCTTTCTCTTTGGTCGGGACCTTAACGGTCAAAAAGCCCTCCAGCCCCGCCTTCGCCATCTGCGCGGCATAATCCAGCGCGACCCTGCCCTCTTCGGTGTCGAAGCGGTGCAGCTCCTTCTGTACCATCCGGGCAATTTCTATCTGCTCCGGCAGCTCGCGCATCCGGCGGTATTCCGCCTTCGCCTGCTTGATTTTCTGCTTGTCTTTGGTCTTCTTGGCGGCGCGAATGCCGTCCTTGGTCGCCTTGCCGGCGGTCATGCCGGCATATTTTTCGCTGTCACGGATGATGGAAATCACTTCACCCATATTTTCCAGACGCAATACGCCGTTGCCGAAATCCTCAAACATGGCGCGGATTTTCAGCACCGCCACAATGGCTTTTTGCCGCGATTCGGTCAAATCATAGAAGAAATAGGGGATCAGGTTCATAATGGCGCCGACCACCGAAGCGATGACCAGCACGCTGCTGACGTTGGCAAAATAGGACGGATCGTACAGCACATCGTACACATTGCTGCTGCCGGGGCGGACCATTTGCAGCACGGTCTCGTTCAGTCCGGCGTAATCGTACAACGTCGGCAAAATAAAGCTGGTGGCAAGGGAAATCACCGTGCCGATCAGCCCCACCGCAGAGAACATACCGTCAATGCGCTCGCCGGTAATGTACTGCTGATAATCGCGCACATCGGCATTGATGCCGGTAACCAAAAGATTGCCGAAGGTGGTGATGAAATTATTGCCGAACATGCAGACCATCAAAAGCCAGATCGCGTAAGGCGAATCGGTCTGCCGGACAATGGGCAGCATCAGAGAAAAGAAGCCGACGCTCATTAAATTGGTAAAAATCAAAATGCGCCGTTTGCCGAACCGGCGGATAAAGAAGGGCGCAATCAGCATGGGCCAGAAGGAGGCGTTGCCGGTGATGGTAATGATCAGCGAATACTGTCCCGGGGTGCAGACGCCCTGATAGTTGTACATCCAGCCGATGATCGAGTTGGCGGTGCCCTCTAAAAAGCCAAGCCAGCCCGCCAGCGAAATGACCCAGAAATACTTGTTCTTCGCCACCGCTTTCAGTGCGTCCATAAACTTGACCTGAATGACATGGGTCTTCGCCTGAACGATTTTTTCCTCGGTGTTGACATAGATCAGCATCGAAATCAAAAATCCGACAAAGAAAATAAAAGGAAAGACGATACGGTAGACCCGCAAATCGTACAACGTGTTTTCGCCGGTGATCAGCTTGGCGACCAGCGGCATAAAAATCGAACAGATGGACGGCGCTAAATTCTCGATTACCGCCTTAAAGGAAATCACGTCGCTTCGCTCAATGGTATTGGGCGAAAGAACATTGATCAGGCTGGTGTATGCGTCCTGATAGAAATTGAAGAAAAACTGCAAAGCGACATTGATCAGCAGAATATAGGCGTAAACCACAAAATTCGGCATGATCTCATAGGGAAACAAAACATACAGCGTTCCGATGATCGCCGTCGGCAGCCCCATGGTCAGGATATAGGGACGGTATTTGCCCTTCATGCTGCGGGCGTTGTCGATCATCTTGGCGCGCAGCGCCGTCAGCGGGAAGCTGGACAGAACGCTTAACAGCCAGATTACATAGACCGGAATCGGACCCACGCCGATGGTGTTGCACACAAAGGCGTTGCCAACGCTGATCATCAGCTGCGGAATGCCCCAGATGATGAATTTCGCACCCAGCCCGCCGACGGAGAACGAAAGGATCTCTTTATAATTCATATACCTGCCTTCCGGCGGCGTTTTCCAATATTTCACAACCTTCTGCGCCAGGTCCTTTCCCTTGGCGAACAGCTTCGACAGCTTTTTGGTTGACGGTTTTGTCTGCTTCTTCACTGCCATGCTGCTCTCCTCTCACAGCTTGTCATTGTATTGATACGCTCTGACATAATCGACCACAAAATCCACCGGCAGCACACCCGCCGGATTCTCCCGGATATTGCCGGACCAGCCGTGGGCGGGCATTCCCCGGGTGCCGTCCACCTCGGTGGAAAGCAGCAAAAACTCCTCTCCCTGCGACACCCCGGCAAAGGACGAACGGGCGGTCTCTCTGCCGTTGATATAAAAAATATATTCCCGCTCGTTCCACTCTACGCCGTAGGTATTGAATTTGCGGTACGGATCGTCGGCGATAAAAAAGCCTACATTCTGAAACCGGTGCTCCGGTCCATAGCCGTTATAATGCAGGTTGGAGGTGATGATGGCGTTGTTGCCCTTCCGCCGGTACAGCGGCGATTCAAACACATCGATCTCCATTCCCTTGGCGGCGGGCACGCCCTTTCCGACCCGGGGCGACTGCAGCCAGAACGCCGACCACATTCCTTCGGCGGCGGGCAGGATGCAGCGGCACTCAAAATAGCCGTAGGTCTGCAAATAAGTCGTGGAAGTGTCCAAACACCCCGCGTAATACCCCGCGCCGCAGGGACCGTCGTCCCGCCACTCGGTGCGGATATGTAAATTCCCATCCTGCACAAACGCCTGCTCCGGCGACCAGAAGCCGCCCTTGCGGATGTCGGATGCCTTCCCGCTGCCTGACAGGCGCGGCGTCCATTTGGACAGGGACGAATCGGAAAAATCATCTTCAAAGACCAGCGTAAATTTCGATAGATCCAACATCGGACCCTTTGGCGGACGGGGATGGCGCAGGGTTACAAATAAGGGATAAAACACCCGCAGCGCGGCGTTCTCAATCCGATTCTGTAAGGACGGCATAGCAAAACCTCTCTTTACTTTTTCAAAACACAAAAATAAGTTGGCAGCCGAAGCAACGACAAAGGTATACAAATTATTATAATAAATATACAATTTTCTGTCAAGCGTATCCACGAATCTTTCACAGCTGTCAAAACTTTTTTTCGTTGACAGTCCGTCCCCTGTCGTGTTAAACTGAAAAAAACGCCCCATGCAAAGGGAAAGAAGGGATTTTCATGACAAGCCGTACCTCTGTTTCCATCCGGCCTTTTTCCTGCCGTCGGGGCAGCCTGTGCATCCGGGGCACGGAATTCCGCCCGGCGGGCGACCGGCTGCCCGTCGCCGTGGTCTGCCACGGGTTCATGGCGAATCAGCTCTCGGTGCGCGGCTATGCGATGCTGCTGGCAAAGAACGGCTATGCCGCCTATACCTTTGATTTTTGCGGCGGCTGCGCCGTGCTGGGCAAAAGCGACGGCAAAAGCGAAGACATGTCCGTGCTGACCGAGGTCGAGGACTTGAAAGCGGTGCTTGATTACCTGCAAACGCTGCCCTATCTCAACCCAAAGCATGTACTCCTGATGGGCTGCAGCCAGGGCGGCTTTGTCGCGGCGCTGACCGCCGCCCGTCTCGCGCAGAAGCCCCGGGGGCTTGTCCTGTTTTATCCTGCCTTCTGCATCCCCGACGACGCCCGAGCGGGACGGATGCTCTTTGCCCGCTTCGACCCGAAAAACATCCCCGCGCGCATCGACTGCGGTCCGATGAAGCTGGGCGCGATCTATGTGCGGGATGTCATTGATCTGGACCCCTTCGCCGAAATCGCCCCTTACCGGGGCGAGGTGCTGCTTGTGCAGGGAGGCAGGGACCGCATCGTCGCTCCCCGCTATGCAAAAAAAGCCCTTGCCGCCTATGCCGGCGCCCACGCCCGCCTGCTGCTGGTGCCGAGCGGCGAGCACGGATTTTTCGGCAAAGCGGAAAAATCCGCCCGGGAAGCGCTCCGCCAATTCCTTTTTCACCTGAAACAACAGCCCTGAGGAGGCACGAGAATAAATGTATGAGCTGATCCATGCCGCCGGCAATACCTATTACATCGAAAGCCCCGCCAAGATCGGACTGTACCGCTTAAGTGATACCGAGGTTGTCCTGATCGACAGCGGCTCCGACAAGGATGCGGGCAGAAAGCTGCGCAAGCTGCTGGACGAGAAGGGCTGGCAGCTGACCGCCATCTACCTGACCCACTCCAACGCCGACCACATCGGCGGCTGTCAATACCTGCAAAAGCAAACCGGCTGCGCCGTCTTTGCGCCGGGGATTGAATGCGATTTCACCAACCATCCCCTGCTGGAGCCGTCGTTTCTGTACGGCGGATACCCCTTCCGGGAGCTGCGGCATAAATTTCTGCTGGCGCAGCCCTGCAACGCGAGGGCGCTGACCGAAAGTGACCTGCCCGAGGGCTTTACTGTTCTCCAACTGCCCGGGCATTTTTTTGAAATGGTCGGCTACCGCACACCGGACGACGTCGTTTTTCTGGCAGACTGTCTCTCCGGCAGCGCAGCGCTGGAAAAGCATCCGATCTGGTTTTTATACGATGTCGCCGCCGCCCTGCAAACGCTGACAACCGTGCAAAGCCTTTCCGCCGCGCTCTTTGTCCCCGCCCACGCCGAGGCGACGCCCCGGATTGCCGCGCTGGCAGCCTGCAACCGCGAAACCATCTGCCGCATTGCCGAAACCATCACCAACCTGTGCGGCAACGGCAAAACCTTTGAAGCCATCCTGCGGGGTGTGCTGGACGCCTTTGACCAGACCCTGACCTTTGAGCAATACGCCCTGATCGGCAGCACCGTCCGCTCCTATCTTTCCTACCTCAAAGACAGCGGCAAAATCACCGCCCGTATCGAAAACAACTGCCTGCTCTGGGCTAAAACCTGAGCCAAAAGAAAAATCCCAAATCCCCGAGGACAAATCGGGGATTTTTTCGCAAAAAAAGCGCGCCAAGACAGGCGGCGGCGCCTCCCTTCTCATCGCCGGACAAAGCCATTATTTACATTTTTTGACACGATGCAGTATAATAACCTCAGGTTAAAATCCGCTTGACAGCGGATTTGTCCCCGCTGCGCGGTGACGGGCGTTTCACGCCCACCTGAGAACATTGTATCATAGCGCTCGGCGACGATTCCCGCCTCGCACGTATGGTATAATAACCTCAGGTTAAAATCCGCTTGACAGCGGATTTGTCCCCGCTGCGCGGCGACGGGCGTTTCACGCCCACCTGAGAACATTGTATCATAAACCCCTTTTGCCTGCGGCAAAAGCGCGGCTGAGCCGCTGCCCCCCTGACGGGGAGGATTTATGGTATAATTAAAAGGGAAT
Source organism: uncultured Eubacteriales bacterium (assembly GCA_949296825.1). Taxonomy (GTDB): domain Bacteria; phylum Bacillota; class Clostridia; order Oscillospirales; family Acutalibacteraceae; genus RGIG2774. The sequence goes on from CASFQZ010000072.1 coordinate 27,033, forward strand.
GGTATGCCGCGCACAAAATGCTGCTCTGGCGCATACGATACCATTGGAACGGGATCGCGCTGCGGAAAGCACTGCGTCCGGCGGCTGATGACCTGAAAAAGGAGAAAAAACGATGAAAACCATAGAGAACCAAACCTTTGATCAGGAGCGGGCGCTGTACGGCAGCCGTTCGCTTATGGTGAAAGACTGCGCCTTTGACGGCGAAGCCGACGGCGAAAGCGCCCTGAAGGAGTGCGCCGACATTCAGGCACTGCACTGCTTTATGAACCTGCGCTATCCCTTCTGGCATGACCACGGCCTTGTGATCTGCGATTGCGAAATGACCGAGCTTTGCCGGGCGGCGCTGTGGTATTCCGACCATATTACCATTGAAAATACCAAAATGCACGGCATCAAGGCCCTGCGCGAATGCGCCGATGTGACGGTGCGCGGCTGCGATATCCGTTCGCCGGAATTCGGCTGGTCGGTCAAAAACATCACGATGGAAGATTGCGACGCCGAGGGCGAATATTTCATGCTGCGTTCGGAGCACCTGCGCTTCACCGATGTGCGCTTTACCGGCAAATATTCTTTCCAATACATCGAAAATGCTGTTTTTGAGCATTGCACCTTTGACACCAAGGACGCCTTCTGGCACGCCAGGCATGTTCTGGTGCGCGACAGTGTGGTCAAGGGCGAATATCTGGCGTGGTACTGCGAGGATGTGACCTTTGAAAACTGCAAAATCATCGGCACCCACCCCCTTTGCTATTGCAAAAGCTTAAAGCTGATCAACTGCGAAATGCTCGATTGTGATTTGGCTTTTGAGCGCAGCGAGGTGCAGGCAAAGCTCACCACGCCGGTGCTCAGCATTAAAAATCCCCTGTCCGGCTGCCGCATCTACGCCCCCGCCGTCGGAGAAATCATCCGCGACATCGACGGCGCTGACGGCATCGTCACCGCCTGTGACAATACCGGCAAAGCCGTCCACGCCTGCGCCTGAATCGCGCCGCCCTTTTTCCATCCCGCCTGCGCGGGATTTTTTTATTTTTCAGCCAAAGTGCTTGACAAAAAAACATCGCTCTGCTATCATTCTATTGCGGCGCTATATAGCGGCGCTAAATAAAAGGAGGGGCAGGATGGACAGCGCAAATTTACAACAGCTCAAACGCGGCACGCTGGAAATGATCCTGCTGTCGCTGATTGCCGAAGGACGCTGCCGGCACGGCTACGCGATGTTAAACGAGCTGTCGCAGGCGGGCGGCGACTTTTTCCGCGCCCCCAAAGCCGGCTCAATCTACCCGGTGTTATACCGCATGGAAGAAAAGGGCTGGGTGCGGGCAGCGCAGGCAGACACCCGGCAGAAGCAATACGAAATCACCGACACGGGAAAAGCCGCGCTGCGGCAAATGAAGGAAGAATGGCGCGGCTACACCGAAACCGTCGCGCATTTTCTGGAGGGAGACGGCGCATGAACCAAAAAAAGACCTATCTGCGGCAGGTCCGGCGGGCACTGAAAACCGGCCGCGCCGCCAAAAACCGGATTATACAAGACCTTGCGGCGGATTTTGACGCCGCCCTGCGGGACGGCAAAACCGAAAGTGAAGCCGCAGAGCTCCTCGGCAGCCCCGAAGAGCTCGCCCACGCCTTCGCCCCCTCGCCGGCGCAAGCGGCAAGGCGCAAAAGCCGCGCCTCATGCCTTGGTGCACTGCTTTGTCTGGCGGCGGCGGTATTTTTCCTGCTGCTTGCCCGCCTTTCCCGGCTACATACCGACGGGATTCCCATTGGCGGCGCCAATCAGGCAACGGATATTCACGTGCTCGGCTCCACTTCGGAAGTTTTTGCCGACCTTTTGCCCGGCGCCGCGCTGCTTTTTGTCCTGCTTGCGCTGTTGCTGGGAATTGCGGGGCTGTTTTTCCGATTCCAAAACAAAAAGGAGGCTGACAAGCGATGAAAAAAGTCTTTTGCCTTGCTTTGCTTTTTCTGCTGCTGCTTCTTAACGGCTGCGGCGCTCTCGCCGAGCCGCCCGCCATCGAGGACATCGCCTGGCGTCTGGGCAATATCCAGGACGACGGCGGTCGGGTGGTCTATTTTGACCCGAAAAACTGGCAGGAGGGCGCGTCCGAATCTGCGGAACCCCTCCATATGACCTGCCGCGCCGCAAAGGGAAAGCTGACGATCGAAAATACCGACAGCGGCGAGCGCTATACCGGCAATTACCGTCTCTCCGACCGCAGTCCGGACAGCTTCCTGTACGAGATCACGCTGAACGGCGCCGAAGGCTATGCGGTTAGCGCCATGACCACCTATGCCGACCATAGCCAAAGCCCCACTTTGATTTTTCGCGTCGGCAAATATATATTAAATTTCACCGGCGGCAAAATTCCCGCCCCTGCGGAATAAAGGCAGCACGATTTCTTGTATCAAAAAACCCGCGTGCTCCGAAAAAGCTCGCAGGGTTTTCTCCGGGTTCGAGTCCCTTTCAGCAAGATGTAAATGAAAAAGGGGCTGTCGCACTAAGGCAGCCCTGCAAAAAGAAAAAACAACCGGGTGACCAGAAAAAGGTTGCCCGGTTGCCGCTTTCATAGTATAATTTAATTGCCGAAAAAAACACATAGAAAGCAGTGAAATTGTACTATG
>CASFQZ010000073.1 GCA_949296825.1 uncultured Eubacteriales bacterium
CTTTTCCGTTGCGCCGGATTATGATATGGATATTATGAAACCCGGTCAGACGCTGTACGATATTACCGGCGCGATTTTGGCGGGCATTCATCAAATCTTCCAAAAGGTGCAGCCCGATTTGGTGTTGGTACACGGGGACACTACCACCGCTTTTGTGGTATCGCTGGCGGCATTCTACGCGCAGATTCCCGTCGGCCATGTGGAAGCGGGGCTGCGCACCTATAATTTGCAATCCCCGTTTCCCGAGGAATTTAACCGCCAGGCCATTTCCCTGACGGCGGCGCTGCACTTTGCGCCCACCGAACAGGCGCGGCAGAATCTTTTGCGGGAAGGACGGGACGATAAAACCATCTTTGTCACCGGCAATACCGCCATCGATGCGCTGAAAACCACCGTTCGGGCGGATTATGCCCACCCGCAGCTCGAATGGGCGAAGGGCAGCCGGCTGATTTTAATTACCGCCCACCGGCGTGAAAATCTCGGCGAGCCGATGCGCCATATGTTCCGCGCCATTCGGCGTACCGTGGATTCCCACCCGGATGTAAAGGCGATTTACCCGATTCATCTCAATCCGGCGGTTCGGCGCATTGCGGACGAAGAACTTGGCGGCGATACACGCATCCGGCTGATTGAGCCGCTGGATGTTTTGGATTTTCACAATTTTTTGGCAAGAAGTTTTCTGGTTTTAACCGACAGCGGCGGCATTCAGGAGGAGGCGCCCGCCCTGGGTAAGCCGGTGCTGGTCATGCGCGACACCACCGAGCGCCCGGAGGGCGTGGCTGCCGGAACACTGAAGCTGGTCGGCACCGAGGAGGAGCCGATATATGAGGCGTTTTGTGAGCTGTTGGAGAACCGGCAGGCTTATGAAGCAATGGCAAAGGCTGTCAACCCTTACGGCGACGGTACTGCCTGTATACAAATTGCGGATCATATTATGCGTCATTTTAACTGAGAGAGGTGTTTGTTTATGGACAAAAAGGTATCGGTCGTGCTTCCGGTTTTTAATGGGGAAACCTATTTGACGCAAAGCATCGACAGCATTCTGGCGCAGACCTATACGAATTGGGAGCTGATTATCATTGACGACGGCTCTACCGACCGTACGAAGGAGATTGCCGAGTCGTATGTAAAAAAGGATAAGCGGATTTTTTACTATAAAAATCCCAAAAATATGCAGCTGCCCCGCAGCCTGAACCGGGGGTTTGCCATGTCGGTAGGCGATTATCTGACCTGGACCTCGGATGATAATATTTACTACCCCGATGCGTTTGAAACCATGGTGAAAACGTTGGAATCGGACAGCCGCCTCGGCTTCGTTTTTGCTTCCTGTGATGTGATTGACAAGGACGGGAAGAAAATTGACGAATGGATTATGCCCGAAAATATGGAGCTGCGCAAAATTGTTGGCACCAACATTGTGGGCGCGTGCTTTATGTACCGGCGCCGGGTCTACGCGCTGGTGGGCGACTATAACCCTGCGTTGTTCCTGGCAGAGGACTTCGACTATTGGCAGCGGATTTTTGCCCGTTTCAAGGTAAGACCCATTGAAAAAGTTCTGTATGCTTACC
>CASFQZ010000074.1 GCA_949296825.1 uncultured Eubacteriales bacterium
GCTGTACGCTATGTCGGCGTCGATGATCATACCCTGGACCTTTTTGAGAGCCAGTACGTCATCCCCCATGGCGTGTCCTATAATTCTTATGTGATTCTGGATGAAAAAATCGCGGTGATGGATACTGTGGACCGCCGTGCAACGGAGGAATATTTCTGCAATCTTGAGGCTGTGTTGGATGGCAGAACGCCCGATTATCTGGTGGTTCACCATATGGAGCCGGATCACGCCGCCAATGTGCAGAAGTTTCTGGAGACCTATCCCAACGCGAAGGTGGTCGGCAATGCCAAGACCTTTACGATGCTTTCCCGCTTTTTTGATATCGATGTTTCCGGTCGCGCCGTTACGGTCAAAGAGGGCGACACCCTCTCTCTGGGCGAACATCAGCTGACCTTCTATCTGGCGCCGATGGTTCACTGGCCCGAGGTCATGGTCAGCTATGAGTCCCATGAAAAAATTCTCTTTTCCGCCGACGGCTTCGGCAAATTCGGCGCTTTGGATACCGAGGAGGATTGGGCATGTGAGGCGCGGCGGTATTATTTTAATATTGTCGGCAAATACGGCGCGCAGGTACAGGCGCTGCTGAAAAAGGCAGCGGGGCTGGATATCCGGATCATCTGTCCGCTGCACGGTCCCATTTTGAAAGAGAATCTTTCTTATTATATCGGACTCTATGATACCTGGAGCCGCTACGAGCCGGAAAGTGAGGGCATTTTGATCGCTTATGCCTCCATCCACGGTAATACCCGACAGGCGGCGCAGGCGCTGGCGCAGATGCTGCGCGAGAAAGGCGCCCCCAAAGTTTCTCTGATGGATCTCGCCCGGTGTGATATGGCGGAGGCGGTGGAGGACGCGTTCCGGTACGATCGTCTGGTGGCAGCCTGTGCAACCTACGACGGCGGACTGTTCCCCTGCATGGAGGATTTCCTTGCCCATCTGAAAGCCAAAAATTTCCAGAAGCGCAAGGTCGCTCTGATTGAGAACGGCACCTGGGCGCCGATGGCGGGCAAATGGATGCGTGCCTGCTTTGAGAGCATGAAGGAGATCACCATCCTCGCGCCGACGGTTACCATTCCCTCTGCGGTCAAACAGCAGCAGTTGGACGAGCTGGAGCAGCTGGCGAATGTGTTGATTGCCAATAAGTAATTTTTCGGCAGGAAACCGCATAATATAATGAATAAAAACGGCGGAAAATGTGAACTTTTTTTCCTGCCGTTTTTTTCAATCCATCTTCAAGTTTGGCGCGTTACAATGCGGGCAAATAAAAGAACAGCGGCGATGAAAGCCGCGGAAAGGAAATGCTCTATGGATATGAACCAAACCGGAGGAAATTCTCTGTTTCCCGAAAATAATACAAACGAACCAAACCGGAGCCCCTCCCAGCCCCAGGCGCAGGAGAACGTAAGCGCATCGCAAACAGCTTCCCAGCCGCAGGAAAGCATGAACGCCCCTCAGACGCCGACAGGGACAGACTCCTTTGCGGGCAACGCCGCCGCGCAAGCCGGGCAAAGCGTTAATTCCGCTCCCTATACAGGGAATATGTATGCAAGCCAGCCTGGACAGAACGCCAATCACCCATGGCAGAGTCCCGGTGCCAATGGCTATCCCTATGGACAGAACGCCTACCCCTATGGGAATCCGTCGTATCAGAAGCCGAAGAAAACAAAAAAGCCAAAACAGGAGCATCCCTTTGCCAAAAAGCTCGGCAGAACGGCTGCCATCGCCGTGGTTTTCGGACTGTGTGCCGGCGTGGTCTTTCGGGGCGTGGATGCGGCGGCGGACCGGCTGTTCCCGGATTCCTCTTCCGGCAGCGTGAACAATACGGTCGTCACCCAGTCCAGCGGAACGCAGGAAGCGATGTATGACGCCTCCGAGGTCGTGGCGAACGTCATGCCCGCCATGGTCGCCATTGATATCACCGCCACCCAGACTGTACAGAACCCGTTCACTTTCTTTGGCTACGGCAGCTCCTATGAGCAGCAGGTCACCGGCAGCGGCACAGGCATCATCATTTCCGAGGACGACAGCAATCTGTATATGGTCACCAACCACCATGTTATCGAGGGCGCGGACAGCATCACCGTCACCTTCGTGGACGGCAGCGCCGTTTCGGGCGCCGTCCGCGGCAGCGACGAGGATTCGGATCTGGCGGTGGTCGCCGTATCTCTGTCGGAAATGAGCGAGGAGACCAAAAAGAGTATCAAAATCGCCGTGATGGGCGATTCCGATAAAGTGCAGCTGGGTGAGCCCGCCATCGCCATCGGCAACGCGCTGGGCTATGGACAGTCGGTTACCGTCGGGCATATCAGCGTCCTTGCCAAAGAGGTGCAGCTGACCGATAAGACGATGAACCTTCTGCAAACCGACGCGGCGATCAACCCCGGAAACTCCGGCGGCGCGCTGCTCAACGGCGAAGGTGAGGTCATTGGCATCAACTCGGTCAAATATGCCTCCACCGATGTGGAAGGCATCGGCTACGCCATCCCGGTCAACGATGCCATCCCGATCATCAACGCCATGGTTAACGGCACGGCGCTGCCCGAGTCCCAAAAACCCTATCTGGGCATCTCCGGCACCGACGTCACCGAGCAGTATCAGGAGCGCTTCGGCTTGCCTGAGGGCGTGTATGTCTCGTCGGTCACCGCCGGCTCCCCGGCTGCCGAGGGCGGAATGCAGCCCTATGATATCATCGTGTCCTTCGACGGGCAGGAGATCAAAACCATGGACCAGCTGACCGAGGCGCTCAATAAAAAAACGGCGGGCGATACCGTCACCATTGTGGTGAAGCGCCATAACGAGAATATGTATTCCGATGTGACGCTGACGGTTACGTTGGATTCCGTGTCCAACGCCCCCGACGATGAACAGCAAACCCCCGAGGAGGAGAGCTATTACAGCGACGATTTCGGCAATTATGGCGATTTCGGCGGTTGGCTGCATTGATCCCGCAAAAGCAAAAAAACACAGAGCGATAAGGCGTAAGCTCCCATCGCAGCATAGAAAAAAGAGCAGGCTTTCTGCTCTTTTTTTCTTACCGCGACAGAAGGGGAGGATCGTTCTTTTGCCGTGCACTTGACAGACGGTACGGCGAAGACGCCTTCCTGCTGCCGAAAAAGTCAGGCTCGGTCGGCAAGCAGCAGGCGGGCTTTTTTCAGCGCCAGAACCAACAGAGGAATGATGATGATTTGCAGGACGATGCCGGGGATGGCATTGGTGAACGCTCCCGCCAGAAAGGCGGTAAAGGAAAATTCGGTTTTTCCGGCTGCCATCAGCAGAAACTGCACCAACCCCCAGACCAGCCGCCCGCCGATCATGGCGAGAATCTGCGTCAGGTAAAGGTAACCGTTCTTTTTGGGAAAGAGTCGATACAATAAGCCGGTCAGCGCGCCGTATGCCGCCAGCTCAAACGCCATGGCGAAGGCGGTAGGGAATAGCACCGGCATCCCGAAAATCAGCGAACGGGTCAGCGGCGCAAGAAAGCCCAGCACCAGCCCAAACCAGGGACCCGAGAAAAAGCCGCAGAGGATCACCGGAAAGTGCATCGGGTTTAACATATTGCCGATTTCCGGAATCTGCCCGGTCAATAACGGCAGCAGCCAGCACAGTGCCAGACAAAGCCCGGCAGCAGCCAGACGGATCAAAAAGGTTTTGTTTTTTGCATTCATAAAAATTCCTCCCGGGTAGAAATAAAAAGACGCCTTCTCCTTGCGGAGATAAAGCGTCTTCGTGACAGATCGGTATGATTTTACGGCGGAGGGAGCGCGGTGCGGTTCTCTTAGCGCTGCTTTGCCTTTTCAAAAGCGGCGCGGAAGGCGGGGAGGCTGTTTTGTATCATTTCGTGGCGGACGCAGTAGGAGATCCGCAGATAGCTTTTACAGCCAAAGGAGGCGCCGGGAACCAGCAGCAGATCAAATTCCTTTGCCAGCTCGCTGAATCGGTCGCCGTCGCCGTTCGGCGCCTGGACAAACAGATAAAACGCGCCTTTGGGATAAACGCAGCGGTAGCCGATTTCGGTCAGTGACCGGTACAGAAGATCCCGGTTCTTCCGGTATTCCTCCAGATCGGGGCGTACATCGGCGCAGCGGGCGATGACCTTTTGCATCAGCGACGGCGCGCAGACATAGCCGCTTGCCCGTGCCGCGCCTGCCGCAGCGCCCAATAGCGCTGCGCCGTCGTCGGCTTGCTTTGGTATGAGTACATAGCCGATGCGCTCGCCGGGCAGTGACAGGGATTTGCTGTAGGAATAGCAGATGACGGTGTTTTTATAAGTTTTTGCCGGGAAGGGGGCGGGTCCTTCGTAGACCAACTCCCGGTACGGCTCGTCGCTGATAAGATAGATCGGCTGACCGGCAGCCCGGCTCTTTTCTTCCAGCAGCGACGAAAGGGCGCGCAGAGTTTCTTCGCTGTAGACCGCGCCGGAGGGGTTGTTGGGGGTGTTGATCAGAACTGCCGCCGTTTTTTCGGAAAGGGCGGCTTCCAGGGCGTTGAAATCTATCTGGAAATCATCTTCCTGCGCCGGAATCACCCGGAGCACACCGCCGTTTGCTTCGACAAAGCAGCGGTATTCGGGAAAGAAGGGGGCGATAGTGATGATTTCGGGAGCTTCCTTTGTAAGCAGTGCCCGCAGCACCGCGATAAGTGACGCAGCGGCGCCGCAGGTCAGGAGGATCTCATCGGCAGTATAGTCTGTGCCGTAGCGGCGGTTCAGATCGTCGGCAATGGCTTTTCGGGTTGCTTCACTGCCGACGGCGGAGGTGTAGCCGTGGATGGCGACCGGGTCCTCCTCGGTAAGGATCGCGCGAATCGCGTCCTCCACCGCCCGGGGCGAGGGAACGCTTGGATTGCCCAGGCTGAAATCATAGATGCGGTCGGCGCCAACCTCTTTGGCGCGCTGATTGCCGTATTCAAACAGATCGCGGATCACCGAGCGGTTGGTGCCGAGGGCAAGCATTTGCCTGTTGATCATTGCACGGCAGCTCCTTTCGCGGCGACTGCCGGAGCTTTTGCTTTCTTTTTCTTTGTTTTGATAAAGAAGGACGAAAGCTTTTTCCCGCTTTTTTTGGCGGCGATCACATGCAGCAAGGATTCCACCGTCACCAGCAGGAACATGAACTGTGCGCAGGGCCACGCCAGCAGCTTGTTGACCGCCGAGCTGTAGGGAATATTCAGCATCTCATAAAACGCAAGGATCCAATCGCGATGGTAATAATAAATACAGGGCAGCGGCAGAAGCAACAGACAAAACAGGACAAGGTACAGCCAGTCGGCTCTTTGCTTTTTGGTCTCGGCGCTCATAAACACGGCGAAGGGGATGATCAGAAAAATCGCCGCATAGGCCGAGGAGACCGAATGGATATTGATAATCATATAAGTCAGGGCAAAGACGCGCTGCCATTTCTGCGGCGCGAGAAAGGCGCACAGCAGCGCAATCAGCTCGGTCAGCACAAAAACTGCCGTGCCGAGGGTATGGTACTTGTCGCCCAGATAATAAAACAGGTTCATAATGCTGGTGCTCCCGAAAGAAAAACCCGCCTTGTTGGTCTGTGAAAAGGTAATCAGGTTGTCAATCAGTTGAAAGAGGCCTGCGCCGAAATCATAAAACAGGAAGGGCACAAAGAAAAACAGAAGCCCGTACAGAATGGTGTGCAGCGCGGCTTTGTAGCGTTTTTCTACCAAAAGGAGAATGCCGAAAAAGGCGGGGTAGATTTTCAGACCCGCCGCAAAGGCCAGGGAAATATAGGAAAATTCCCGTACCTTTTTGGAGGGGCTGTTGTGGAAAAAAATGAAAAACGCCGAAGCAATCATGGATAGCAGCAGGATATTGCCCCGCTCGACGCAGTAATAAAAGGGATAAAAGAAGAGGAAGACAAAGGACATGACTTCCGCGACGGCGCGGGAATTGCTTTTTTGAAAATAGTTTTTCAGGATCAGCGCCAACGCGACTACACAGATCAGCGCAAAGAGCAGATAAACCATGATGGAACGCTGGTCTGCCTGCAGCGCCAGCCGAAGATCAAAGCTGGTATTGGCAAGAGAGGAAGAAATGAACCGGGAAAAGAAAAAGAACAACAGGTTCGCCAGCGGCGGATAAATCACGCCCTTATCGTAAACATCCAGCGTGCTCGCATCGCGCATGGAATTGAAAAAATCCATAAAGAAATCGCGATTGGGCGTTGCGATTTCGGCAAAAAACAGCGTATAATGAAACGACGCGCCGTCAGACCGGATTGCCAGAATCAGCGAGCCGAGAACCGCGCCCAGCGCAAGCAGGAAAAAAACAGCGAAAAACAGCCGCTGACGGTCTTTCAACAGAGATTTGATTTGTTTCATCCGCAACGAGCCTCCGTGTGTTAAAATCAGCGTTTTTTATTTTATCATACGGCAGCGAATAATGCAAGATATTCTTTTCGCCGTGAAAAAAATATCTTTCTCACGGTTTTTCAATATTTTTTCAAGAAAAGGGTGGTATTCTTAAATCACACCGGGGGGCAACCCCGGCGACACAATTGCTTTCTTCTACTTTTTCATAATCCCCCCTTTCCCCTGAACGCGGCGGCTCATTTCCTCCCTAATGAGCTGCCGCAGTTCTTTTTTTATGGAAAAAATCGTAGAATTTTCACCGGAACCGTGAAATTTTTGTTGTAAATCGTTTTTTTCTATGCTATACTGATAGCGTGTATATGTGTAATCTGGATCTTGGAGGATGATATTATGAATCATACGGTCGTCATCACCAAAAAGCCGACCCTGTCGGGCAAGCAGTCCACGCCCGACGGTGCGATTTGCGGCAACGGTGATCTTGCCGCCGTTCTCGGCAGCAGCGAGACGGGGATGCGGGTGTTCCTCGGCAAGTGCGACCTGTGGTACGCCGCCGATGAGGGCAGCGGCATCCGTCCGCTGGGATATGTGGATATTGATATTCCCGCCGCTTTATATAATAATGTATACCGCGCTGAACAGCGAATGGAAGAGGCGAAGGTGGTCTGCGATTTCCGTGAGGGCTACAGCCATATCGGCGTAGAGCTTCTGGTCCCTGCCACTGCCAATGTGTTGCTGCTCCGTTTGAGCTGGAGCCGCAATTTCCGTGAGCCTGTGCCGTCGCTGAATGTGCGTCAGACCCATGGCTGTGTCGTGACCCCCTTTACTGAGCAGGGGATTGAGGGCGCTTATGTGGACTATCAAGGCGAAGATTTACTGTTTGAGACCCACGCCAAGGTCGGGATGCGCCGGGTGGAGAGCGGGGAAAATTCCGCCGTCTACGCCGTCATGGTCAGCACCGAAGCCGATACGCCGGACTACCGATCCATCGGACTTTCCCTGCTGGAAGAGATGGACGAGGCGGTCATCGCCCGCCTTGCCGCAGAGCACCAGGCGTTTTGGGACAGTTTTTATGAAAAATCATCGGTTTCGATTGCCGATTCCGCGTTGGAAAATGATTGGTACGCTTCACAGTACCTGCTGGCGGTCAGCCGCGGCAAGCCGATGTTCCCTCCGGGACTGTACGGCAATTTCATCACCGTCGATAAACCTTCCTGGGGCGGTGATTATCATCTGAACTATAATTACGAGGCGCCCTTTTACGCCGCTGTCTCCTCCAACCATCCGGAGCTGACCGAGTATTACGCCGATCCGCTGCTGGCGGCGCTGGACCGCGGCAGAAAGAACGCTGCCGACTATCTGGGCTGCGACGGTATTTATCTGCCGGTTTCCCTGGGCCCCAAAGGACTCTTCCCGGAGGAGGATCGGATTTATCCCGATAAAATGTTCCTGGGCCAGAAGTGCTGCGCCGCTTACGCCGCCGTCATTCCGGTCCTGCGCTGGCGGGGCACGCTGGACACCGAGTACGCGCGCCGGGTGCTGTATCCGTATTTGCTTCAGGTCGCCGCGTTCTGGGACAGCTACTTAAAAAAAGAGAAAAACGGGCGTTATTCCATCGTCAACGACGCTATCCACGAGATCCCGTATTATGAAAAGGGCTTCCGCGCGTCCAAATACAGAGGCGCGATCCGCGCCAAAAACAGTGTGCTTTCCCTGGGACTGGTGCGCATGGTTTACGGGACGCTGCTTTCCCTTGCGGACCCGATGGGCGCTTCGCCGCAGCAAAAGGACCATTGGCAGGAGGTGCTGGATCACCTGTCCCCCTTCCCGAAAAAACACGGAAAATACATTTACACCCAACGCGGTCCTAAAAAATATAAGGTCAACACCGTCGGTATTCAACATATCTTCCCGGTGGGCGAGGGCATGGACGGCAAAAAGGCGGCAAAGACCGCCAAAAAGACCGTCAAAAAAACCGTCAAAAAGCCCCGCCGCTGGCTCGACGAAAACGGCACCAATTCTCTGTACCCCGCCGCCGTTCGGGTCGGTATCCCCGCCGAGGAAATTCTGAAGCATTACGGACGCAACCGCGAGCTGTTCCGGCTGGACAACGGGCTGTATAACCACAAGGGCGGCTGTCTGGAAAATGTCAGCCTGGGCGCTTCCATGCTCAACGAAATGATGCTGCAAAGCCGCAAGGGCGTGCTGCGTGTTTTCCCGAACTGGAAGAAAGAGCTGAACTGCGAATTCCGGGATCTGCGCGCCGACGGCGCATTCCTGGTCAGCGCTAAGCTGGAGGACGGCTTTGTCCGTTTTGTGGAGATCCGCAGCGAAAAGGGCGCGCCCCTGACGGTGGTCAATCCCTTCGCCGCGAAAATTTACGGCGGGTGCGAAGCCGAAATCAACGGCAGCAGCTTTGACTGCGCAGGCGCGGTGCTGGATATCGACCTTGCCGCCGGCGCCGTCGTTCGCCTGACGCCGAAGCGTGCGCCGGTCAAAAAATTGACCAAAAAAGAGAAAAAGAAAATTAAGAAGGACAAAAAGAAAGCCAAAAAAGCGGTGAAACGCTCCAAAAGAGCCGAGAAGAAAGCCATAAAGGACGATCGGTTCTTTGCCAAGCTCGAAGTGAAAACCGAAAAGAAGCAGGCAAAGAAGGCGGCGAAAAAAGAGAAGAAGGAAGATAAAAAGTACGCCAAATTCGATAAAAAAGCCGCCAGATACGCTCGCCGCCGCGCCAAAAAGAAATAAGCGCGGGCGAGTGCCCGTCGGCGGGAGCGATGTTTGAATTTTTTGTTTTCCGCTATTGCTAAGGATTAACACTTGATTTTTTCCTAAAAATGTGTATAATGGGTTTATCCATTGGTTCTGTTTGTCTGATTCTAACAAAAAAGGTGGTTTGCTGCGATGAAAAAAAAGACATTCCGTGTGATTGCGCTGCTGCTTGCCGTGCTGACCGGTGTTGCTGTCTGCCAGTTCGCTTTTGCGGTTGAGATCGACTCGCCGCAGGCGGGGGTGCTCGACAGCGAAATGGGTTCCGACTCGACCGCCCCTGACGGGACGGGAGCCGAGGCGGGGACGGCGGCGGATTATTACAGCCGCAATGCCGATATGAACGAAGACTGGGTGCTTAACTCGACCGACGCGCGGGTGATTTTGCGCCTGGCGGTCGGGCTGGACTGGGTCCGGGATCCCGACTGGCTGCCCAAGGGCACGGTTTTTGGCGATATTGATGATAACGGTGTGGTGAATACCTCCGACGCTCGCTCCGCCCTGCGGGTCGGTCTTAAGCTGAATACCATCGATGAGATTCTTCAGATCGCTGCGACAGAGACCCGCCCGACGGCGCCCTCTACCGAGCCGACCGAGACAGAGCCGACCGAGGCCACGGAGCCCACAGAGCCGGAGCCGACGCGCAATCCCGACGCGGTGCAGGGTATGGTCTGCGAGCCCTACGCCCTGGAGCTGAAGGCCGGTTCCGCCTCCTATGTAATGGCGAGCGACGGCAGAAACTGCTTTGTCCGCGTACCGGAGCTGCTGAACGGTCTGGGCGTGTATGCGGCGGAAGACGGCGCCCTCTATCTGGTGGACAGCGAGGGCGAATATGCTGCCTTTACCGGCGATTTGCTGGACAAGCTGGGCGTAACGCCTCAGGCGGTTCGCGATTTCGTCGCGTCCTATTGCCTGCCGGAGTTCGGCTATTTTGACGGCTATACGGTGCGTGAGGAAATCATCGATTCCATCCCGTTCACCGTGGCGGAAAAAGACGGCGTTTCTTTCTATTATTATGCGGACGGCTCCTTCCTGAAGATCGTCGGCGACGATTGGAGCGGTGCGGAGAAGGAATATACCACCATCACCGTGCCGGAAAATCTGACGGATTATACCGAGCTTTCCAACCTGGGCGATGAGGTGGATACCAATCTCTTTATCCTCAAGCACGGCGTGGACATCCTGTTTTAATGCTTTTAAACAAACAAGAGAACGATGATTTCTCTTGCCGCGAAATAACCGATCGGGGTTATCAGGCGGATTGTACCGCCTTATAATATTTAGAAAATATGGAAAGGAATTACTGCTTATGAAAAAAAAGTATGTTTCCGCCGGCATCATCACGGCTCTATTGGTGTTGGTGATGGCTGGCACCATGATCTTCGCTTCCGGCGCCGCGCTGATGGGTGATATAGACGGCGACGGAGTGATTACCACCTCCGATGCGCGCAGCATTCTGCGCTTTGCGGTCGCTCTGGATATACCGACCGAGGAGCAGGCGTGGCTTGCGGATGTGGACAACGACGAGAATATCATGACCTCCGACGCGCGGAAGGTTCTTCGGATTGCCATCCATCTGGAGGATGAAATTTATGCCGAAGAACCGACCACCGACGAAGAAACGACCGGCGAGGAAACGACCGGCGAGGAATCGACCGAGCCTTCTTCCGTGCCGGCAGCTTCCGAGTTGGTGCTGACGGAGGATGAGGATTGCGTGATTGCCGCGACGGTGGAAGATACGGATGAAGACGGCAACGCGAGAAGCCGCAATATTGTCTCCGCCCATCGCACCGCCGTCGGGGAAGACGGCGAGGCTGTCGAGGAGTTTTATTATCGCAGTGCGGATTTCTTTGACGGAAAAGATTTAGGTTTGATCCTGCGCGAGACGTCCGCCGCAGACGGGGCGACCGAACAGACCATGATTCTGATTTCCTATGAGAAAAATGAGGCGGTCGAGATTTCCGCCGAGCTTTTGAGCTCCATGGGACTCTCCGTCGAAAATGGTGCCTATCTGCCGGTTTATTTCAGCGAGAGCCTTGACGGCGTAGTGGGCGAGACCGTTTCCATCGACGGGACCGAGTACTTTGTCGCCATCCAGGAAGGCAACGGCGTCGGCGGCGTCAATAAAAATTATATGCTGCCCTATGAGGACGGTTATGTCGTCGCGATCCGTGAGGCGTGCGACGCCAGCGGCGCAGTCAATAAGCGCATCACGCTGAACATGGAGCAATATGCGGATTCCTCCGACAGCATCTTTGCGCTGGAAGGCATCACCGTGACCGAGTATAACGACGCCAGCATGTCCGGTTTGGCGGATCTGGTTGAAAAACTCACCAACATTGGTCTGGAGTTTTAAGCGATCCTACATGAGGGACGGCGCTGCCGCCCCGGCATTCCATAGCAGGCGGTCGAAATTGCAATGAAACGATCTATCCGAATTTGCGCGCTTGCGCTTTCGCTGTCGCTTCTTCTGGCGCTGTCACTGATCGGTACGGCGCAGGAGCTGAAAATGGGTGATGTGAACGGTGACGGCAGCATCACCACCGCCGACGCCCGGCTGGCGCTGCGTATCGCCGTGGCGCTGGAGAAGGGAACGGCGGATCAATGTCTGGTTGCCGATGTGTCCGGCGACGATCTGGTCCAGACCAAGGACGCGCGGCGCATCTTGCAGGTGGCTATCCACATTTACGACGAAGATTATTTTTATGATAAATTCTACACCGATCCTCCGCCGCCGTTGACCGGCACAACCGTAGAGCCGTCGCGGGATATTAACTGGGACGATATTTTCGGCACTTCGACCACTGCCACCCGCGTTCCCACGACGACGGAAAAAGCCACCCACCCCAACAATCAATTTACCAAACCCACCGTGACGGAGGAAGAGGAGCCGGGCACCGTGCCGGACAGCACCGCGCCCGATCCCACCCAGGGCGGCGAAGAGCCGGGCACCGTACCCGATTCCACCACCGCCGCCTCCACCATCATCCACACCGGTACGCCCTCCCGTCCCTCCACCGAGCCGGCGGAAAGCACGCTGCCGGTATCCACCACCGAGGATCCCAACGCGCCGCGGCTGACGCTGAAGGAAATTCCGGCGGCGGATGGACAGATTCAAGTGGAGGTATGGATGGAGCACGTTGCCGGGGTAAAGAGCGGCATTCTGGAGATTCAGTATTCTCCGTCGGCGCTGCGCTTTGTTTCCTTTGATGCCAACGCGGCGCTCGGCATGATTGACTTCCGAGAGGGTTCGTCTGTCACGCAGCTTCTGGGGCAGTTTGCGCTGACCAGTGCGGCATCGGACGGAAGTCTTCGACTGGGGACGCTGACCTTTGCTCCCGTGGAGGGCGCCGGCTCCGTCACATCCCTGACGCTGACAGTTAAAGACGGCAGTTCCTACAATTGGACCGGCACGAACGGTCCGATGGACAGACAGCCCAAAGCAGCCAGTCTGACGCTGACGGTCATTGCTTGAGAAATAGGAGGGGCTGCCGCGGGTGAATTCTCGCGGCAGCCCTTGCGCGCCCTGTCGGGGCAAAGGATGAATATTTTATTTTGTATTTTTTAGAAATTTATCGTCGCGCTGTTTTTACCTATGAGAAAACAGCGCAGCAGAACGATATTACGGTGCAAATCGGGCAATTTGCCCGTTGGCATAGCGGTTCTCCGCAGTTTAGAACGAAAGGGTTTTCTTGTATGAAAAAAAGCAGACTGATTACCATGATGACTGCCCTGTTTCTGGTGGCAGTTCTCTCGGTTTCGTCCCTGAGCGGTTCCGCCGCCGGCTATCTCGGCGACGTGAACGGCGACGGCAAGGTGTCCACCTCGGATGCCCGGCTGATCCTGCGTCATGCGGTCAAGCTGGATGATATTCCGGAGGCGTTTCTGACCGCCGCCAACGTGGACCAGAAGGGGGATATCAACACCTCGGACGCCCGGCTGGCGCTGCGCATGGCAGTGGAGCTGGAGCCGCTGGTCACCCTCCCCGATGCGGTGACGGAGCCGTCTGATCCGGATATCCCGACGCTGCCTTCCGATCCGGATATCCCGACGATGCCCTCTACCGAACCTACAGAGCCTTCCACGACGGATCCTACGACCACCGAGCCTTCCACGACGGATCCTACGACCACCGAGCCTTCCACGACGGATCCTACAACCACCGAGCCTTCCACGACGGATCCTACGACCACGGAGCCTCCCACCACAGAGCCTCCGACCACCCAGCCGGCTTCGGTGGTGGATGAGGAATGCTATATCAAGGGCACGATGCTCCTGCCTGACGGAAACGGCAATATGAGTGAAATGTCCATCGAAAGTGCGCACCGCACCCGTACCGATAAAGGATTTCTTGGCAAAGAGCTGACGCTGCACGATTATTATTATCGCTCTGCCGATATTTTCCCCGGATATGATGTCGGTATGATCACCATGGATCGGGCGAGCCTTTTGTCGCAGGAGCCGAGCACGGATATGTATATTCTGAACTTTGGTACGAAGAAATATCTCGGCATGAGCTCTTCCATCGCCGGTGAAATGGACGAGAGCGGCGACACCGGTTTTGTGGATATGGAGGGCGCTTCCATGTCGGTGGAAATCTACTATTCCCTGGACGATCTGACGGTGGAAAACCGCGTCTACGACGGGGTAGAATATCAGGCGGTAATCTCCGAAGGAGCGGACGGCAGCACAACGGTCAGCTATCTGCATAAGCTCGAGGGCAGAGATTTCTATGAGCCGGCGGTTATTGAATCCTATGACGCCGGCGGCGTGCTGCTGACCCGACTGGTCATCGATGTCTATGATCCCGATCCCGCCGCGCCCTTTGAGATGGCGGGCTTCACCGGCGAGTATTACTCCAACATGGCTGCGATGGTACTTGGTATTAACTATATCATGGATTTCATGGAAAGCATCGGCATGAATACGAGCGGAACGGCGTAAGTTGAAAAAGCTTTTGACATCGGACGAAGAACCGATGGATTTTCGATGGGGCTGCTGCGATTCGGCAGCAGCCCTCTTCGGTTAGAGGTGAATCTCAGATGAAAAAAAGAGCGGCGGCGGTTTTGCTGCTTTTCTGCTTTTTGACGGCGCTTTGGATGCCGACCGCTGCGGCGGCAGAGGAGAGCGAGGTCTTTCTGGCGCTGTTTGACATCAACGGTGACGGCAATGTGACCACCGGCGACGCGCGGGATGTGCTGCGCGCCGCGGTGGGCTTGCAGTCCCTGACGCCGACGAATGCAGCGCTGTCGGCGGGCGTAACGGTGTTTGGCGACTGTGACGGCAACAGCGATGTGACCACCGCCGATGCGCGGCTGCTGCTGCGCTACGCGGTGGGGCTCTGCGAGGCGGACGCTCTGGTTTATCCGGGCAATGCGCCGGGCGATGGGGAACTGGTGGACAAGGACGATACCACCAAGCCGGACGATACCACCGAGCCGGATGAGCCGGCCGGCGTCGGAGGCTTTGACCCGTCCGCGCTGCCGGTCAATACCCTGCTTTCGCCAAAGACCAACCACGGACTTGGCACGTCGCGAATGATCGTGGCTTCTTCCGAATATGCCGAAACGACCCCCGCAGGGCTGGACAATCTGCTGTCCAACGCGCTGAACACGCCCTATATTCGCGGTACGGTGGATTATGTCACCTCCGGTCCCGGCTATTATAACGAGGAAAGCTATTACCGCCTGCAAAGCGGCGCGAAGATTGAGCTGGAGGACGTGGAATATCTGGCGTCCGGCTACCGGCTGCCCGATAATCAGGTGCAGCTGATGGGGCTGACCACCGATGAGCATGAAACGGCGCTGTATTTCAAAACAAACTGGCAGGTGCCTGTCTGCTTTGTGCCGGAGACCGACAGCAATTATTCCGGCAGAGAATTGAGCGGCAGCTTCGACTCTACGTATATCGATCTGCGGTTTTTCAACACCGCCGGCGGCAGCGGCAGTGTGACCTTCCCTGCGGGCAGTGTTTTTTCTTCCGCCTCCTGGCGTACCGCCAGCGCCACCAAGGTGACGACGCTGCGGCTGAATCTTGCCGAGCCGGGCGCGTTTTACGGCTGTATGGTCACCATGACCGACAACGGCTATTTCCGGGTCATTGCCCGCAATAAGGGCGAGGGCTTAGCCGGAAAAACCATTGTGCTTGACCCCGGGCACGGCGGCAGCGATCCCGGCGGCGGCGCCGCGGGGGTCTACGAAGAGCCGATCAACCTGGGCACCGCGCAGTATCTGAAAACCCTGCTGGAAGGCGCCGGCGCGACGGTGGTCATGACCCGCACCGGCGATACGAATGTATCGCTGGACGAGCGCAATCTGATCACCCGGCGGGAAGAAGCGGACCTGTTTATCTCCCTGCACTGCGATGTGGCGACGGGGTCGCCGGGGACGGCGGGGGTCAGCGTCTATTATTTCTACCCCTGGGCGAAGCCCTATGCCCAGAGCCTTCAGGACGGGCTGGTGGACGCTTATCGCGGATCGGTCTATTCCTCCGGCTCCGCCAACTATTCCAAGGTGGATCGGGGCATCCGGTTCTACGCTTTCCAGGTTGCCCGCTCCGAGGGCTGCCCGGCAGTGCTGATTGAGCTGGGCTTTATGACCAACGCCACCGAGCGTGCCATCCTGCAAAAGCCGGCAACCCAACAGGCGCTGGCGCAGGGGATTTATAACGGTCTGGTGGACTATTACGCCTGACGCCGTCTTATTTTTCTAAAATATTATAAAATCACAAAGAAAAGGGACCGTTCCGCGTCAACGCCCAAACTCGGCTTTGGCGGGATGGTCCCCTTTGCTATGCCTTTACGGGATGGTCCCCCTGCTTTTTCGGTGCGAAATTTTTGCCGTCTCCGGGATAATATCCCCGCCGGCTTTTCCGGCGGCGATGACGCAGCAGGGCAGACGACAAAAGAAAAAACCGTCTGGGCGCCAGACGGTAACATCCTTTGGGGCAGAGGGCTCGAAACACGGGCTTCTTCAATCTTTATTCGCCGGCGTGTTTCTTGATGGCGTCAAAGCTCTCGGCGCTGATGACGTGCTCAATGCGGCAGGCGTCCTGCACGGCGGTTTTCGGATCCACGCCCAGACGCACCAGCCAGTCGGAAATCAGCGTATGGCGCTCGTACATGGTGCGGGCGATTTTTTCGCCCTCTTTGGTCAGGGTAATCAGACCGTTGGGCGCCATGTCGATATAGCCGTTTTCGCGCAGGTTCTTCATGGCGATGCTGACGCTGGGCTTGGAGAAGGAAAGCTCGTTGACAATATCCACCGAACGGACCGAGCCATTGCGGCGCTGCAAAATATAGATGGTTTCCAGATAATTTTCCGCAGATTCCCGGATTTGCATGGAGCTTCCCCCTTACCGTATATTTATTTTATTATACCGCATCTGATTTCTTTTTGCAAGGAATCCGGAAAAAATTCCCCGTTTTGACGTATTTTATTCATCAATCCATATAAATACCCGTTGCCAATGGGGGCGTGTTATAGTAAAATAGGAGGCATGGAGGGATGATGTATGAAATTGATTGCCCATCGGGGCGCCAACCGAAAGGCGCCGCAGAATACCCTGGCCGCCTTTCGTGCAGCGCTCTCGATGCCCATCGACGGCGTGGAGACCGACGTCCACCTGACGCGGGACGGCGCGGTGGTGCTCTGCCACAACCCGAATATCGATGAAACCTCCGACGGGAAGGGCTATATCAACGACCTGACGCTGGAGGAGCTGCTGGCGCTGGATTTCGGCGGCTATTTCAGCCCGGAATTCAAAGGGGAAAAAATCCCTCTGCTGACCGATTTCCTCGATCTGGTCCGGACGCTGGAAATTATCAACATCGAAATCAAGCCCCCCTATAACAAGCGCTATGAGGTGGTCGATGAGACGCTGCGAATCGCCGGAGAAAAGGGAATGCTGGAGCAAATCCTGATTTCCTCCTTTGACCCGGTGGTGCTGCGGCGGGCAAAGGATATTGCCCCCGCCGTCCAAACGGCGCTCTTGTATGATTTTACAAAAAAAGCCTATTGGGAGGTCCGCAAGAATCTGTTGGAATTTGCCGCCTCTCTCGGCTGTGCGGCGCTGCATCCGTACAAATATATGATCAACGCGGCGCAGATTGAAACAGCCCATGAGCTGGGTATGAAGGTCAATTGCTGGACGGTCAACGAGCCTGCCGTCGCGAAAAAAATGCAGGCGGCGGGGGCGGACGGTCTGATTACCGACGTGCCCGATGAAATGACTGCATTTGGAGATTAAAGAAAAATGAGTACCTGGTCAAAGCATGAAAAGGCGCTGGAGTTTGATAAGATCCTGACGCTTTTGAGCACCTTCACTTCCTGCGAGGACAGCAAAGAGATGGCGCTTTCCCTGCGACCGGAAACCACTCTCCCGGCGGCGCAGCGGCTGATGCGTCAGACCGACGACGCCCACCGGCTGCTGGCAAAATTCGGCGGGCCGTCCTTCGGGGGGCTTTGCAATGTGGACAACGGGCTGGCGCGGGCGGCAGCGGGGGGCGTATTAAACCCCGGCGAGCTGCTGCGCGTGGCGGAGGTCCTCCGGGTGATCCGGGCGGTGAAAGAGTGGTACAACCGGCAGGCGGGCGTTGAAACGACGCTGGACGGGCTGTTTACGGGGCTTTTGCCCAACCGCTTTTTGGAGGAAAAAATCACCAACGCCATTTTAGCGGAGGATAAAATTGCCGACGGCGCCTCGGCGGAGCTGGCGCGCCTGCGGCGGGAAATGCGGCGCAAAGCCGATTCCATCCGCCAGAAGCTGGATCAGATGATCCATTCGCAGACCTATCGGAATATTTTACAGGAAGCCATTGTCACCCAGCGCAACGGCAGATTTGTCGTGCCGGTCAAGAGCGAGTACCGCAGCGAGGTCGGCGGGCTGGTTCATGATACCTCCGCCAGCGGCGCGACGGTTTTTATCGAGCCGGCGGCGGTGGTGGAGGCGAACAATGACATCAAGGTGCTGCAAAGCAAGGAGCGCGACGAAATCGATCGCATCCTGACCGCCCTGTCCGCCGAGGCGGGCATGGAGAAGGACAGCATCCAGAATTCCTACCGCTGCGCGCTGACGCTGGATTTGATTTTCGCCAAGGCGCGGATGGCTTACGCGATGAACGCCGTCTGCCCGGCGCTGAACGACCGGGGCTTTCTGGATCTGGTGGACGCGCGGCACCCCCTTTTGCCGAAGGATGAGGTGGTGCCGGTGCATATTTTTTTGGGCGGAGATTTTGATACGCTGATTATCACCGGTCCCAACACCGGCGGCAAGACCGTTTCCATTAAGACCGTCGGGCTTTTGACGCTGATGGCAAGCGCCGGATTGATGATTCCCGCCGCCGAACGCAGCAAGGTCTGTATTTTTTCCGCCGTCTATGCCGACATCGGCGATGAGCAGAGCATTGAGCAGTCCCTTTCGACCTTTTCTTCTCATATGGTAAATATCATTTCCATCCTCAACCAGGCGGGGGAGGGCAGCCTTGTGCTGATCGACGAGTTGGGCGCGGGTACCGACCCGGTGGAGGGCGCGGCGCTGGCGATGGCGATTCTGGAGCGGCTGCACACGCTGGGCTGCAAGGTCGCCGCCACCACCCATTACGCCGAGCTGAAAGCCTACGCTCTGCAAACCCCTCGGGTGGAGAACGGCAGCTGCGAGTTTGACGTGGCGTCTCTCAAGCCGACCTACCGGCTGCTGATCGGTGTGCCGGGGCGCTCCAATGCCTTTGCCATCACCGAGCGGCTGGGCATGGAGGACGGCGTCGTCCGGCGGGCGCGGGAGCTGGTCTCCGCCGAAAGCACCCGCTTTGAGGACGTGGTGGATTCGCTGGAGCAGAGCCGCCTGGAAATGGAGAAGCAAAAGGAGGCGGCGCAGCAGGAAAAATGGGAGGCGCAGCGGCTTTTGGAGGACGCCCGGCAGGCGAAGGAAAAAGCCGGCGAGGACGCCCGGAAGGAGCTGGAACGCGCCCGGGGCGAAAGCCGCCGCATTTTGGAAAAAACCCGCCGCGAAGCGCAGGCGCTGTCGGAGGAAATCCGCAGGATGCAGAAGGAAGCCGCCGACAAAAGCCAGCTGCGGGAGCTTGCCGCCAAGGCGAAACGGATGCTGCGGCAGGAGCTGCCTGCCCTGGACGCCCAGGCGGACCCGGTCGGGCAGGAGACGGACGATGACAACTACGTCCTCCCGCGCCCGCTGGCGGTCGGCGACCGGGTAAAGCTCAAGGGCTTGGGGAGCGAGGCGGAAATTCTCTCCCTGCCCGACGGCAAGGGCATGGTCGAAGTGCGCAGCGGAATGTTGAAAACAAGGGTGCGGGTCTCGGAGCTGCGCCTGCTGGGCGGTAAAAAGCAGGACAGCGCCAGGGCGACTCTTCATACCGAGCGCGAGAGCCTGCGTACCGCCGCCGTTTCCAGCCGCTGCGATTTGCGGGGGATGAACGCCGACGAGGCGATTTTGGAACTGGATCGCTTTCTGGACGCGGCGGTGATGGCGAAGCTGGAGGAGCTGACCATCGTCCACGGCAAGGGCACCGGTGTGCTGCGCGCCGCCGTGGCAAAGTACCTGAAAGGCAATCCGGCGGTCAAAGCCTTCCGCAGCGGCGTGTACGGCGAGGGGGAAACCGGCGTAACCATCGTAACGCTGAAATAAAGCAAAATTTTCTTATATATTTTATAAAAAATCTATTGAAACGCCGCTCTTTTCTATGCTATACTTTCTACAGCAAGATTTCTTTGCGTTCGACTTTTGAATCGGAGGTAATGTAAATGTCTAAAAAAGTGAAACTGCTCGCCGCCACAGCGCTGGTTCTTGCATTGCTGGTCGGCACGATGTCAATTTTTGCCGGCGCGGCGACCATCCGCCTGGGCGATGTGGACGATAATGACGTCGTAACCACCGCCGACGCCCGGTTGATCCTGCGTCATGCGGTCCGGCTGGAAACTCTTTCCGACGATGCCCTGGTCGCCGCGAACGTAGATCAGGATCCGGAAGGAACCGTCAGCACCTCGGACGCCCGGCTGGCGCTGCGCATCGCGGTCAAGCTGGATGAAGAGCGGTTCCTGGAGGTTGAGGACCCGACGGAGCCGACCGAGCCGACCGAACCCGAGCCGACCGAGCCGACCGAGCCTGCGCCGACCGAGCCGACCGAGCCGACCGAGCCCGCGCCGACCGACCCCGTCGAGCCGCCGGTGGAATTTTTGCCCGATGACGGCGACATCGGTTCTGTCGATGTCGGCGATCTGGACTGATTGCTCTGTTAGTAAGCCGCGTCCCGTTTGGGGCGCGGTTTTTTAACGCCCGTCCGTTTGCCTAAAATTTTACATTTATCCTTGTGCAAGTCTTACAAAAATGACTTTTCTCTCCAAAAAGATTGGTTTTTCCGGTTGGAGTATGTTATACTGGTACAGTTGAACTAAGACGCAAAAAGAAAGGAAGAAAAGCATGATACAATTACAACAGGTCAAGGAAAAGCTGACCGATGTAAAAGTATTCTGGAACCAGCCTCCCACGGGGCGCTATATGAACTTCCGTGAGATCCTGGCTTATTCTCTCGGCGGCAATGGTATTTACCTGATTACGTGTATGTACAATTACATCACCCTGACCGCCACCAGCCTGTTTTTGGGCAACACCATCGGCATTTACCCGTCCGATCTGTACGTCATGTATGTGATCGCCTCGCTGATCAATATCCCACTGACCGCGCTGCGGGCGAACATTGTCGATAACGTCAAGAACCGTGCGGGCAAGTACCGCCCGTATCTGATTACCATGGGTATCCCCTCGGCGGTCCTCTGCGTTCTGTTTGTCTATATGCCTTATGAGAGCATGGGGTATCTGACAAAGTGCCTGACGGTGTTCTTTTTCGCCGCCGCCCTGATGTTCTTCTATAATTTCTTCTATGACGCGTACGAGTCGCTGATTTACGTGCTCTCGCCCAATACCATCGAGCGCACCGACGTCACGGCGATTAAGGCGATTTTCTATTCGCTGGCGCCCTCGATCATCAACGCGGTGATGCCCCTTTTGGCGGGCGCGTTTACCGAGGGAAATCTCTATGACCTGAAGCTGTACCGTATCGCCTTCCCGCCCATCGCGATTCTGGGTATTGTATTGTCGATCATCGTCTATGCCAATACCCGGGAAAAAATCGTTCAGGCAAAGACCCATACCATCAAGATCGGCTTTTTGACCGCGCTGAAGGCGGTGGCGAAAAACAAATATTTCTGGATCATTTCCCTGTCGAGCTGGATTGGATTTCTGGAAGGCGCCCAGGGCAATATTCTGCAATGGCTGTATAATTACCAGCACCTTTGCTCCGACGCGATGTATTCCTTTATCACGCTGGTGACCGGCAACGCCTCCTTCTGGGGGATGCTCGCCGCGCCGTTCCTTGTGCGCAAGATGGGCAAGCGCTGGGTGTTGATTGCTTCCAATGTTCTGAACATTGTGTTTATTTTGATGATCTATCCGGCGCGCGAGTCGCTCTGGTGGGTGTTTATCTGCTTCTGGCTGAACTATTTCGCCGGATCCTTCGCCCTGATCTTCAACCCCGGTATCCAGGCGGATATCCGCGATTATCAGCACTGGCGCACCGGTGAGCGCATCGACGGCATGTTCGCCGCCGTGGGGCTGATCGGCAGCTTTGTGACCATGGCGACCAGCGGCGTGCTGCCCGCCCTGTATGAGACGCTGGGCATCAACGACCATAACGGCTACGCCAATCCCTATGATATTTTGTACGATCAGGCGTCTTTTGACCGGATCATCGCCGCGCTGATTCTCTTTGCCGGTCTGGGCGCGACGCTGAATCTGATTCCGCTGTTCTTCTATGACCTGAAGGAGACGACCCAGGAGGGCATCGTGCGGGTTCTGAAAATCCGCGCCATGTTTGAGGACTACGGCAACGGCGTGCTGGAAGACAAGACCATCGTCGAGGCGGTGGACATCATCAATCACGCCGAGGATTATGTCAAAAATGAGCCCGCCAATGTCAGCAAAGCCTATTGGGACGCAAAGCTGAAACAGGCGTCCTCCAAGGAGGAAAAGAAGGCGGTCAAAAAAGAGAAAAAAGAAGCCAAAGCCCATAATAAGGAGCTGGAGATCTGCCGGTTTGTGGTGGATGAGCTGCACCGCTTTGAGACGGAGGAGGGGCAGATTGCCCTGCAAGTCGCCCGCGAAGCCTATCAAAAGGGCTACGCCGCCGTCTATGGCGCCGACGAAGCCGCGCTGGACGCCGCCCGTGCCCTGCCCAAAAACACCCCGGCGGAAAAAATACGCCGTAAGGACGCCATCCAGGAGGCTAAAACCGCCCTGCGTGCCAAAAAGCTGGCGCTCAAATACTATCCCGACGGCATCGAAGAGTTTGATATGAGCCGCTTTGACGAGCTTTTTGCCAAGGACGACGAGCTGGATCTTGCCATCGGGGATGCCTATAAAGATATGCGCGCCGCCAAAAAGGAAGGCAGGGATCCCGCCGGCGCCCGGGCGGCAGCGAAGCGTCTTTCCGCGGAGCGCCGCGATGTGAAAAAGCAAATTGCTTCCCTGAATAAGGAGTACGAGCGTTTCAGCAATGCGTCCGCGCCGTTCCTGAATGCCCGCCGCATGGTAGTGCAGGCGGACAACTACGGTCATTTGCAGGAAATCTCCGCTCAGTATGAACAGGCGAAAGCCCGCTGCGAGGCTGCCGAAAAAGCCGCTCGCGCGGAGGAAGAGCGCCTTGCCGCTGAGCGCGCCGCCGAAAAAGAGCGCCTGAAAGCGGAAAAGAAAGCGAAGAAGCAGGGGAAATAATCCCTTCTTTTCAGGAAAAACAGCGTCGTCTGCTGCGGAAAGCGCAGACGGCGCTGTTGTTTTCTTCGCCGGGATTTTCCAGGGAGGAAGGCGGCTTGCGGCAGCCCGGCTTTGCCTGGATTCCGCCGGTACAGCGAATGGCGCGCCTTCTCCGGCGGACCGGTCCGTTTCCCGTTCTGTGCCGCCGGTTACAGGGCTGGACGGAAGGGTTTTGCGACAGATGTAAAAATTTGTTATCCGTTTGTTATATGTATAAATTTTTAAAAATTCTCTCTGTGCCCCTTGCAATTCCGGGCGAGGAGTGCTACACTATGCATAAGTCAGAAAGTAGGTTACTTTCAGCTAAAATTAAAAAAAGAAAGAGGCGTTATTTATGCTTGAAATGATCAACCATCTTCTGGAGGGCTTCAAGGTTCTTCTTTATTTGATCCAGAAGATTAAGGCGCTGTTCGGTCTGCCGACGACCAATTATGACGACCTTAAATTCTTTTGATCTGTAACGGATCTGATTCTTTTTTTCGGAGGTGACAATCATGAGTGAAGCTTGGGAGCTTGTCGAGGAGTATATCCTTCCTTTCTTTGAATTCCTGAAGAAGGTAATCAACGCGATCCGGAAATTCCTGAATATGCCGACCATCGCGTAAGGGAGTTTGTCTCATGTTTAGCGAACAGTATGAAACCCACGCTGATATGCTCAATCATCTGGCTCGGCTGATTTTGGATATTTTCGCGGCGATCCGCAAGATCTACGCGGCGTTCAACTTCACCCCGCCGAACCTGTTGGGCTGAACAGCGCAAAAGAAAGAACGAGGTGTTTCCCGTGCAGGTACTTATCAACTTTATCATCAGCCTGTTCAAGACCATCGTGACGCTTCTCGTCGAGCTTGGTTTTATGCAGGAAGACGAAGCGGAAAGCATTCTTTCGTGAGGTGAAAAAAGATGTTATCTCAGCTTATTGCTTTTATCCAGCAGATTTTTGACGCGATCAACAAGTTCCTCGAGATGCTGGGCGTCAATGCGAAATGGGACAGCATCTTCGGCGACCTGACGAAGAAAGACTGAGCCTGATAATCGTTACCTTTGCTTTGTGCCGGCTTTGTGCCGGCACATTTTCCTTATGCGGCAGTATGGCGCGGTGAAATTTCATCGCCGTTTGCCAAAAGTATGTCACCATTGTAAAAACTGCTGAGATTTGCTTTGCGGCATTGATTTTTCTTTGTCGGGATGGTATACTGCTTATCGTAATAAACCAGATACATTTGAGTCGAAAAAGAAAGTAGGGACGACTATGGCAGTAATTCAAGCGCTGATCTCTTTTTGGAATAAATTAGTCGCCATCATTACCCAGCTGTTCCAGTTGTTGGGATATAACCAGGACGACGACGAAGAGGCTGTTTGACCGCATATTTCCTTTGCCCCGGCGCAAGCCCAGGGTGTAGCTTTGCGCCCTTGCACTTGTTGGAAAATGACCAGTTGTTCATATTTCATTCACGTCAGCAACAACTGTCTGTATAAGTTAACAGCAGGTGTACTAAAAATGAACAGTTTTTTGCGAACTTGTTCTTGTGTTTTCCCGGGGCGCTGTGCTACTATTATTACAGATGATGAACAGTGCCGGTCCCCGGCACGCATCAAATATACATTCGGAGGTGAAAAACATGGAAGGTATGAACCTGAAAAAGGCGTTTGGCGCGATCGTTGAGTTCCTGAACGCTCTGGTTTCCTTCATCCTTGCTTTCCTTGGTATCAAGTACGGCGAGAACGAAGTCGTCCCGACGGATTACTTTGCAGAGTGGAGACCCTTCTAATTTTACTGGTGCAGTAAAGTAGAATTGATTTTTTGCGAATGGAGGTTTGAACCATGGATAAATTGCTTGGCTTCTTCAAGGATCTTGTCGCTGCGATGAAGGCGATGTTCAACGCGATCATTAAGCTGCTCGGTGCTCTCGGCATGGAGATCCCGACCCTTGGCGATTCGCTTGGCGGTCTGTTTGGTGAATAATTCACCGTCTTTTCCCCGTGGGCGCGTGCCCGCAACAGCTGAATAAAATTTTTTGCAAAAACTTTTATGATGAATTGTTTACATTGAGGTGAAACAGAATGGAAATTATTAGAGAGATTTTTAATATTTTTGTTGCTTTCTTTAAGGCTCTTCGTGACTTCCTGCTGGGCATCAAGCTTGATAAGGTTGAAAGCCTTTCCAAGTTCGCCGGCGGTCTGGGCAATCTTGCCGGTCTCGTTGAGGGCATGGGCACTGAGGAATAATTTGAGTCCTGCGACGAAATGTTCTTCATTTTTTAACGAAGGAGGATAAACCTATGGATCTTACTCTGGTTATTGATTTTGTCAAGGCTGTTATCGATTTCCTGAAGGCTCTCTTCAAGAAACTCGGCGAGCTGCTTGATAAACTGGGCGGCGGCGACGAGCCTGTCGATCCCACGGCTGCTGCGTAATCAGCTTTTGAACACTACGGCGACGGTCCTTCCCCGACTGTCGCCGTTTTGTTGTTTTCAGTGTACCGGAAAGTTTTGAACAATCCGTGGTGTTTGTATAAATAAGTATAAAATTTTACGGCAGCCATCCATTATTTGTCACCGCTTGTTGTTTATGTATGTATTTTGTCCGATTTGTGGACAAAATGTTTTCTGCGGCGGACGGAGGGCAAGCCGTAAAGGCTTTCCGGCCAAAAGCCGCCGCCTTATAGCTGATCCAGCTCCAAAAGGGCGGCGGCTTTTTTGATTTTTTCTGCGGCGGCCCGTTCGCGGAAGTTTTCCCCCTCAAACAGAACGGGCATACAGCTCATCAAAACCCGGTCATAGATGCGCCGCTCGGTCAGATCGGCAGCGTCGCGCATGGCGGGCAGCGACAGGTTGGTGGTCACGATCATCGGCTTGCCCGACAGCTCGCGCCGGTTGACGACGTGGAAGATACATTCCATCCCGAAGTCGGTCCGGCGCTGCGTGCCTAAATCGTCCAGCACCAGCAGCTGCGGACGCATCAGATGATCCAGAAACTCCTCCAGGTCCTCGCGGTGAAGCCCCTTCATCTGTTGGACCAGATCGGTCGTATGCAGGAATCGGACGGAAATCTGCCGGTTGATCAGCGCGTTGGCGGCGCACGCCGCCGCGTGGGTTTTGCCGGTGCCAACGTTGCCCAGCAGCAAAAGACCGATCTGCTGTTCGCGCATTTTGTCCCAGGCGTCGACATAGGCTTTGACCTTTTTCAGCGCCTCGGTCATGATCTCCGTCTTTTCAAAACGCCAGCCGGCGGCAAGGCTGTTATCCCCAAAGGCTCTCTGTCTCAGCTTTTTTATCCGCTCCCGGCGTTCGTATTCCTTTCTCTCGGCTTCCTCCTTTCTGCTTTTTGCGGCGGCGCATTCACACTCCAGCGGATGGGTGATAAAGCCGGCGGCGCGGAACTTCTCGGGGAAATAGGCTTCCTTGGGCGTATGGCAGTGCCCGCAGTAAAGCAGACCGTCGTCGGGATTGATATAATCCGCTTCTGCCCGGTTCTTTTCCCGGGCATTTTCCAGTGTGGGCTTCAATAAGGCTTCTGCGTTCATAAATACTCTCCTTTTCGATAAACATATTCGTCGTCATAATTGACTTTTTCCGTCTTTTTTTGATCCTCCGCCATCCATCGGTGCAGGGTGGCGTAGTGGCTGGCATAGCTCTTGCCGCTGGACTGCATGTAAGCGGACAGCCGCTCGATATATTCCTCGGTCCGCGCCGGATACATCGCTCGCAGCTGCGACAGCTCCGGATCACTGAGCCATACGTTTTCAAATAATCCGTAACAGCGAGGGGTGTTACTCCCCCTCTCTTTACTATTATCAGGTAACTCTTTATCTTTCTTACTTGCGCGCAAATTTTGCGCATCATGATACGCAGTTTTCTTCGCATCATGATACGCAGTTTTCTTCGCATCATGGTGCGCAGTTTTCTTCGCATCATGATGCGCAGTTTTCTTCGCATCATGGTGTGCAGCTTTCTTCGCATCAGGGGGCTGGGAATCCTCCGGGGCGGACGGGCGGTCTTTGTCCGCAGCGCCGGAAAAAATCGCCGGATCGTCCGGCAGCTGCAAAAAGAGCCGGTTGGCGGCTTTGACACCCTGGCGCACGCGCTGCAGCAGCTGCGCCCGTTCCAGCTCGGACAGGGCGGAATTGATGGTTCTGGGGCTGCGTCCCAGATCCTCCGCCATTTGCCGGATGGGGTAGATCACATAAACGGCGCCGTCCTCCGCCGTCATGCCCCGGAGCTGTGAGAGCTGCGTGCGGTTCAATAGCAGCCCGTAGAGTAGCTTGGCGTTCAGACTCAGGTGCGAGTCCAGCAAAAAACGGGGCAGGGGAATATAGGACGGCACTTTTGTGTTCGCATTGAAAAACAAGGAAAATTCCTCCTTTCGTTCGTCAGCCGCAGCTGCCGAGGATGGATTGGCGCGAAGCTCGCCGTCCGCCGAAGCGGGAAAAGAAAAAAGCGCCGCTTCCGACGCTTTTCCTGCCCGGCGATTTGCCGGAACAGGCTATTTACGGCAATTCTCGCAGAAGGTCGTTTTTTTGCCATGCACCCCTTTCGTAGTTGTCAGATTGAAAATCCGCCGCAACAAAAAAAGCGCCGCTTCCGACGCTTTTCCTGCCCGCCGCTTCACCGTTCGGGCTTTTTTGACCGCCTCCGTGAAATTGTGGGGGATAGCCCCACCGAAAAATCAGTCGAGTTTTTTAGACGCCATTCCGGGAATCGACAGGTTTTTTTGACCCCCCGCCGAAAATCGGTCGGGCTTGCGGCTTTTCCCTCCGTTTTGCCTCCATAAGGGAGGCGTGGGCGCCGCCCCCTTTTTATGGGGCGGCAGCCTCGGGATGGGGATTGCCTGTGAATCTGCCGGCGGAAGCGGTATTGCTTGCGGCGGCAGCTCCCGGAACGGTGATTGCCGGCGGCAGAAGAAGAGCAGAAAAAAAGAGCAGACGAATTTATCTGCCCTTTTGTATAATTACTCACAATAGCATTTTACCACATCGCTCACTGACATGTCAAGAGGTTTTTTGGATTTTTTTTATTTTTTTTCATGGGGGAAGCGAGGTTGTTATTTTTTATTATTGTAAAAATACAAAAGGAAATGCTTGACAAATCTGCACCGCCGTACTATAATAATACCGTTATCGCCGCGCCGCTGTGGCGAAATCGGCAGACGCAAGGGACTTAAAATCCCTCGGTGGCAACACCGTACCGGTTCAAGTCCGGTCAGCGGCACCACGTCGGAGCAAGCTGCGCTTGTTCCGATTTTTTTATCGATGAAAACGGCGCTGTCTGCCCGGCGCGGCGGAAGTTGCGCCAAAATCCAAAGAAACCGCCGGTTTTCCGCAGAAATTGCTGCCCGGCGCGGGATAAAATGGCAAAAAACCAGGGAGGAAGCCGGATGGACCGACAAAAGCAGCTCGCCTATTTGCAAAAAATCGATGAGGTTATCGCGCACGGCGTTTACAAGGACAATTGGGAGAGCCTTTCGGCGTATCCGGTGCCGCAGTGGTACCGGGACGCGAAATTCGGCGTCTTTGTTCATTGGGGGATTTATTCTGTTCCCGCCTTTATCAGTGAATGGTACCCCCGGCTGATGTATTACCGGGGCAACCCGACCTATTGGCATCACCGGTACAAATACGGCAAGGATTTCAATTACCGCGACTTTATCCCACAGTTTACGGCGGAAAAATTTGACGCGGACCAATGGGTACGGACGGTGCGGGAGAGCGGCGCGAAATTTCTGATGCCGGTGGGCGAGCACCACGACGGCTTTAAGCTCTATGACAGCGACCTGAGCGAATGGACCTCGGTGCGTATGGGTCCCCGCCGGGATATTTTGGGAGAATTGAAAAAAAGCTGCGAGGAAAACGGATTGATCTTTTCCACCTCCAGCCATCGGGCGGAGCATTTCTGGTTCCTGAACGGCGGCAGAACCGTCGGCTATCCCAATGAGACCCGGGACGAGCGGTACCGGGAATTTTACGGCGACTGTTTTAATATTCACAAAAGAAACAATTTATGGACGATGCTCAAGCAGGAGCAGGGCATTGTGCCGACGGAGGAATGGCTGCGGGACTGGCTGGTCTCCTCCTGTGAGCTGATCGACCGTTACCAGCCCGCCTCGCTGTTTTTTGACTGGTGGGTATCTCACAAAGCCTTCCGCCCCTATATGAAAAAATTCCTTGCCTATTACTATAACCGATCCCTTGCCTGGGGCAGGGAGGTCTGCGTATATTACAAATCCGACGCGATCATGTACAACTGCGCGATCTTTGACCGGGAGCGCGGGCAGCTGGCGGGAATCAGCCCCTATATCTGGCAGGGGGAGACCTCCACCGCGTACAACGCCTGGAGCTACTGCACCACCAACCGCTATAAGACGCCGGAAACCATCGCCCGCAACCTGCTGGACGTCATCTCCAAAAACGGCTGCTTTGTCCTGAACATCGGTCCTAAAGCGGACGGCACACTCTGTGAGGAGGAGCAGAAGCTCCTGCGCGCCTTAGGCGAATGGACGAAACGCAACGAGGAGGCGATCTGGGGCGCCGGACCCTATAAAACCTTTGGGGAGGGCAAGGCGCAGAAAAGCGGATCCTTCACCGAGCATCTGCGTTACAGCGCCAGGGATTTCCGCTTTACCTGCAAGCCCGGCGCGGTCTATGCTTTCGCGATGAAGCCAAAGGGAAAATCGAATTTTTCCATCCATACCCTCGGCGATACCATGGACACCTTCCACTGCGTCATCCGGCGGGTGTCGGTGCTCGGCATGGATTGCAAAGTTCGGTATTCCCAAAATAAAAACGCGCTGACCCTCCACTTTGACCGAAAAATCCAGAGCGATATGCCCCTCTGCTTTAAGATTGAGGTAGATTAACAGCGGTAACAGACAAAAGAAAAAGGGACGGTCCGACAAAAAGCAGCAATGGCTTTTTGCGGAACCGTCCCTTTTGCCGTATGCAGCGGGCGTCCCGCTCCGGCGCCTGTTTACTCCATCCCCGTCTTGGCGATCCGCGCCATCTCTTCCGGCGTTTCCCGGTAGCCGCGCAGGATCCAGGCGTTGACCAGTCCGTACAGCGCGTAAATGACGGCGTTGCGTACGTAATAATCCTGCACGTCGCCGTCGTCGTCCGCCTCCGGCACCTCGGCAATCTGCCGGTACGCCATCAAAATCACGTTCTGATGCCCGCCGGCATAGAGCATATCGTTGATCCCCCGGATGGACAGGCAAAAGGAAAAAAACAGCAGCACCGCGTCCGGGGATGCCTCCAGCGGCTCGCTGATCTGCCGCTCCTTGGCGTAGCGGTCCCAAAGGCAATAGATTTTATAGGCGAGAACCTCATCCTTGCTCTTAAAATAACGAAAATAGGTCGATCGCCCCACATCCGCCCGGGCGGTCATTTCCTCAATGCTGATCTTTTCCATGGGCTTTTCCGCCATTAATTCCAAGAGCGCCGTGCCCATACATTCCTTCAAATACGCCGTGGTGGCGGTGGTTCTTCGCATCGCTTTCTCCTTTTGCCGAGAAACTTTTTGCGGATTTCGTCCCAAAGATACAAAATCCGACATTTGTTCCACTTTTGTCAAAGCTATTGACAATCGGCGGTGGTGTGGTATTCTTGTATAAATGATACTTCCGTTTCTTTTATACTACCATTTGTGACCGTGTCTGTCAAGGGTTTATTGGAAACGGAAAAAAGGAGTGTTTGCGATGGCTGCCTTCCTTGCGCTGTATCCGCGCTGTCTGTGGCTGTTTTTGCTGGGCGGCGTATTGGGTGTGGGGATTGAAAATCTGTGGTGGAGGCTTCGCTACGGCTTCTGGCAGACCCATGTGGTCTCGATCTGGTTTCCGCTCTGCTCCATATACGGCTTCGGCGCCGTCGGCTGCTATCTGGGGGCGCAGCTGCTCGCCGGACAGAGCGCGCCGGTGCGGTTTCTGGTCTTTGCGCTGGTGGGCGCGGCGGTGGAATTTGTCGGGGGCTTCCTTTTGGAGTACGGCTTGTCCATGCGCGCCTGGGACTACAGCGGCACCCGCTTTAACCTTCGGGGCTATATCAATCTGACCATGACCCTGTGCTGGGGGGTGCTGGGGCTTTGCTTTGAGCGGCTGGTCCCCGGGCTGAACGCCCTGTTTGGCAGGATGGACGGTCCCTTCTGGAACGGCTTGTGCCTTGTCCTGACGGTGCTTTTGCTCTGCGACACCCTCGGCACCGCCCTGTGCCTGCTGCGCTGGAGCCGCCGTCACCGGGGCGTCCCGGCAAAAAACCGGCTGACGCGGCATATTGACCGAAGCTATCCCGACGAATGGATGCGCCATCGTTTCAACAATTGGCATTTCCTGGACGAGCCGGACACCGCCCGGACCCGCCCCGTCGCCTGAGCTCTTGCATTTTTCCGCCTGCGGGATTATAATATATTTATCCCAACAACAGGAGGAAAATGCCTTGATTTACAGAACCTTTCAGGATATGCAGCTATCCATGCTGGGCTTTGGCGCGATGCGCCTGCCGGTGCTGGACGGCGACGACGCAAAAATCGATGAAGCCGGCGCCATTGCCATGGTGGACGAGGTGATCAAGGGCGGCGTGAATTATTTCGACACCGCCTGGGGATACCACGCGGGCAACTCCGAAACGGTGATGGGTAAGGCGCTCAGCGCCTATCCCCGCTCCTCTTTTTATCTTGCCAGCAAATTCCCCAGCTATGATTTGTCCAATTTCGGCAAGCACGAGGAAATTTTCGCCGAGCAGCTCAAAAAATGCCGGGTCGATCACTTCGATTTTTACCTCTGCCACAACGTCTGCGAGCTGAATATTGACGCTTATCTGAACGAGGAAGCCTATCATACCCTGTCCTTTTTGAAACAGCAGAAAAAGAACGGCAAAATCCGCCATCTGGGCTTTTCCGCCCATGGTACGATAGAAACAATCCGGCGGTTCCTTGCCGCCTACGGGGACGATATGGAGTTCTGCCAGCTGCAAATCAACTGGCTGGACTGGGATTTTCAAAACGCCAAAGACAAGGTCGCACTGTTGCAAAAGCACGGCATTCCGGTCTGGGTCATGGAGCCGCTGCGCGGCGGCAAGCTGGCGCAGCTGGCGCCTTCCTACGCCGCGCAATTACAGGCGCTGCGTCCCGACGAGACGATCCCCGCCTGGTCCTTCCGCTTTTTGCAGGACATCCCCGGCGTCACCGTCGTGCTGTCCGGCATGAGCGATCTGGCGCAGCTGCGGGGAAATCTTGCCACCTTTGCCGAGGAGAAGCCCCTCAGCGAGGAAGAAAAGCGGACGCTGTTTGCCATCGCCAGGGACATGACCGAAAAGTCCTCCGTCCCCTGCACCGCCTGTCGCTACTGTACGACCCACTGCCCCCAGGGGTTGAATATCCCCTATCTGTTGGAGCTGTATAACGAGCATACCTTCACAAAAACCGGCGCATTCATCGCCCCCATGGCGCTCTCCGCCCTGCCCGACGATAAAAAGCCCAGCGCCTGCGTCGGCTGCCGCAGCTGTGAGAAGGTCTGCCCCCAGCAGATCAAAATCTCCGAGGTCCTCGCCGACTTCGCCCAAAAACTGTCATCGAAGTAAATTAAATTTCCCTTTTATAAAAGATCCGATTCTCCTTCGCGGGCGTCGGTTCTTTTTTTTGTTCTTGAGGAAAATTCGGTAATTTCTGCCGCTTTACCGAGGCTGCGTGTCCGGATGTTTTTTCCGCCGGCGGCATATCGGAATGGTCTGCCGCATATGGTACGGTAGAAGCGATTTTACCGCTCGGGAAAGGAATGGTATATTCGATGGATAAGCTGAAAACCGATGTCTTGTCGCTGTGCTGCCGTCATCCGGTGCGCGAGCTGAGCGACGGTCAGACGCTGGAGACCTTTTTGACGCTGCCGGAATACAGCGGCGATGTTTCACGGGTGCTGACCTGCTCCGTTACGCCGGTGGTCAGCGCCGTGACCGTGTCTGCCGACGGCGTGGCGCTGGAGGGCAGCTGTCAGATTCGCGTGCTGTATCTGGCGCAGGACGGCGCCATTTACGCGCCGGAGAGCAGCGAGCCTTTTTCCGCCCGCCTCCCTTCGTCGGACTGCGACGGCTGCCGGGCGGTGGATTTTGTCTGGGCGGAGGACTGCATGGCGCGGGCGGTATC
Organism: uncultured Eubacteriales bacterium; assembly: GCA_949296825.1. Classification (GTDB taxonomy): domain Bacteria; phylum Bacillota; class Clostridia; order Oscillospirales; family Acutalibacteraceae; genus RGIG2774. The sequence goes on from CASFQZ010000074.1 coordinate 33,030, forward strand.
GCCCCGAAAACTGGAGATCCGCGCGTCGCTGCATCTGGTCGTCAAGTGTTACCGCACGGCGGAGCTGTCCCTGTTGGGCGGCGCCGAGGGCGCGGGCATTCAGCTGAAAAAGCAGACCGTGCCCCTATTGTTGACGGACGACCGGATCTCCGGTAAGGTGACAATCACCGAAAGTCTCACCTTGCCCGCCGAATGTGCCGACGCCCGGCGGATTTTGTCCTGTCGCGCCGACGGGGTGCTGACGCAGACCAAAACGGCAGGCAGCCGAATGCTGCTGACGGGGGAGGCATCGCTGACGCTTCTGTATCTGCCGGAGGAGGGCGACCTGCCCCAAACCGCCCATTGGAAACTGCCTTTCAGCGAAACGGTTGATTTGCAGGACCTGCCGGAGGACGCGGAAAAACAGGCGCGGCTGCGGCTCGAGGTGGTCAGCGCGTCCCTGTCCGGCTCCGGCGGACGGTCGGTCAGCTGCGCCCTGCGCTTTCGGGCGGACATCTCCTGTGAAAAGACCGAAGAGGTAAAGCTGGTGACCGACGCCTTTTCCACCCGCTGCGAGATGCAAAGCGAGACGGCGCCGCTGTTTTCCCTTCTGCGGGAGCGGCAGATTGCCGAAACGGTCCCAGCGGCAGGGGAGTGGACGCTGTCGGAGCTGTCCGCCGAAGGCGTGATCGACCATACCTGCCATGTAGAGGGGGTCAGAACGCGGCTGGCGGACGGCAAATGCACCGTCGAGGGACAGGTGGTTTTTGACGCGCTGCTGCGCGGCGGAGACGGCTCCTGCTATGGCGTAAGGCGGACGGCGGAGTTTTCCCGTACGCTGGAGGAGGGCGAAGGGGAGCTTCGCTTTGCGCCCGAATGGACCGTCGCCGCTTCGTCGATGAGTCTTGCCGGAGGCAGGCTGAGCGGCAAAGCCGAGCTGTTTTTGAGCGGCACCGTCCGCAGCCTTGCGCCGCTCACCGCCGTCTCATCCCTTGCCTGCGACGAAAAAACCGTCAAAGCCCCGCCCCGTGCCGGACTTTGCGTCTATTTTGCCAAAAAAGGCGAAAGTGTCTGGCAGATTGCCAGAGAGCACAATGCGCCGCCCGATGTTCTGGCGGCGGATAACCAGCTGGAGGAAGACGTGCTGGCGGCGGATCAGACCCTGCTGATCGCCCGGGTGTAACAGGAGGATAGTATGAACGATCGAACGATTTATGAGGACATTCGTCTTCGCACCGGCGGAGATATTTACATTGGCGTGGTCGGACCGGTTCGCACCGGCAAGTCCACCCTGATCAAGCGGTTTATGGATACGCTGGTCCTGCCCCATATGGCGGATGAGCATAAAAAGGAACGAGCGTCCGATGAGCTGCCCCAGTCGGCGGCGGGTCGCACCATTATGACCACCGAGCCGAAGTTCATTCCCGAACAGGCAGCCGAGGTCCGTCTGGATGGCGGCGGCGTATTTCGGGTGCGGCTGATTGACTGCGTGGGATATATTGTTCCTTCGTCGCTGGGCTATATTGAGGGGGAGCAGCCCCGCATGGTGAAAACCCCCTGGTTTGAGGAGGAAATTCCCTTCAATATGGCGGCGGAGCTGGGCACTGAAAAGGTGATCACCGAGCATTCCACCATCGGGCTGGTGGTGACCACCGACGGCAGCATCAGTGATATCCCCCGAGAGGAATACGAGGAGGCGGAGGAGCGGGTAATTTCCGAGCTGAAGGCCCTTGGCAAGCCCTTTACGGTGCTTTTGAACTGTATGTTTCCCACCGCTGCGCCGGCAAAGGAGCTCGCCGCCCGCCTGTCGGAAAAATACGGCGTGCCGGTGCTGGCGGTCAATTGTCTGGAACTGACCGAGGAGCAGATCCGGCAGATTCTGACGCGGGTGCTGTATGAGTTCCCCGTGCGGGAGATCGAGGTGGACTTCCCCGCCTGGCTGCTGTCGCTGCCGACGGAACACGCCCTGCGTGCGTCGGTTTTTTCGGCGGTGCGGGAAAAGGCGCAGGAGCTTGCCAACATGCGCTCCGTTTCACCCTTCGCCGAAAGTCTCTGCGCGCTGGATTCGGTGCTCTCCGCTTCGGTCGAGACAATGGAGCTGGGCAGCGGCGAAGCGAAAATTGCTGTTCGGGTGCCGGAAGCCTTGTTTTATTCTGTCTTATCGGAATATACCGGTCTGACCGTGCAAAACGATCGGGATCTGATAGATTCGCTGCGGGAGATGGCGCAGATTCGCAAAAAATACCTGCATTTGCAGGGCGCGCTGCAGCAGGTGGAAGCGACGGGCTACGGCATTGTCATGCCAGAGCCGGAGGAGCTGACGCTGGAGGAGCCGGAGCTGATGCGCCAGGGCGGACGCTACGGTGTGCGCCTGAAGGCGTCCGCGCCCTCCATTCATATGCTGCGCGCCGACATCACCACCGAGGTCGCGCCGGTGGTCGGCTCCGAAAGCCAGTCGGAGGAGCTGGTCAAGTACCTGCTCAAGGAGTTTGAGGAAAGCCCCTCCAAAATCTGGCAGTCCAATATCTTTGGCAAATCCCTCAACGATCTGGTGGGCGAGGGGCTGCGCGGAAAGCTTATGCATATGCCGGAGGACGCCAGGTATAAGCTGCGCGAAACGCTGGAAAAAATCATCAACGAGGGGTGCAGCGGGCTGATTTGCATCATTCTTTGAGCGCAGGTTTCTTCTGAATATGTCCAAAACATGAACTTTCAAAAAAATCGGAACTTTTTTTGAAAAACCCCTTGATTTTTTTGGAAAAAGGGGTAAAATAAGGTTAGCACTCAAGGAAATAGAGTGCTAACCTACTTTTTTCAGGTCATATTTTCAATCGGTATAGGAGGAAATTACGATGACACTCAAACCTTTAGGGGACCGGGTTGTCCTCAAATTCTTAGAAGCGGAGGAGAAGACCAAGGGCGGCATCATCCTGGCGTCCGCCGCGAAGGAAAAGCCCCAGGTCGCGGAAGTGATCGCGGTCGGTCCCGGCGAAGTGATCGACGGCGAGCGCGTGCCCATGGAAGTGAAGGTCGGCGATCATGTGATCCTCGGCAAATACGCGGGCACCGAAGTCAAGCTCGACGAGGAAGAATACGTCGTCGCCAAACAGAGCGATATTCTTGCAGTTGTGGAATAATCGGAAAGGAACGAATGAATCATGGCAAAACAGATTTTATACGGCGAAGAAGCCAGAAAAGCATTGCAGGCTGGTATTGATCAACTGAGCAATACCGTGAAGATTACCCTTGGTCCCAAGGGCAGAAACGTTGTTTTGGATAAAAAATACGGCGCACCGCTGATCACCAACGATGGCGTAACCATCGCGAAGGAGATCGAGCTGGAGGACGCTTTTGAAAATATGGGCGCTCAGCTGGTCAAGGAGGTTGCCACCAAGACCAACGATGTCGCCGGTGACGGTACCACTACTGCCACCCTGCTGGCGCAGGCGATTGTGCGCGAGGGCATGAAGAACGTCGCCGCAGGCGCGAACCCGATGATCGTCAAAAAGGGCATCAAGAATGCGGTCGATACGGCGGTGGAGGCGGTCAAAGCCGACTCCAAGCCGGTGCAGAACCCCGACGACATCGCCCGTATTGCGACGGTTTCTTCCGCCAGCGAGGAGGTCGGCAAGCTGATTGCCGACGCCATGCAGAAGGTCACCGCCGACGGCGTCATCACCGTCGAGGAGTCCAAGACCGCCGAGACCTACAGCGATGTGGTCGAGGGTATGCAGTTTGACCGCGGCTATATTTCGCCCTACATGGTGACCGATACCGATAAGATGGAAGCTGTCATTGATGACGCTTACCTGCTGATTACCGATAAGAAAATTTCCAATATTCAGGAGATTCTGCCCCTTTTGGAGCAGATTGTCAACGCCGGCAAGAAGCTGGTCATCGTTGCCGAGGACGTCGAGGGCGAAGCCCTGGCGACCATCCTGGTCAACAAGCTGCGCGGCACCTTTACCTGCGTGTGCGTCAAAGCCCCCGGCTTCGGCGACAGAAGAAAGGAAATGCTGCGGGATATCGCCGTTTTGACCGGCGGCGAGGTCATCACCGAGGAGCTGGGTCTGGAGCTGAAGGACGCCCAGATCACCCAACTCGGCAGAGCAAAGCAGGTGAAGGTTTCCAAGGAGAACACCATCATCGTCGGCGGCGCCGGTGATTCCGCCGCCATCAAGGATCGCATCAATCAGATCAAAAATCAGATTGAGATTTCCACCTCCGATTTTGATCGCGAAAAATTGCAGGAGCGTCTGGCGAAACTGTCCGGCGGTGTCGCCGTGATCCATGTGGGTGCTGCCACCGAGACGGAAATGAAGGAGCAGAAAATGCGCGTCGAGGACGCCCTGGCTGCCACCAAAGCCGCGGTGGAGGAAGGCTATGTCGCCGGCGGCGGCGTGGCGCTTTTGAACGCCGTGCCCGCCGTGCAGAAGCTGCTGGACGAGACCGAGGATGCCGACGAAAAAACCGGCGTAAAGATCGTCCTGAAGGCGCTGGAGGAGCCCATCCGCCAGATCGCTTCCAACGCCGGTCTGGAGGGCTCGGTCATTGTGGACGAGATTCGTCGCTCCGGTAAGGTTGGCTATGGCTATGATTTCGCTACGGAAAATTATACCGATATGCTCGAGGCGGGCATCCTGGATCCGACCAAGGTCACCCGCTCCGCCTTGCAGAACGCGGCTTCCGTCGCTTCGATGGTCCTGACCACCGAATCGCTGGTCGCCGATAAGCCCGACCCCAAGGCGGACGCCGCTGCGGCAGCCGCCATGGCGCAGCAGGGCGGCGGAATGTATTGATCCGCCGATAAAAAAATTGCCCCGTTCCGGTTTCCCGGAGCGGGGTTTTTCGTTCTTAGCAATGGGAGAATGCCGTAGCGAAGCACACAGGGATTTAAGAAACAACTGCTTATTATTTTGTGGCGGTACGAACTCCGAGGATGGCGAGGGGTGTTTTTGCGGCGGCAGCCGCACTGCCGCCGGGCGGACTTTTGGCGGAAGAAAAGAGGAATTTCTTGTAGTATTGCAAAATAAAAAATAAAAATGCCGTCGGTTCTGATATACTGGAAAAAAGACGGCATGGCCGTCATTGGAGGGATTTATATGCAGCCGTTGATTTCCGTTATTGTTCCCGTGTATAACGTAGAAAAGTATCTGGAGCCTTGTGTGCGCTCGCTTTTGGCGCAAAGCTGGCAGAATCTGGAGGTGCTCCTGGTAGACGACGGCTCCACCGACCACTGTCCGCAGATTTGCGACCGGCTTGCGCAGGAGGACAGCCGCGTCCGGGTCATCCATAAGCCCAACGGCGGCGTCGCCGCAGCGCGCAACGATGGGCTGCGGCAGATGCGGGGGGATTTGTTCTGCTTCTGCGACAGTGACGATACGGTGAGGGCAGATTATCTGCAAAGATTGTATGAGACATTGCAGCAGGAGAACGCCGACATCGCCGAATGCGCCTATGTCTTTGCCTGGGAAAACGGCGAGACCAGGCGCACCAAAAATTTTGAATTTCCCGACGATTATATCACCTGTCACAGCGGCAGGGACGCGGTCTGCGATATGATGTATGCCCAAATCCATTCGCCGTTCTGTATGTGCAAACTCTTTCGCAAAAGCGTACAGGTCCATTTCCCGAAAATGAAGGTTGGCGAGGATTTGCTGGCGATCTGCGACGCGTACCTGAAAGCGGAAAGGGTGGCGTTCACCAACCAGCCGCTGTATCTGTATTTGCAGCGGCAGGGCAGCGCCATTCATTCCGAAGATCCGGAAAAAATCTTTGAAACCGTCCTTTCCGCCGAGCGGCTGATGGAAAAAATCGACCTGGCGGACCGACAGCTGCATGAGGCGGCGGCGTATTTTCTGGTGGATAAATGTCTGAAAGCGCTGATGAAGCTCTATCCGATGCGCCAGACCGACAAGGTGAAGCGCATTGCCGCCATCCTCAAGACCTACCGCGCCGAGGTGCTTGCCAATCCCCGTGCCCCCCGGATCGTCAAGCTCAACTGCAATCTTTCCCGCTTAGGCGTCGGCACGCTGTATCTGGTCAAGAAGCTCCGCGCCAAGCTGGCGTAAGGCGTTCCGGACCGCAAAGTCCGGGAACGCCGGGGAAGCGGGTTGCTCCGGTCAAAAAGACCGCCGCGCGCCGGTCAGAATTTATAGAAAAAGAAAACGACGGAACAGGTATCTGTTCCGTCGTTTTGGTGACCCGAGTTTTGTAACAAACAATGATTATTACCGTCTAAGCCTTTTTCAATATCAGCCAGTAAGGCATCGGTAATCGTAACTTCATCATCGCCTGTGTTAAATGTGATTGTAAACTTATCATCGTACAGAAAGATTTTGTTTACAAACAACTTAATAAGAGACTTACGATACGTTATATCTTTTATATCACCTTTTGTTAGATTTGTCAAGTGTTTAATGATTTCATTTTCACTAATATTTTGTCGGCGTGCTTCTTCAATGTCAAGCTGTTTTTCTAAGCCTTGAATTTCTGCGCCTATTTTTCCTAAATCTTCAAATATCATCTGCCTGATTATACTGTCGTTACATTCCCTCAGCGAAGCCATTTGATTTTCCTTGGCTTTTTGTAACTCTTGTATTTGCTTTTTCAGACGCACAAGTTCTGATTTATCATCGTAACTTTCCGCTATTTTTACTACCTCTTTTGCAATCCTGCGGATATTTGCGGGTGTCAACAAACTAATACACACTTTTATTACAGTATCTTCAATATAATCCTTATGTACCATCTTCTTTTTACACGGTTTCTTACCGCCGGAATTTTTACATTTATAGTAATTGAATATAACGCCCTTTTTGCTCATTTGATTGGAGCTGTGCCCTATCATCATTGTTTTACAGTACCCACAATATAACTTTGTCGTCAATAAATACTCGGCTTTTGCCCGAAAGCGACCGGGGGCAGATTTATTGAGCTTCAATCTTTGTGCCACTTTATTAAACAAATCTTCGTCAATTAGTTGCGGAATGCCGCCGGGGACTTCAATATCACCGTAAATATAAATCCCTAAATATTTTTTATTGCTTAACATTGTATGTAAGGAATTTTTATTGAACGCTACGCCTCGGGTAGTTTTCAAATTTCTTTCATTAAGACTATCGCAAATTTCCTTTATGGTTACGCCATTCGCATATTTGGTAAATATCTCTTGTGCGATTGGTGCCGTATTTTCATCTATTACATATTTTCTATTTACAACTTTATAGCCTAATGGAGGATATCCACCATTGGACAAACATTTTTCAGCGTTTAATTTCATATTACGCTTAACCTTTTCTGCGAGTTCAGCACTGTACCACGCATTGACTCCGCCGATCACGGCTTCCAACAAAATACCGGTAGAATTATCCGGTATGTTTTCGGTGGCGGACTCTAATTTCACATCGTTTTTTGATAACGTCTCTTTGTACAAAGCCAAGTCTAATTGGTTACGGCTAAATCGGTCAAGACGATAAACGATAACCCTTTGAAAGCCTTTTTTACGGCTGGCCCTTATCATCTGCTGAAACTGTGGTCTATCGTCAGTTCTCGCTGAAAAAGCCCTGTCGATGTACTCATTTATTACTGTATATCCTTTTTGTGCGGCATATGCGTGGCATATTTTTAATTGAGCTTCTATGGACTCCTCTTTTTGCTTGCTATCGCTGTATCTCGCATAAATTACTGCTGCCGTCATTTTAAACACCCTTTCTAATTTTAATTTTCTTTTTCTTCGTTTACAAACTTATAAAACGTGTTCGGTTTCAACCCTAACACTTTCATAGCGGCAACAGCGGTGATTTTTTTCTCTTTCCACTGGCTGTAAATTTCATCCCATTGCGCCGGTTTTACTGCTTTCGGTCTGCCCAGAACCTTTCCCTGCGCCTTTGCGTTGGCAATGCCCTGCGCCTGCCGTGCTTTGATGTTTTCACGTTCTTTTGCGGCTACGTAGGAAAGTATTTGCAAGACTAAATCCGATACAAAACGGCTGTCTATCGTGTCTTTATTAGCTCTGGTATCCAGTAACGGCATATCCAACACCTTGATGTCTGCGCCTAATTCGTCTGTGATATACCGCCACTGTTCCTGTACTTCGGTATAATTACGACCTAACCGGTCAAGAGAAAGAACGACAACCAAATCTCCTTCGCGGATAACATTTAAAAGCCGCTGGTACTCCGGACGGTCAAAGGATTTCCCGCTCACCTTGTCTATATAGATATCTCGATCGGCTACTCCGGCTTCTTTAAGTGCCGTTATCTGTCGGGCTTCGTTCTGCTCTTTGGTAGATACCCTCGCATATCCGTGTATTCTCATATCCATATCAAAACCACCTATTAATGTGATGATATTATTATACGATATTTATTTACAAAAGTCTACCGATTTTATAAATATATTTAAAAATATTTTTATACTTTTATAAACAGTAAAATCGGCGTTTTTTCACGGTGATTTCGATATTGATAAAAGTACACTTTTATCAATACCGAAAATTACTCTCCGAAAGATAAAATCCATTGCACCTTTTGGAGAGTAAATTAATAAGTATTATCGATGTTGAATTGAAGCTTTAATATCATCAATCAGATTACCCCAATCTTGTTGAAACGCTCTTTCTCTTTGGTTTTGAACGATGTCTACGCCTATTTCGTGTATACCACAAATATCGTCATACATTGTAAAAAAGCCTGAACTCAAGGATAGTGTACTTTTTCACACAATTCTTCGTAACATATTGTTTGTTGACAACTCGAACAATCTATTAAAACCTTTGCAAATTCAATATGTAATGAATTCATTTTTCTCATTTCAAAGACACCTCAAAAGCCTTTCGTAATTAAGTTTATGTTTTATTATGCCTCTATTACTGGAATTTGAAAAGACATACTTTTAGTGCGAGAAATAAAACCAGCCCGAACATAGTATAAAGTCACCGTTCGAGCTGGTTCATTATTTATTCGGGTTTAGTCCAATCCTGCGAATACCAACATTTATCTTGATAAGTATAATTGTAAGTTCCTGACGTACCCTGTCTAACACTATACATAATTACACTAACTGGTTGGATAAGCGCTTTGGCTGCCGCTGATGGCGTAGTTAGTGCATAGGTGTAAACACTTATGCTTTCATTATTTAAAGCTTTACTTATCCTAATATAAGAAAAACCATCTGAACCTGCAACCCAATTATTTGCGTCTTTAAAAATTGCAGATGATAGAGATGTTTTGTAAAACGCATATGCCCCTATGAAATTAGTGGTTGCAGGGATGGTGATTTCGGTAATACCGGTACACCCATAAAAGGCATGTCTACCAATACTGACGAGGTTACTTGGTAAAGTTGAAATGTTTAACTTGGTACATCCTTTGAAAGCATAATCCTGAATGGAAACAATGGAATCAGGAATGGTTATACTTTCTAAGGAGCTACAATTTTCAAACCCATGTTCCATAATTGTTGTAACAGTTTTTCCTTTATACTCGGCAGGAATGGTTATCTGGGTATTTTGTAAAGCTGTACCTACCTTAACACCATAGGTATTGTCATTCAGCGGGACAAATATAAGTCCAGACGTATTATCTATTTCACTACCACTATCTATACTTCCAAGATTTCCGCTACTGCCATCGGTATAGGTTACAACAAGCTCACCATTAACAATTTCCATGTGGTCTATACCTCTACCGTCTTTACCATCTGCCCCCGGCGCACCGGTATCACCTTTATCACCTTTCGGTCCTTGTATACCGGTTTCGCCTTTATCGCCTTTATCACCTTTTTCACCCTTGATATTACCAAGACTATAAACGCTGTTATCTGTCATAGTAATACTTAAATCACCGGTAGTAGAAAGTGTCACGGATTTGATACCAATGCCATCAGTACCATCTTCACCATTAGTACCATTTGTGCCGACTATTTTTCCAAGATTTGTGGTTGTACCATTTGTATAGGTTAATACCAGTTCACCGGAAGAATTGATTTCAGACTTAGAAATGCCAATACCATCAGCACCTTTGATATTACCAAGATTTAGGGTTGTTCCGTTTGTAAGTACCACACTCAAAGCGCCTTCGGGTGAAATCGTTACGTTAAAAATACCAACGCCATCGACACCATCCTTTCCATCGGTGCCATTAACTCCATCTTTACCATCTTTTCCATTAGAACCGTCTTTACCGACTATCTTACCCAAATTGATACTATTTAAATCGGAAAAGGTAAGTAACAGTTCGCCGCTTGTGTTAATTTCAACATTAGAAATACCGATGCCATCCGCGCCGTCTTTGCCAGCCTCACCAGTATCGCCTTTATCACCCTTTTCGCCTTTTGCACCGGTATCACCCTTATCGCCTTTTGAGCCGACGATAACGCCAAGATTTGCAGTTGAACCATCCGTATAAGTAATCACAAGCTGGCCGTTAGAATTGATTTCCGTTTTATCGATACCAATACCATCAATACCGTCTTTACCATCTACACCATTGGTGCCGTCCTGTCCGACAACTTTACCAAGATTGACTGAATTACCATCAGAATAAAGAATAACCAATTCTCCAAAATTATTGATTGTTGTTTCAGAAATTCCGATACCGTCTTGACCGTTGGCACCATCTTGACCGTCTGCGCCTTTTATGTTACCGAGCTTCATTGTTGTACCGCTGGTTAAAGTAATTTCAAGTTCGCCGCTTGTATTAATGATAATCGTTTCAATACCTACGCCGTCTTGACCGTTGGTACCGTCTTTTCCATCAGCTCCGTCTTTGCCGTCTGTACCGGCATCACCTTTTTCGCCCTTTGCGCCGATAACAACGCCAAGATTATCAATCGTATTGTCGGAGTAAGTTAAAACAAGCTCACCTCTGTTGTTTATTTCCGATTTAATAACACTAATACCATCTTTACCATCTGCGCCGTTTGCCCCATCTTTACCGTCAGCACCATTCGCACCGTCTTTTCCTGCTGCTCCGATCACATTGCCAAGATTAGCACGTTGATTATTGGAATAGGTGAGTACCAATTCGCCCTCAGAATTGATTTGTGCGTTTGTAATACTAATGCCATCTTTACCGTTTGTTCCATCAATTCCATCTTTCCCATTTGCACCGATTACATTGCCTAAATTAACAGTTTTCCCGTCTGAATAGGTCAAGACCAACTCGCCGGAAACATTGATAACAGAATTTACAATACTGATGCCGTCCTTACCATCTGTGCCATTAACACCATCTTTTCCGTCTAAACCATTGCTACCATCTTTTCCGTCGGCTCCATCTTTCCCATCAAGACCGTTTTTGCCATCTGCACCGATAACAACGCCGAGATTTGTAGACTGTCCGTTGGAATAAGTAAGTATCAATTCACCACTGGAATTAATTTCAGATTTTGTCACACCAACACCATCTGCGCCATTCATGCCGGTCACTTTGTCCAAATTGACCGCATTACCATCTGAAAATTGTAATACAAGCTGACCTTCGGAATTTATATTTGCAGAAGAAATACCCACTCCATCTTTACCATCCAGTCCGTCTTTTCCATCTGCACCGTTTTTACCGTCCGCACCGTCTTTCCCATCAATACCGTTCTTGCCGTCGGCTCCGTCTTTACCGACAGCGACACCTAAGTTTAATACTGTATCATCAGAAAGCGTAATCAGCAGTTCACCTTTTGATGAAAAAGAAGCAGTTTTTATATCAACAGTGTTTTGACCGATCACCGCTTCAAGAGAAGCTGCCCACTCCTTTTCTGTACCGGAATAGCCGTTATCAACCGCAATTTCATAAGCTGATTTGCCCGATAAAGAGTCAAGCCATTCCTGTACTGTTCCATCATAGCCGTATTGAACAGCCAGCTCGTAAGCTGAAAGACCGTTTTCAATGGTTGTCGAAGCAGGTACGCTCCCACCTCTGCGATGTATTATCGTTGCCACTAAAGCAGAAATTCCAACCATCATTAACAAAGCCAAAAGAATACATATAATTTTTAAAAATATGCTTTTGCTATTCTTTTCATTGGCTTTATGCTCCGTATAATTTTTTTCGTTCGTCATTGTTTATCCCTCCTGAATTTTAAAACACAAATACTACTCAATACACATTTATCGCATTTTGGGTTATTTACCGTACATATTTCGCCAAAGCCGTCGGCGCAGTATGACCATAGAATATAATCTATTTCCGCTTGTTCGCTCCCACTGCTTTTTGCAAGCTCGCATATAATGTCAAATGT
>CASFQZ010000075.1 GCA_949296825.1 uncultured Eubacteriales bacterium
CGGCGCAAGCAAGCGCTGGGAAGAAATGCAAGCGCCCTTTTCTTTCATTTGGTTAAATAAAATCCTTTCATGCAGCGCGTGCTTATCAATCAGAAGCAGTCGATCCTCCGTCTGTGCAATCAAATAAGTCTGAAACGCCTCGCCAAGATAAAGAAATTCCGGAATTTCATCTTGCCCGGAGAGTGGCTTTTCATCCCCTTCTGCTGCAGGAAGCGCTTGTTTTTCGGGCTTTTCGGTTTCTTCAGCCGCAGAAGGCTCATTCATTTTGACAATCGATTCCGTGCTTTCCGTCTCCTTTTCACAATCCATCGCATTTTCCTGTAGGGAATCCGAAGATTGCGCCACTAAGAAAGCATCTTCTCCCGGGGTATAGACGGTGACCTGCGGTGCAGTCCGCACAAAGGGACGACCTTCTGCCTGCGGAAAAGCGGGTGTCGATACGGCACGAACCGTTGGCGGAACGGCTTCCTGTTTTGTCGTCGGAGAAGAAAACGAAACTTGCTCCCCCTTTAAGGGCGGCTGGAAGGGGGAATCCAAATGCAATTGCGGACGTCTGTCGCCAACAGAAATCGCACTTTTCGCCGCGTAGTATATTGCTTCAAATACGCGCTTTTCATCAGAAAAACGCACCTCGGTTTTTGCGGGATGCACATTTACATCTACGACGTATGGAGGAAGAATCAGGTTGATGACGCAAGCGGGAAATTTTCCGACCATAACGGAGTTCTTATATGCGGCATCCAACGCGGATGCGCCCATTGGCATTTTTACATAACGGGAATTTACATAAAAATACTGCCCGTTGCGCGTCGCTCTGCCCGCGCGCGGAAGGGAAACAAACCCCTTTATGCCAATACCATTCAGTTCATAATCGCACGGGATTAAGGTTTCGGCAAATTCCTTACCCAGAACTGCGCGAATCGCAGAAAGCATATTCCCGTCGCCGGGTGTAAAAAAGACCTGTTTCCCGTCCTTAATCAAGCGGAAGCTGACCGAAGGATTTGCCATTGCGCATTTACCAACAATATCGGCAACGTAATTGCCCTCTGTTGCATCCTTCTTCAAGAACTTCATCCGCGCCGGCGTATTGTAAAACAATTCGCGCACAGCGATGGTTGTCCCGTCCGGACAGCCCGCGTCGTCGATCAGAATTTCCTTACCGCCTTCTACAATATATCGGGTGCCAAATTCTTCGTCCGGTGTTTTGGTCAGCATTTCCACCTTTGCAACGGCGGCAATAGACGCAAGTGCTTCACCACGGAAGCCCAAGGTGCAGATCGCATCCAAATCCTGTGCGGTCGAAACCTTGCTGGTCGCATGGCTGATAAACGCCTTTGGGACATCCTCTTTCGCAATACCGCAGCCGTTGTCGGTGACGCGGATATAACGAATACCGCCATTCTGAATTTCCACGGTTAGTTTTGTGCTATTTGCGTCAATGGCGTTTTCGACCATTTCTTTAATCGCAGAAGCCGGTCGTTCAACCACTTCACCGGCAGCGATCAATTCTGAAACATTTTTTGGTAAAACATGGATCGCAGGCAATTTATCCACCGCCTTTCCGAAAGCTTAATCGCCGCACATCTTTTTGTATTCGTACATGAGATTTAACGCCTCCAGTGGCGTTAAAGTATTCAAATCGGTGTCCCTGATTTTCTGAATCACTGCGTTGTTGACTTCGCCCATCATGGAAAACTGAAGAGAATCCGCTTCCAACGAAGACTTTGCTGCGGGAGATGGCGTCGGCGCCGCCTCTTCCAATTGTGCAAGAATTTGCTTTGCACGACTTACCACCTTTGGCGGGACGCCGGCAAGTTTTGCCACCTGGATACCATAGCTGCCGTCCGCACCACCGCGAATGATCTTACGCAGGAAGGTAATATCATCACCGCGCTTTTTCACGGCAATATTATAATTTTTTACACCGTCAATCGTACTCTCCAACTCCGTCAGCTCGTGATAATGAGTCGCAAACAGCGTTTTTGCGCCGATTTTCTTTTTGTCAGTTACATATTCCAAAACGGCGCGGGCAATGCTCATACCGTCATATGTAGAGGTGCCTCTGCCGATCTCGTCCAAGATAATCAGACTTCTTTTTGTTGCGTTCTTTAGGATGGAGGCAACCTCATTCATTTCCATCATGAAAGTGGACTGCCCCATGGACAAATCATCTGCTGCGCCGATTCGCGTAAAAATTTTGTCTACGATGCCAATCTCCGCAGATTTTGCCGGAACAAAACAGCCCATCTGCGCCATAATGACAATCAAAGCAATCTGGCGCATATAAGTGGATTTACCAGCCATATTCGGACCGGTGATGATTGCTGTCCGGTTTTCTCCGCAATCCAGATTCGTATCATTGGGGACAAAAGGCGCGTCTCGAAGAAATTTTTCAACAACCGGGTGCCGACCATCTTTGATGATCAACGCATCCTGATCGCTGACCATCGGCATGGAATAGCCGTTTTCCATGGAGACAAGAGCAAATGAAGCAAAAACATCCAGGCACGCCACTGCGGCAGCGGTTTTTTTGATTCTTCCCTGCTGTGCGGCGACCCGATCGCGCAATTGCGCAAACAGCTCATATTCCAGCTTTGTGATCCGCTCCTGCGCGCCGAGAACCTTGGATTCCAACTCCTTCAACTCTTCGGTAATATAGCGCTCGCAATTGGTGAGCGTTTGTTTGCGGATATAGGTGTCCGGCACAAGAGCTTTATAAGCGTTTGTCACTTCAATATAATAGCCGAAAACGCGATTGTATCCGATTTTCAGTTTTTTGATGCCGGTTCTTTCCTGTTCTTTCGCTTCGATTTTTGCAAGAAACTCTTTTCCGCCATTTACAATTTCAAAAAGAGAATCCAGTTCTTCATGATATCCTCGGCGGATCATATTTCCCTCACGGACAGAAAAAGCCGGATCATCCAAAATTGCGCGGTCAATCCAGTCGCGCACATCCTGCAAAGGATCAAGATCTTTATCAATGTTTTGCAGCAAGCGGGTTTTCGCCCCGCGAAGGCAATCCTTCAATTCCGGTATCGCTGAAATGGCGTTTGCAAGAGAGCGAAGCTCCCGGGCATTGGCGGTACCATACACAATCCGCGTCAAAATCCTCTCGAAATCATTGATCGCCGCAAGAGCCACCCGAATCTGTTCCAATTGCGACGGATGACTGATCAATTCATTCACACAATACAAACGGCTGTTAATTGCGTTGACATCCACCAGAGGATTCTCCACATAAGAACGCATCAGACGTTTCCCCATGGCGGTTTTTGTATGATCGATCACCCAGAGCAAAGATCCCCGGGTTTCCCGGCGCTGTATGGATTCCGTCAGCTCCAGATTCCGGCGGGCAACCGCGTCCAGCCCCATATATTTGGCATCGTCGTACACATCAATTTCCTGCAGATTCAAAAGATCTGCCTGCTGCCCCTGCTGTAAATACATCAATGCAGCGCCAAGAGAACATATCGCTTCTTTTTTATCAGCCAGTCCCAATTCTTCCGGAGATTTTTGAAAACGATGCCGCAGGATAGAAACGGCAGCACTGTAATCAAACAGACTTTCGTCCGTTTTTTCAGGAAGATGCAGCTGTCGGGCATTCAAAAACGCGCGCAGCGAAGAATCGCACAGGGCATTTCGATTCAAAAGCAACTCCGCAGGAGAAAAACGGGCAATTTCATTCTCCGTTTTTTCCGTCAAAAGATTGCCGGTCAGCATAGTTACATGCACTTCGCCGGTAGAAATGTCCGCAAAAGTCAAACCGCAAGCCTGCTCCGTTAAAACAATCGACGCCAGATAGTTATTTTTCGCCTCGTCCAGCATACTGCTTTCAATGACAGTGCCGGGCGTCATGACACGGATTACATCCCGCTTGACAATACCCTTTGCCTGCGCCGGATCCTCCATCTGTTCACAAACGGCGACCTTATACCCTTTTGCAACCAGCTTTGCGATATAGGAATCCGCTGCATGGTAGGGCACGCCGCACATCGGCGCCCGTTCCGCTTCGCCGCAATCTCTTCCGGTCAGCGTCAGCTCCAGCTCCTTTGACGCGATCTTGGCATCGTCAAAAAACATTTCATAAAAATCACCAAGCCGGTAAAACAAAAGCGTTCCGGGGTATTGCTCTTTTACGGCAAGATATTGCTGCATCATAGGAGTCATGGAACCGCCTCACCTCACAAAAATAAATAAACCGTACAATCAGCCGCAGCCACCGCAAGTCGAGCAGGAGCCGCCGCAGGAATGTTCTTCGGGAATTTCGCAGGTCGCAGGATCCTCCCCGTTGACGCAAAGGGACAGCAGCTGCATTACTTCATTCATCATCGCGTCCACTTCCGCTTTCGCGGCCTGATAAGCAATCATATTCGGATTTTGCATGATCTGTGCGTATACTTCCCGAAACTCTTTATCGTAGCCTTCCATCTTGGATTCATCGGGCTGGTCTTTGGAGGACTCGTTCTGATACGACATCTGGATCAGATTGAGCTTACCGATCAAACCGTTGAGCGCGTCGTCGGCTTCATTGGCTTTTCTTGCCTCAGTAAAGCGAAGATACCGCTCATCCTGCTGGATTACAGCGCCGAGCTCACGGGTTTTTGCAATAACGTTCATGTTCATTCTCCGTTTCTAATCTTTCATTTTTTGATTCCATCGCGAGTCTGCCGGAAAGGGTCCAGTTACCCGCGTCTGTAACAATAACATTGGTAAAGCTGCCCACAAGGTTTTTTTTGCCAGGAAAAGTAATACAGAAATTTTCTGACGTTCTGCCGGTTAACATGCCTTCATTTTCCTCTTCAACCAACACACAGAAAGACTTGTCCACCAGGTTTTTTGAACGCATGGCGGCGATCTGCTCCTGATCGCCGCAAAGCTTGCGGAACCATTCACTTTTTGTTTTCGCGCCGATGGGATCAGACATGGCCGCAGCACGGGTGCCCTGCCGCGGTGAATAAAGAAAAGTGAATAAGGACGAAAACCGAACCTCGTGAACCAGATCAAGGGTTTTTTGGAAGTCCTCTTCCCTCTCACCGGGAAATCCGACAATAATATCACTGGTAACAGCAAGATCGGGCATTAACCGATACGCTTTCTCAATCAGGCATAAATATTCTTGCGCCGTATAACCGCGATTCATCTCCCGCAGCACCCTGTCGGAACCGCTTTGTACCGGCAAATGAAGATGATGCTCGACCTTTTCGCAATCTGCCATGGTTTGCAGCAGCTCATCGGAACAATCCTTCGGATGCGAGGTCATGAAGCGAATGAGAAAATCGCCATCCAGCGCATTGATTTTTCGCAGTAATTGTGCAAAATTCATGCCGCAATCGGGCGTTTTGCCATAGGAGTTTACATTTTGTCCAAGCAAAGTGATTTCCTTCGCACCATTGGCAATCAGTTCCTTTGCTTCCGCAAGAATCTGCTCCGGCAGACGGCTGCGTTCCCGCCCACGCACATGGGGCACAATGCAATAGGTGCAAAAATTATTGCAGCCATACATGATGGGCAGCCATGCCTTAAAAGAACGGTCGCGCCAGACCGGGAAGCCTTCAGCGATTTTCTCGTCCTCCTCTTTGATATCAAAAATCCGCTTATTTTCCCGCAGATGACGATATAGAAGCTCCGGAAAACGATAAATGGCAAAAGTACCGAAAACCAGATTGACATAGCTGTAACTGCGGCGGATTTTTTCGGCGATATGCGCCTGTTGCATCATACAGCCGCAAAGGACGATGATCATATGATGATTTTTTGCTTCTTTGATCGGCTTCAGCGCTCCGACATTGCCGAGAACCCGCGTTTCCGCGTGTTCTCGCACCGCGCAGGTGTTAAACAGCACCAAATCGGCATCCTCCGGCTTGTCACAGAAAACAAAGCCCATTTCATGCAGCATTCCCTTAATGCGTTCTGAATCGGACACATTCCCCTGACAGCCGTAGGTATGAACAAACGCCCTCGGCGTATCACCAAACCGGCGAATCAAAAGCTCTGAGGCAAGACGGCAATATTCTCTCTGCTGTGTCACCGCCTGAGCGGAAACAAAAACATCTTTTGTGTTCAAATCGCATTCTCTCCGATGAGCCCGCTGATCTTACCAAGAAGATCGGGGATTTTAATTTCTTGCGGGCAAAATTCCATGCATTTTTTACACTGAATGCAAGCCTGCGCGCCGGCGGAAAAAGCAGCCGCCTGATAATTCTGCCGGAAGGCCTCACGATCCCGTGCAAGATTATATTGATTATAAAGAGAGAGAATCTTCGGAATCTCAATCTCCTTCGGACAGACGCCGCAATACCCGCAGCCGGTACAGGGCACGGCAAAATACTCGCGGAACTGCTCGGACGCGCGCCGGATGACATCCCTGTCTTTTTGCGACAGCGGCTCCAACGGAGAAAGCGTCTGGATATTATCGGCAAGCTGCGCCAGATCGGACATACCGCTCAAGACCGTCATGACCCCGTCCAGAGAAGCGGCAAAGCGGATGGCTCTGGACGCATAACTGCCACCGGAGTCACATTCATCCAGCACGCGACGCGTTCCATCGGTCAGCTTCGCCAGTTTGCCGCCCATGACCGGCTCCATAATGATCACCGGCAATCCATGCTTGCGCACCAATTCATATTCTTCTCTCGCACTGCCGTTGTACCAATCATAATAATTGATTTGCAGCTGCACAAATTCCCAGTCATAGTCCTCTAAAAGATGCGTCAAAAGAGGCAGATCGCCGTGGAAGGAAAAGCCAAGATGGCGAATCGCGTCTTCCTCGCGCATTTTGCGGATAAAATCGTAGGAATGATTTCGCTCAAAAACCTCCCAGGTGGACGGCTGGACACTGTGCAGCAGATAAAAATCAAAATAATCCGTTTGCAGTTTTTGCAGCTGTTCCTCAAACAGGCGGGCATTGTCGTCTTCTGTCTTTATGTACCAAGACGGCAGCTTCGTCGCCAGATGAAAGGCGGAACGGTCATATTGCCGCATGGTTTTGCCAAGAAAAATTTCAGAGCCTTGATCATGGTAACCATAAGCGGTATCAAAATAATTAACGCCGTTTTTCAGTGCCGTATCCACCATTTCCGCGGCGCGGTCATAGTCGATTGCTTCTTTGCCAGCTTCCTTAACGGGGAGCCGCATACAGCCCAACCCCAGAAGGGAAATTTCATTCTCAAAAAAATGCGTATATTCCATATTGCCACATCCTTTTTATCAAAAAATACGATGGGTAAGCGCTGGAACTTAATAATAAATTATATCACGAAAATCTGTCATTGGGAATAGATTTCATTGAAAATTTTCATTTTTCGGCGAAAATCGTTTCTCGCAGCATTTTAATCTCCTTCCCATGCCCAGCATCGTCAGTGGGCGTTTCCAATACAAAGGGAAGATCTTTCAAAAACGGATGGGTTAAAACCCTGCACAACGCCTTCAGACCGATCTGCCCCTTGCCGATCCCTGCATGACGGTCTTTTTTGCTGCCACAGGGGTTCAGGCTATCGTTCAAATGGACGACTTTCAATTTTTCCAGACCTAGAACCTTATCAAACAAGTGAAGCACGCCATCCAAATCGCGAACAATATCATATCCGCCGTCCCACACATGGCAGGTGTCCAAACAAACGCCAACTTTTTCCGGTAACTTCAGTCGATGAAAAACCTCGGCGAGCTGTTCAAACGTTCCGCCGATTTCACTGCCCTTCCCCGCCATGGTTTCCAGCAGAACCATGGATTGCATTTCTGGTCTGATAATATCGTTTAATCCGTCCGCAATGAAATCCATCGCCTGTTCCGCCGGCTGTCCGACAGCGCAGCCGGGATGAAAATTATAAAAATTTCCCGGGAAATACGCCATGCGCTGCAAATCTTCCCGCATCATCTCCAAGCCAAAAAACCGAACATTTTCTTTTGGAGAGCAAATATTCATTGTATACGGCGCGTGAACCACTACCGGGAAACATTCGCTCTCGCACAAGCGGCGCCCGAATTCCGTCAGTTCCGATTCGTCTATCGCTTTTGCCTTACCACCGCGGGGATTGCGAATAAAAAACTGCATGGTATTGCAATTGATTTTTTGTGCCTTTTCAAACATGGCGACCAATCCGCCGGAAGATGAAACATGGGCTCCGAGCTTCATAAATCAAACCTCTATCCTGTCAAAACATTTTCTTTTTCTTAAAAAAGATAATTTCCGCAATTACCAGCACCACGACCAGCAGGATAACCAGAGGGTATCCCCACGGCGAATTGATGGCTGCCATATTGGAGAAATTCATACCATACCAGGCGGCGACCAAAGAGAGGGGCAAAAACATGGTGGTTACCACCGTCAAAAGAGACATGACCCTGCCCTGACGAATATCCATCTGCGAGCGATAAAGCTCTCTGAGCTGTAATAAATATTCATTCAGAGCTTCGGTGTTATTGTGCAGCCGTTCGCATCGCTGTCCCAAAAGCTGCCAGGCATTGCTCTGCTGCTCACTGACCATGGCAAAACTACTTTCCATGACATCCGCCACATCGGCAAGCTGCTCATAATAGGCATGAAGCCGAGACAGCTTACGGCGCTGCTTCATTAAATAACCGTTAAAATCAGAAGGTATGGTACGCAAAAGCAATTCTTCCTTCTGCGTAAACTCCTCGTCAATGGATTGAAGATATAAAACATCATTTGACAAAAAAGCATCCAGCATACGCAAAAGAACAATCGGCGCGCAAAGACCTTCCATCGGAGTTTCCGCTACGGCGGCAACAGAAGCGCGCAAACATTCCAAGTCCCCGACAAGAATCAGCGTATTTTTCTCCAAATGAAACGCAAGCTGCACAGCTCCCTTTGTCTCTGCCAATTCAGACGGAACATGCAGTGTGCCGATTATGCTGTCTCCAAAGGCTTCTGCTTTGCAGAAGCGAAGAGCGCGCAGCGATGCTAAAAACGCAGAACGGCGAGAAAGCTCTGGGGGCAGATCCTGCGCTTCCTCATAGGAATATAAAAAAACACCGTCCTTTTCCTCGCCGGGAGCCTCCCCGGGGGTGCTGCAATGGATCAAATTTTTTTGATCTTCGGAAAAAATATATTGTTCCATTTGCCATCCTCTTCCTTTGCAATTACGAAAATATTTCATTCATCGCGCCATCGGATGCGGTTTTCCTCCAAAAAAAGCGCGACGCCGTCTTCTTCATTGTTTAAGATCACAGCAGTCGCTATTTCTTTCAGCGCAGGGTCGGCATTTTCCGGTGCATAAGCTTCATCAGCAATCTGAAACAATTCCAAATCGTTCTTTCCATCGCCGAAAACAATCAGCCGGTCAAAGGCATACATCTCCTTTAAACAAAGAACAGCAGCCGCTTTGGAAACACCATTCGGCATCAACTCAAGCCAAAAGAAATCTGTATAATAATCTTTCGCAAAAATCACATGACAATCTGCCTCCAGCATTTTTGCCAACGGCGCTGTTTTTTCCTTTTCATCGATGCAATTAAAATAAAACACATCGCCGTCCAAAAGCGATTGCCAATTGCTCACCGGACGCAGGCGCGGATCGTTTTTTCTGGAGTCTAAAAACTCTTTCATGCCCGGCGACATAGTCCCCGGCAGAAAAGAAAACGTTTCCCGTCCGTTAAGGAAGGAATAAACGATTGGAGAAATCTCCTGCTCCCGCAGCAAAATCGCAATTTGCTCCCGCTGCTGAAGCGAGAATCGACACACCTGCATCGGGCGCCGGCGGACTGTATCCATCAGTGCTGCGCCGTTGTATACAACAGCAGGCAGAGACAAGGATAGACCTTCGATTGTGCGCGATGCCGTAATCCAAGAGCGCGCCGTTGCCACGGTAAAACAAAGCCCCTGGTCGATCGATTGATTCAGCACATCGATCGTGTGCTGCGATGCTTTTTCATTGTTGCGCAGCAAAGTTCCATCCAAATCCGAAACCACGAGCACGGACACAGACATTCTCCTTCTTATTCAGCATACTTGACATCCATTGACAGGCTTGGTAAAATCAATGCGACCGCATAAAAGTATACTTGATTTTGCGATAAAACGCAAGTCTTAGGAGCAGGCAATATGCAGCGACCCGAAAAAAATAAAAGCAGCCGCCAAATGTCAGAATCTTTTTTAACCGCAGGGTTTCTTTCTCTGTCCGGCGGCTTGCAGGATGCATACACCTATCTTTCCCGCGGCGCGGTTTTTGCCAACGCGCAAACGGGAAACATTGTGTTATTCAGCCACAGTCTATTCCAGCAAAACTGGTCCGGCGCTCTGCACTATTTTATCCCGCTTCTTTTTTTTGCCTTCGGCGTCGCAGCAGCTGAGGGACTGCACGTTCTGTTTGAAAAATCGAACCGTCTGCACTGGCGGCAGCCGGTTCTTCTGGCGGAAATTATTCTATTGTTTTTGGTTGGCTTCTTGCCGGAGGAACAGAATCTGATTGCCAACGCCCTGGTCTCATTTTCCTGCGCCATGCAGGTACAGGCGTTCCGAAAGGTCAACGGCTACAGCTTCGCCAGCACCATGTGCATCGGCAATCTGCGCAGCGGAATGGAAGCCTTTTGCGTTTTTCTGCGCACCAAAGAACGTGCGGCACTGAAAAAAGCCGCCGCTTATTTTGGAATTATCCTGCTGTTCGCTTTGGGCGCCGGTCTTGGCGGAGCACTGCTCTCCTTATTTAGGATAAAAACCATCTGGTTCTCCTGTCTGTTTCTAATCATCGGTTTTTGTTTGATGTTTATAAGGGAGAAGACGGTAAGAAAATCCTTCTGAAATCAAACGGAGCGACCGCCCGCCGAGGGGTCGCTCCGTCTCCTTTATTTGCCCTGAATGGCTTTAATCAGCTCGGAAAAAACCGTATACAACTTGGTTCCCTTAAATTGCAGCCAAAGCTGCTGCAAGGGGGGCAATTCTTTCTCGGCGAACGACAGCGGCTCCTCCCCTTGATCTATCACAAGTGCCTGGCTGAAGCACAGTCCGCCTTCGCCGAACAGCTCCACGCGCACATAGGAAAAATCCTGCGCGCCGGAGATTTGATCAAGATCCAGCGTTACCGGCTTGTCGTCGATTTCCGTTTTATAGATGACATTACCGTCAGCGATAAACTGAACAGTTTGGCTGTCCCGGGCACTGACTTGAACAGAATGCCCCTGCACCGTAAGACTTGTAAACATCGGCACGGGAAGATCGGAATTCATCACATCAATATTTTCTTCCGGTCCAATGGTATCGTTGGCGCGCAGACTCCTTGTTACGCCAAAAAACGCACCGGATTGCATGGTCTTTTTGATATTCTCTTCGCTGTTTTCTTCCATCATAAAAATACTGTAGGATGAATCGACTCTGGCAACCCGGTGGGCGTCCGTATTACTGAAACCAATCACGGTTTTTCCGTAAGGCAGACAATATTGCAGAAGATTATCCCACAAAATGCGATCATAACCGGTGGTTCCGTTGTTTTCATTGAAAACTTCTATCCCCAGACAGGAATCATATTTCAGAATCAGGTCACCAAAGAGAGAAATGTTATACGGATCATTTACCGCATCTGGGTTGGAATTGGAATCGATCCAGTCACCGGGATGGTTGATATGGGAAAGTCCGCCGCAACGATCGATATACGCCAACGCCTGATCGTAGCCGATTTCATTTTCCGCCCCGATGAAACCATTGCCCTGGTCGGAGGCGAGAAAATAGCCGTTGACGTGATTTTTGGAAAGGGAAAGATTGTTGAATTCATTGGCGCCCAAAACCGGCACCATTCCCTTGCCGCGGTTAAGATAGGTTCCGTCCCGAATTGCCTGTTCATCCGCATCGCTAAGGTGTGCAAAGGGATGATCAATGATTGGCTGGTAAAAATAGAGCGGATGCATATATGGTTCTTTATTCCACGCCACGCCGGTGATGCCGTGATCAGAAATTGCCAGGAAATCGTAATCCTGTCGGTATGCCTCTTTGACCATGACTTCCAACGTATCTTCCGCATCGCTGTAAGATGTGTGTGAATGCAGAGAACCTTTATAGGCACCCCAGGCGTTTTCGCCGCTCCAGATCACTTCTTCATACGGCGAACGGATCACATAATTCACCGGGGGCTCCGCCGCCAGCGCCATGCCGCCGCTTTGCGCGAAAAGAAGCAAAACCAACATGAAAGCCAAAATTCCTCTTTGCTTTTTCATTAAGCAAACCTCCTTACATAGTCACCTCTTTATGGCAAGTTTACCAAATTATTTATGATATGTCAATATGTTTTATTTACTTTCTCTTCAACCAAAAAAGTTAGCCATAGCACGACCATCGGACAACCTATACAGATGAAGAATTTGTCATGTCATTCGTATTGACTCGGTTATATTTTTTCAGAAAGGATATATTTTTCTATGTATTGTGCCACACCATCCTCTTCATTGCTTGCCATAATCTCGCCGGCAATATCAAGCACCGCTGGAATGGCGTTTGCTGCCGCAACGCCAAATCCGCACCTTGCGATTGGCTCCGCATCATCGTTATCATCGCCGAAATAAACGGCGTCCTTTGGCGTAAGATTAAAACAGACCAGCATGTGCTTGACCCCGTTCCACTTAGAAGCTTTTTTACTCATAATTTGCAGCAGGTCATTCCCTGCAATGGTCTGGTACACCTCATCCGGCAAATGAAAATCAATATTATTATAAAATGATTTATCTGAGGCGCTAACCAATATTTTATAAAGGACGCAATGCTCCGGCAGCTTAGGAAAACGATCATATACAATGGGCTGCCAATGCGGAATTTCCCGATTGGCATAAAATCCGGTGCTCGTTTCAATCGCCAACGTAAGATCCGGCACGCGCAGGAGCTTCTCACAAATTCTCTCGCCGATTTCTGGCGGAATTCCGAATTCCATCACGCCATTCGGAAGAGAAAGCACCGCGCCGTTTGTGGCTGTTATCGCGTCAAAACCAATCAACCGATGATAAGACATTATGCTTCGCAATGGTCTTGCGCTTGCAGCCATAACCGGGATGCCCAGGCTGCGGCATTTTTTGAGAACGGCGAGTGTATATTCGGACAGTGTTCCGTCGTTACGCAACAGTGTTCTGTCCAAATCAGTAATAATTGCCTTTCGCGCCATTCTCTTAATCACTCCCCTAAAAATATTTACCGATTGATGCGCCAACAAAGCGATATTTTTACTTTATTGCTTCCGCCTTTTATATGAAATTTACTCAAATCGATTTTGCCTGAGCAAAATCAATGTTTATTGAAGCTTTGATATGCTTTTAGATGGTCCACAGATTTTTCTAACGCTGCAACCGTCTTTGTTTCCAACACACATCTTGCATTACTATTGCCAGCCATAGAAAGTCGTTTAGGAATGTCAATTTCCCCGTCACCGAGCGCAAGGTGATTATACCCTTTTTTGTTTGGCGATTTTGCAATGGCGTCATGAATGTGAAAATGTGTCAATTTGTTGGCATGCGCCATAATAAACGGCACATCTGTTTCTCCAATCGCCCAGGAATGTCCTATATCCCATGTCAAGCCGAATTTCGGACTGTCCAATAAACATTCAATCGCCCTTTTCTCGTAGTCGCGAAAACCATCTGTATTTTCTATTGCAATGGTTATATCGGAATCGCCAATCCATTTTTCACAAAGCGTCCGAAATTTGAAAAAAGTGTCCATGTATACATCAAAATTTCTGTCATACATCTGCACTTTTCTATCCGGAAGTGTAATATAAATTCCATGATTCATGTGCATATTAACAACAAGCGATTGACTTTTATCCCCATACT
Organism: uncultured Eubacteriales bacterium; assembly: GCA_949296825.1. GTDB lineage: Bacteria > Bacillota > Clostridia > Oscillospirales > Acutalibacteraceae > RGIG2774. The sequence goes on from CASFQZ010000075.1 coordinate 13,765, forward strand.
TATCTCGCAGAGGAAGCAGCCTCTTTGCGGCTTCAATGGTTCGTCTTACCGTTTCCAGATATGCGTTTGCAACAAGCATATTAAAATCAGCAATATTAAGATTTTCATCCAAATGGACGGTATAATACACGCCCGCTTCCTCTGCTGTTTTGTAAAAATACTCCGTATGTTCCAGCCTGTGCAGCTGATACTCGGGAAAATTCATATTAAGTTCCAAAAACTGCAGGTTCAGTTTTTTACATAAGTATATATTATCTTCAAGCGTACCATTTTCAAGTAAAGTCGGCATTCCAAATTGCATAACTTATCCCCTCCGCCATCATCTATGCTATATAATCGGATTAAAGTCTCCTTTCACTACCTGCAGTCCCATTCTTTTTTATAGGAAAGCAGTACGATCGTCTCAATATGTGCGGTATGGGGGAACATGTCTACCGGCTGGATTTTCCGGACGCGGTAACCGTTTTTGGCCAGAAAACCGAGATCCCGCGCCTGGGTTTCCGGGTTGCAGGAGATATAGACCATGCGCTGCGGCGCGAGAGCAACGCAGGCAGAGAGGAAATCGCGGCTGCATCCGGCACGTGGCGGATCGCAAATCAGGACATCTGCTCTTTGATTTTCCTTTGCCGCCGCTTTCAGGAATCTGCCGGCATCGTCGCATAAAAACCGGACTTGCTCCACGCCATTGCGTTTCTTATTAATTACCGCATCCCGAATCGCAGTCTCATTATTCTCGATCCCGACAACCCGGCAGCCGTACTGTTTTGCGGCAATCAACCCAATGGTACCGATGCCGCAATAGGCATCAATCAGGAGGTCCTTCGGCGAAAGCTCGGCATAATGCAGAGCAATATCGTAAAGTTTTTCGGTCTGCGCATGGTTAATTTGATAAAAAGAGCGCGCAGAAATTCTGAAAACACAGCCGCATAGGGTATCTTCAATATAGCCGCTGCCGTATAAGACTTTCTGCGTTTTTCCAAGAACCATACTGTCATGTCCGGAATTGATATTCTGCACAATGGTCGTAATCTGCGGATGCGCCGCCAAAAGCGCCTGTATGAAATGATTTTTTCCGGGGAAAACCGGCGTTGCCGTTACAATGGCAACCAAAATCTGTCCAGACTCTGCACCCGTACGCACCAAAACATGACGAAGGCAGCCAACGCGCCGATCTTCATCATAGATCGGCAGCCCGACGGATTCTGCGAGCCGGCGGATTGTTACAATAATTGCGTCCGCTTCCGGCGACTCCAGATAACAGGAATCCGTTGTCGCAATGATATGTGTGCCGCTTTGATAAATACCGGAAATGATTCTGCCGCGGGCAGTTCTGCCGAACGCCGCTTGGGCTTTGTTCCGATAATGATAGGGCTCGTCCATGCCGATGATCTCATCCACATGCCCAAAACGGGACAATAGCTTGATGGATTTTGCCATTTTCCAGCTTAGCTGCTCGGGATAGCTCATATTTTGCAGCTGGCACGCGCCGCATTTTCTGGCGATGGGACAAAATCGGTTGTTTTTCTTTTTCGGTTCAGACAAGGCGACTCCTCCAGGAAATGATTTATCATAGTCAAATCAAGGTGCAAAAGAATCAAATATGAATAAGATGTAAAATAATATAAACCCAATTGCATTTATGACAATTATCACGTATAATAAGAAGAAAAACTAACATCACAAGACAGGTGAAACCAAAATGGCGCAAAAAAGAGCAGAATACAGAAGTTCCCGGCGCTCCAAAAACATGATCAAAAAGGCGTTTGCGAAGCTTCTTCATGAAAAGGATCTTTCAAAAATCACAGTGACCGATATTATCAAAGAAGCCGAAATCAGTCGCGGCACCTTTTATGCCCATTATCCGGATGTTTACGGGCTTTTAGAGCAGATTGAAAATGAAGAAATGACCAAATTGATGAATTTTATCTATGAATTGGGCTTTGAAAGCATCTCGGACGATCCGACAAAGCTCATCAAGGAAGTGGTCAACTACATCAACAGCGATCTGGAATATTATAAACTCCTTTTTCTCTCCAAAAGCGCAGACCGGTTTTTAATCCGTATCAAAAACTTTATGACTGATCAAATTCTGTCCAATGAAGTGATTGCACTTTATCATGCCAGCTCTACCGGCGAAGCTTCCATATATATTTCTTTCTTTACCGCTGCAGTTGCCAGTGTATTTATTGATTGGCTCAAGGGTAATATTGATGTTACAATTGATGAGCTGACCGACACCCTTTCGCGCATCATTACCAACGCCTTGATCAGTGATAAAACACTGATGGCGCGCATAGCAAAAACCAGCGCCATGGCAACGGACAAGCCGAACCATACGTCATAAAGGCCTACGGAAAATAAAGCAAATTCAAAAACACAAAAAGCTCCCGAATGCAAGAGACTTCGGGAGCTTTTTTTTGGCCCGCACGAGAGGATTTGAACCCCCGACCTTCAGAATCGGAATCTGCTGCGCTATCCAGCTGCGCTACGTGCGGATATCAGACGCGAAAACGCGTGACTTACCCATATATGAAAAGAGATTTACTTAAACATTAAAGCGGAACAAAACAATGTCTCCGTCCTGCATGACATACTCTTTGCCTTCGGAACGTACAAGACCTTTTTCTTTGGCAACCGTCATACTGCCGCAAGCCATCAGATCATCATAGGAGACGACCTCCGCTCGAATAAAACCGCGCTCAAAATCGGAATGAATCTTTCCTGCTGCCTGCGGCGCTTTGGTGCCCTTCTTGATCGTCCAGGCGCGGACCTCCGGTTCGCCCGCCGTCAGATAAGACATCAACCCCAAAAGATCATAGCTGCGCTGGATCAGAAGATCCAGACCTCCCTGCTGTACGCCGAGATCGGCAAGAAACATTTCCTTTTCCTCTTTCGGCAAATCGGCGATTTGCGCCTCCAGCTCCGCGCAAATCGGCAGGACCTCGCTGCCTTCCGCCTCGGCGATGGCTTTGACCGCCTGATATCTTGCGTTTTCCTCAATAACCCCGGAGGCATAATCTTCTTCGCAGAAATTGCAGGCATAAATAACCGGTTTCGCCGTTAAAAGCGCAACGGAACTCATCCACTCCGCCTCGTCTTCCTCCACCGAAACCGCGCGAGCGCATTTACCGCCATCCAACTCTGCTTTCAGTCGCTTGAAGAAGTCCACGCTATTGGCAAGGGACTTATCGCCTTTCATTGCCTTCGTATCGCGATCGATCCTGCGCTCTAAAATCTCAATATCGGATAAAATCAATTCCAGATTGATGGTCTCGATATCCCGGACGGGGTCAATGCTGCCTTCCACATGAATAATATCATCATTCTCAAAGCAGCGAACCACATGGACAATCGCATCCACCTCACGGATGTTGGCGAGGAACTTATTCCCCAAGCCCTCACCCTTGGAGGCGCCCTTCACAAGACCTGCGATATCGACAAACTCCACTGTCGCGGGCGTAACCTTTACGGGATGATACATCTCCGCCAGCCGATCCAGCCGCTCATCAGGGACAGGAACAACGCCGACATTCGGCTCAATGGTACAGAACGCATAGTTGGCAGACTGCGCGCCGGCATTTGTCAGCGCGTTAAACAGGGTGCTCTTGCCGACATTCGGCAAACCAACGATGCCAAGCTTCATTCCGATCCGTTCCTTTCCGATAGCTTGTTTATTGTATCACAGCCAAACGAAAAATGCAAGCATTTTCTTATTTCTTAGTAAGAATCGGCAAACGTTTGTCTGCCGATTCTTTTTGTTTTATGAAAAACGGAACAATACCGTCATTTTGCCGATCTGCTCTGTTTGGGAGGCAAATACGACTGCAGGATTTCCGGTGGCGGGGTCTTCGATTCCGATGCAAAGCGCCGCCGCATCCCGGGGAGACTGTCCGGAGGAAATCGGGACGGAAAAGGTATAGGTTTCTCCGGGAAGAATCTCCGTTAATGCGATCTCTGTAGAAACGCGGGAAAGTACCTGATTTTGCGCATCGAGATAATATAAACAGACATCCCAATCCCAATACATGGGCGCGACGCCGGTATTCTGCCATTGCAGCGACAGCACGCTGCCGCCGTTTTCCCTATCATATAGAGTGGCGACACTGATATATTGGCGATACCCCATGGTTTTCAGCACCTCAGCGATGCCGTCCTCCAACCCCTTGCCGTTTTCCTCATCCAGCGCGTGAGGAAATTTCGGCCCAAGAAAAGTTGTGTGGGAGCGACGCAAAAGCGACAGGGTCTGCTCCAAGTTATCGCCGAGCATTTCATCAAAGGTCAAACTGCTGTTGAATTCGCCGCCGACGGGCGCAACTTTCCACTGATCCGGCATGGCGGATAAGGCGTCTTCTTCTTCAGCCTGAGAATAATCTCCGCCGTTCTGGATCCAGTCCAACCAGTCCTCCGTTGCTTCCGGATTCCCGGCGGAATCATCATAGAGCCCGAAGCCATGGACCTTTGCCGTCTGAAACGGGCGGCGCATCAGGATTTTTGCATTGGGGAACGCCGCCAGATAAGGTATGACATACTGTTCCCGGATTTCCGCCTGAGGCATACGCACAATTCCCGATTCGTAATTGACATGCCATTCGCCCCAGTGACCGAGACTTCCCAACTCCACAAAAGCAACAAAATCATCGCCGGAAAAATGCGCACCAAGGGCAGCAATCACCTTTTCATGCGCCGCGATCAGCGTTTCATTGGAGTAGTCCGGCGAATAACCTTTATGGGTTTCATCATAGGCATAGTGCGTGCCATCGCCGGTTTTTTCATAAAGCCACTCCGGGATATCCATATGTTCTTCTTCTGAGGGCTTATCACAGATAAACCGCAGAACCGCGCGTTTCCCTTCTGCTTTCCATCGGGCAATCTGCTTCTGCTCGTCTACGGCGGAAAAATCATAAACCCCTTCCTCCGGTTCAATTTCCCGCCAGAGGACATCCACATAAACCAGAGTATTCCGCCCGACAGCTTCCGGGTAATCCGCTTCCGCAGCAAAGCCCATCAGCGGATTATACAACACCTCATCGCTTTCCGCAAAATGCTGCTGCGCAATGATTTCACCGGATTCTGTCGACGTTTCCGCCTGCGCGGAGGGCTCCGGCTCAGAAACTGCCGGCTGTCCGACGGTGTTACAGCCGGACAGCAGCAGAAGCAGTGACAGCAACAGGCAAAAAGCACTGCGAAAACGGCGATTACGCATGATACTCTCCATCGTACTGGATGGTTGTCACATCCTCGACCCCTTCAATGGCGCGCAGCTTTTCCGCAAAAACCATACTCTGATTGCCGACATAAACTTCCAGCGCCAGCTCGGTCAAGTCGCCGCGGGAGGTTTTTGATTTGATGCGGTATTTTGTTGTACCCATGGCTCGTTTGATGGCGTCGGTTGTCACATCATCTTTATAATGTACAACGGCAATATAAAGCTTGCCCCTGGCGCTGCGGCTATTGAAAATCAAAAGCACAATCGTCATAATAACCGCCGCAATGACAGCCAGAAGATACATCTGCGCACCAGCGGTAATCCCGGTGGTAATTGACCAGAACAAATAAACCAGATCCAGCGGGTCTTTGATTGCAGTACGATAACGGACAATACTCAGGGCACCGACCATACCGAGGGAGATCACGATATTGGTACTAATTGCCAGCGTCACCATACAGGTCAGAACCGTCATGCCGACGATGGTAATGACAAACGCGCGATTATAAACCACGCCCTTAAAGAACTTATGATACAACAGGGCGATAAACAGCCCAAACAATAGGGCTACCACCAGTGAAATGATCATCGGCAGGATGTTCTCGGATGTGGTCGTTCCGGTAAAGGACTCCAAAAAGGATTTTTTAATGACATCCTGCGTGCTCATACTCAAAATTAAATGTTCCATAATGCTCCTCCTTAAACAATCGATGTAATTGCCGACATATAGTTGATCGTATCGCAGCACAACGTGTATTTTGAAAACGCCGCCATTTCCGCCGCCTGTGCAGGCAAAAGCTGCTTGACGATGCGGGGAAGAAATTCCGTATATTTCACTTCCATCACCAGCTTACCCGGTTCCAGGACATAGTGGAAGGTCATTTCATCGGAAAACATCGGCTGCGACGGGTATGCGCCGCGCACATTGCGGTCAAAGGTGATCCGCACATCGCCGCTATCCAAAACATAAGGTTCGCGTTCATAATCCACATAAACCTTTGGGCGAAGGATCCGGCTGATACACTCATAATACAGCTGCTGCTTCAATGGATCGGGAGATTGCAGAAGAAAACCGTAATCTCCGTAAAGAATCCGCGCGAGCTCTTCCCGTGTCAAGGGAGCGCTGAGCTTGGAAACATAGGACAAGTCCTTCAGCTTACACTCCAGACGGATAAAGCTGTCGTCCAGATTATACACCCGCACGCGGTATTTTTTTCTCTGCGGCGCGCCGTTGATTTTATCGATATACGCAGTATTAAAAATATCATCAAAATACAGGCTTCGGATGGAATAGCTTCCCTGCTGCGCGTGCGGATCCGCCTGCAGCAAGGGAGACAATCGCTCGCGGATCAGCTCCGCATCGCCCTCGTTGATTAAATATTTCAGTTCGTGGCGAAATTTCAAATGACCGCCCCCTTTATCCTCGGACAATGGTACCGTCAGCGTTGACATAGAAACAGATGACGCCGTAATATGTCACCTCGTCCTCGCCTTCGTAGTCCGCCATAGCGGTCTGCGTATAGCCGCTTTCGTTCTGACAAGTCACGCGGAAGAAGTATTGACCGGCAGGAAGCGGATCGCAGAACGCCTGAGGCGTAATCAGATTTTCCTGCACGCTGATCGGATGATTGAATTGATAATTGTCGGCAAGTTCAAACTTATAGGTAACCGCTTCATCATCAAAATCATAGGACGCTTCCCAACCGAAACTCAGCTGTCCGTTCAGAATAAGCGGATCATCAACGTAGAAAGGCATCGGACTTTCCAGACTTGCCTTGTACAGCTCATAACGATAATCGATTTCATTGGGGATTTCGGCAATCACCGCGTTGAATTCTTCCTCTACCAAAGGAGAATAGTTATAATCGGGCATACCAAAAAGATAAGGACGCACCACGGCGGAATACGTATTGACCATCTCCGTCAGCCATTCCTTGCTCAGAAGCTGGCGCAATTCCTGAATCTTGTCATCCAACATTTTACGATAGGTGTCGGATTTCAAAACCCGCTGATGCAGAATCACACCCCAATAATTGGAAACACCGGTATTATAACGGTAGCCGGAGGGTTCGCCGTCAATGGCTGTCTCCTCGTAATACTCCCACGCACCATCATTATCCCAAGGGATGAAATACCATTTATCGCTGCTGCGCGGGCTGTAGAGATAAAAGTTCTGGCTGTTGGTATCGGTATTGCCGGTAATAATCTGGAATGCGAACCAGGTAAAATAGTTTTCCAAATCAAAATATTTCGGCAAAGTTTCTTCAATAGGCACCGCGTAATTATTGACCGCTGTCAACATTTCAATCAATTTAGAATGATCGTCATCCCCCTTGATCTCCAAAATCTCTTCAAAGGCAGACTGATCATAATCGGGATCCGTCGTCAATTTGATATTATCGTCATACAGCATAAACTCAAACATCGACGCTTTATACAGCTGCCCGTTTTCATCCAGACCATGGTTGCGCAGATAAGTCTTATTGATCTGCTCGGCGTGGGTATACAAGCCATAATCCTCAAACTGTCCGGAGCCGCCGGGGGTCAGATCACGCACGTAAAGATGCACAAACTGGGTGCGAACGCTAAAGGCGCCGGGAATGGTTTTCAGAATGTCATAGCTCATTTTATTACGAAAACGAACGGAATCATAAACGTGCTTGTTCAGATTGATAATTCGCTGTTCGCGCCAAGTGCCTTTGTTGCGCTTAATATCAATCTTATAAGATTTCTGCGGCGAGCGGGTGCTGGTCTGACCGCGAATGGTCACCGTACAGTTGGGCGCTAAATCCGTAAAACCAAACTGTCCGCTGACCGGACCGTTTTCATCGCCGACCTGCAGCAAACCTTCCACCCCGAATTTTTCAAGATTGTTTTCCTTGTAATAATAGGTCGAATGCGCATTGACCTCCGTCCAGGTGTGATTGGTATGATCCGAGGCATTGCCGGTCGAGACCGTTAAATACATTGTCACAACAGAATCCTCATCATCATCGGCGTAAATCACCTCGGAATCCCGTGTCAGCGAATCCACCATCGCGTTCGGGGCGCTTTCGGTTTCTGCGGTCGTCGTTCCCTCCTCCTCCACCGGGTCGGAAACACCGCTTTTACCGCAGGAGGAAAAGAAACAGCAAAGCGCCAATAAAACAGCCAGCGAGCGAAGTGCTTTTTTCATTACGGTTCCATCCTTTCTTTGCTATTGTCGTCATATTTATGCGCATAAGCATAGCGCCGTTTCTCCACGCGGGCGGCTCTTGCTTCCATGCGATCTGCCAAGCGGGTAAAAAAGCCTTTATTCAAACTGACAAACATCGGCTGCTTGCTTAGAACGTTATATTTCAGTTTTTTCAGGTAATGACAGAGGCGGATCCAGGCAGCCAGGCAAAAAATAGCGCTGCCAATCAAAAAGCCGAAGCCATAAAAGGAATCCAAAAATAACGCCTGCAAAACGGACAACAGATTGGCAACGCCGGCAAAAATCGCAGCGCTGATCATCGCGCCTTTCAAATCGGAAAAATACTGCGAAATCAGCATAACGGCATTGCCAATGGCATAAAACGCGTACCCCACGCAAAGCGTACGAAAAATACGGAGCATTTCACTGGAAAAACCCAGGGGCAGCGCCGGAAGTATAATCGTTCCGAAAATGATGAAAATTAACGTCGAAAAGACCTGCTTAACCGCCAGATAACCGAGTTCCTCACTGAGAATGCGGATCATGGAGGTTTCCGCTTCGTTGATGTTCTCAATGGAGCCACCATCATTGAACAGGCTGAAATACTCTTTATACTGAGGATAAAATCGAGTTTCGACCGATGTGGTAAAATTGACCGTCGTGATCAAAATGGAGAAGAAAGCGAAAATTGCCGGGACATCATAGGTCGGCGCACCGTAAAACAGACCTTCGACCTGCACCTTCAACGGACTGAACCACCACATAATCACCAGATGGCCGAACAATCCGAGCGTCAGGAAAAAGCCGGTGAACCCAAGCTGCGGCGTATGATCAAACCATTCAAGGAAGCGAACGGACGTCCCAAACCCCTCGGGCAGATAGCGGTATAGGATTCCAAAATACCATACCATGACAATGGAATATCCAACGGTAATCGAGATAAGAACCGCCAGCACCGGATCCATGTGGAACACCCACAAAAACAGCACCATCAGAAGAAGCGATACCAGCACCGCTACGGTAAATGCCAGCATAATGCTTCTGAAATCCTTCAGCATGGTCAAATAATTGATCTCTGTCCAGACGACGATCAGAACCATGAAAAGCAGAAAGCTTACGACCCGATATTTCAATTCTACACCGCAGAAGCACAAAAACGCACCATACAGGATGCCGCCGACAATCAGCATCATCCAGAGGCTGCCATAAAAGGAGGAAATCAGGCGGTCATATTTTTTTTCGTAAATCATATCCGCGCAGAAGCGCGTCGTCAACATGGAAAACAAAGAGGTTACAACAAGAGATGCCAGCAGATCGTGCGTCAGAATGGTAACGGCGACTTCCCGCAGATGACGGCTCGCCCCGTAAAAATCAATCATCAGCATGGAGCAAAGAAGCAATAGAAAGCCCAGGAGCATCGGGCCGGCGCAGACGGCGGTCGCGTAAGAGTAGGCGCGCACCGTAGCAACAAGACCCTTGCGGGAAAAAAGCTTTTTCAGTTCAAAGCCGATGCCTGCCACTTTTTAACGACCTCCTCATAGTTTTGATTGTAGTGATCCACCATGTCTTTGTGTACATAATAGGCTCTGGTTCTCTTTTTTCCGACAGCCGCCATTTCCCTGCGCATATCCGGCCGGCGGCACATCAGCTCCATCGCATCCGCCAATGCATGAGAGTGCATCGGCGGGACCACCAGTCCGGCGACACCGAATTCGTCGTCCTTTTCCCCTTCCAAAAGGGATCGGCAACAGCCAACATCCGTCGTTACACAGGGTCTTCCGGCGGCAAGGGATTCCAACACAGCCAGCGGCTGTCCCTCGGAAATACTGCTCAAGACCGTAAAATCGGTGTTGGCAAGGTATTGTAAAACATTCACGTTGCCCGGCATATCGATCCCATCCACATGAAGCTGATCAATCAGCGCGCGGCATTCATCGGCATACTCTTCATCGTCGGTATCGCCTAAAATATGCAAACGCGCGTTGGGCACCCTCTGCCGAAGAGCAAAAAAGGCATGAATCATGGTTTTAATATCCTTGATTGGATGGATACGAACGACAGCCGTGATGTCAATAAAACCATCCGGTTTCTTTTCCGGAACAGCATTGAAGCGCTCGACCTGAATGCCGTTTTCAATGACGGTCTGTTTTTCCGGCGGGCAGCCGAGTTCGACCTGAATATCGGCATAACGCCGGAACAATGCGGTCACACTGGTGGCATGGTCATATGCGCACTGGGACAGCATATAGAACATATTGATCCACTGACGGCGGAACGCGGGGACAATCCACCTCGCGCGAAGAATTTCTTCTTCCCGTTCCCGGGTATAAATACCGTGTTCGGTCACAACATAGGGCTTATGATATTTCCAGGAGCCAAGCGCTCCCAGGACACCGCCGTAGCCGGTGGTCGTGGAGTGATAAATGTCCGCTTCCGGCACCTCGCCGCTAATCAAATAAAGCGTCGGCAAAAACATGGAGCGTATGGTATGGAAAAAATCAGCAAAAGAAACATGGGGATAATCGTTTTCGCATACATCCAAAAGGATTTTCAGAAATGTTTCACTCATCAGAAAAGACAGCGCGCCGACCTTATCCTGATTATACAGACGGAAGAGCTCATCCCAATCGGGATTCTGACAAAGCACCAGCTTTTTCAACTCCTCAATCTGCCGATCATTAAAAGGATACTGATCCTTCAAGCTTGCATGAAGACGAAGGGCGCTGTCCAAAAAAACTTCATGGACCTCCACCACATTTTTCGGAAGCTCATATTTATAATTGCCCTTATCCTCCTCTTTGGCGCCAATCAGCCATAACACATACTCGTGCTGCGGATTGGCAAGCATCAGACCATGCACCCAGCTGGACACGCCGCCGCGAACATAGGGATAGCACCCTTCCAGGATCATACAAATTCGCATATCATTCCGCCTCCAAAGGTTCCATGGTTACGCTGACATTGGCAGAAGTTGCGCGCAAAAGCCAGTGGTCGCCGCTAATGCGCTCAATCGTGCCGCCGGTGACTTCGACCGGTTTTTCTCCGTTGCAGCGAACCATCAGATACGTTTCATCCCAAAAACCGCCCAAGCGAAGATCAAATCCGTTTTCTGTTTCGGTGCGCTTGATTGAACAGGCGTCGAATCTCTGCACCGCCGCTCCGCCGTCCGAGGCGGTTAAATTTCGGATATTCGGCGCAGAGGTATAAAGCCATTCCATATAATTGGAAAAATTTTCATACATCTGTCCCCAGCCCATCGCCGCGCCGCGGTCGGTATCCAACGTATCATCCGGGTGCATGAAATGAGTATTAACATAGAACAGATTCAGCGCATTGATTGCAGCCCAATAATCGAACTGATCCAGAATACAGCCGGAGATCACACGGGGATATTCAATAACCCCATCCTCACTCACTTCAAACTCCTGGCTGTACTCGATTTCGCCCTCCAAATACAGACTGGAAAGAATCTTAATCTGCGGATACTTGGTCACCAGAAGCTCTCGTCCTTCTTCGGACAGGATATTGGATGGCGGAACATATACTTGCAGCTTGTTTTCAGGAAATAGATCCGTGGTGAAATCGATAACCTCATCCAACCCGTTACAGGCAGCCTCTTCAGACGCCCAGGTTTTATAATCCACTTTATCCTGGAAATCAAAGCCCGCAAAACAGAGGGGCTGGTGATTATACCCGTGAATACCAATCTCCCCGCCGTTGTCCAGGAGCATTGCGCCAAAATGATTGAAACGCTCTCGATCCGTCTGGCGCGTCATGACGCCGTCAATATTCTCATTGTAATCCTCTATGACAACGCCGGTATATTTTACGCCGTATGTATCACAGAGCTTCAGCATATCGGGCCACCAGACATTGGAATAGAAGCTTGAAATATCCCGGTTGTAATATTGGCGGATATAGGAGCCGTCACCCATGGGAACCGGAGATGGAAAGTCATCCAGGAAAAAGGAGGAGGCATTGATTACGGGATAAACGCAGGTATCCTCCAGAAGCGCGTAGGCAGAACAGCTCAGCCCGCGGGAGGATTTTTCTGAAATGCCGTGGTTCATGATAACCAATCTGCCTTCGCCGTATTCGGCAGACCAGATCAGCGGGACCTCATCCTCATCGTCAGAAACCGCCCAGACCTTTGCCGTATCATTCAGCGAAACGCTCATTGTCGTAGCAATCGGCTCTTCCCAGTTGAAGACGAAGCCATCCTCGGAGCCAATCATAAAACCGGGAAGCAATTTAATACCTGTGATATATGCAAAAGAAACGCCGCCGTCTTCCACGCCCAAAAGCGGCTGAAAATAGGAAAATACCGGACCGGCGGTGGGAGTACAGAAAAACATCAAACGCCCGCCGTCCTGAGAAATCCAATCGGAAAGCTCCTGAATCGAATACGCCAGGACATCCAGATCCTGGAAACAGACCACCGCCGTCTGATAGGATGAAAAATCCGGCGCCGGCTGTTCGGCGAGATCCACTGCATCATATCCGACGCGCATAATATCAAGCACATCCATCATATGACCGGTAAAAACATCATCGTTCTCCTGCCGGCTGTCGGAAAGAAGAAGGCAGGTTTTCGGGGTATTGGCGATCTCCTTCTTTTCTTCCATAACGGAATCAGGTACGAACTCCATCTGCGGCTCCGTTATTTCGTACTGCACGCCGACGTTATCCATAACAAGAAAAATTGTTAAAAAGCAAAGAGTCAAAAAGGTGATCAAAACTACTCTGAATTTTTTATACAACCTCTTCCGCCTCCTCCAAATCAACCGCAGCGGAGGGATCCCAAAATCGAATCGTCGCTCTGCCTTCGGGCGTCAAATAGATTTTTCTGCGCATCATCTCGGAAATGATCCGTTTGATTCCGTCACCGTTGTTCATGCTGCGGTAAATTTTCAGCTTCGCGAACCAGGCATCTTCCTCCGAAGGCCACTTTTCAATCATTTGATTCGCGTATTCTTCTGCGCGGGTAAAGGAGCCAAGGGACAGGCAATTATCAACCGCTTCCGAGTAACAAGACATATCATCCGGTTTCTTTTTGATTTTATCATCCAGAAGCTCTGAATACCGGCGCGTGTAAACAAACAAGATGTTTTCGTCAATCAATCCGCTGGCAATATACTGCTGCAATGTGTGCAGGTAAAAATCCAGCTTTTCCTGTGAATCCGGATCGTCGTTATAATCCTTTTCCGCTTTCTGCAAAGAAAGTTCATATTCGCGCTCGACCTCCATCATGGCAGTGGACGCGTAATGCGACACCTCAATGTCATCATCCAGGCGCGCCTTCTGCAAGAGAGAGAGATATTCGTTAGGATTACGGTGAAGAATTTCCAGCATCAGCTTCCGGCGTGTTTCCGCATCATTGATTGATATGGCTTCTTCCAGGGGTATGATTGTCTCGTTATCCGCCGTATCCTCCTCAACATGGGAAAGCCGAAGATCTTCCAACCCAAGATGCAACTCTTCCAGACTGATCGGCTTGCTGCCGGCTTTGCGCAGACGAGACAAGATATCCGCCACGATCGCAGCTAAAACACCGGCAACCGGTACCAGCACAACAATCGGAAAAAGCTGGGTAGAAAACTTCAGCACGCGAGAACGGATGCCAAGATAAATCAGCACGCAAAGCAAAATATGAAGGATGACATAAACAATCAAAACAATACGCAATGTCATATCAATCACCGGAATTCATTTCATGGAAGGCAAAGCCTGAATTTTTAATGCGGCTCAATACCACATGGATATTCTTTTGGTTGGACTGAGAAAGGCAGAGATACAGCGCACCGTCACTTCCCTCGCCCAGAAGATCGGTCGAGCGAACCAGAGAATGAATTTTTTCAGCAACGGGAATGCGCTGCTTTTCTCCGACATCAAAGCGCAGCAGGACATACTCTGCCGTACCGTTTTTTGACATTTCTTCTTTGACCTGGATGATCTTGCTAAAATAGGAAGCACGAATGATATGGCTGCCCGGCAAATACATTTCTTCTTCCGTTTTTTCGGTATACTCAATGGCGCGCACCAGAGAAATACGGATCAGACCGCAGACAACTTTGATCATATTTTCATAATAGACCGCCATTTGCTCATAACTGCACTGGCGGATCAAAATAAGCGCAAGTATCTTTCCGTCGCGATACAGCGGAACGGCGTACTCCGGGTATCCTTCCAGTCGCTCGCGATTTACCCATACTTCGCCTTCGCGGAACTGATCGACCATCTGCGAAAAGGAGGCAAGATTTAGAGATTTATCGGTCGTTGCAGCAATTTCGCGGGAGCAGACAATCAGTCTGCCGAAGAGCATGGAATCATCGCAGCGATACAGGCAGACCGAATGATTGTCAAGAATGCCCTCCAACGCATTGAGCGCCTCGCTGAAAACCTGATCAATCACATTGCTGTCCAGATTTCTTGCCACATCAAATAATCTCCCAAAGGAATCTCGATAGGACATAATCTGATTTTTATACTGCTCCTTGCTTTGTACAGCGCTGACATAGAACTCATTCAGCAAAATATATTTATCCTCCAGCACAGCTTTTTCGCCAGCAAGGAACTCATAATCGCTCGCGCGACGGTCTTTAATATAGCCGGTAACGGCGCCAACCAGGAAATAAAAGATATATGGCAGCCAGGTTGAAGCATCATAAACTGTCGCCGCCCAGTTATTTTCATTCATAATCGATGCGACCAAAAGGGAAATACTGGCAAGTCCTGCCGCGCCGAGACCAGTTTTCAACCCGTGGATTGTACCAAGCAGGACAATGTATAAAAGTCGAAAATCAATATAGGAAAACAAAATGGTGGTAGAAGTGATCCGATTCAGCAGCTCCATCAAAATGAAGCCGATAATCAGCTCAATCAGCTTGATCACAAAATTATGCCTTTTGAAAAAAGCACGAAGCCGTACCCACCGCTCCCCACGCTGTTTTTGCGGCGTACGGTCCTGGGCAAAAATCACTTCCGGCAATTCATCACGGAGATAAAGGATCGGAACCCAGTCATACTCCTCTTTCGCCGCATTGTTGCCCTGATCGCTGACGCCTTCCTCCGCGGGAGCACCATAGGAAATGCGAGCCGTCGGGTACTTGGTTTTCAATAAATCGCCCAGCTCCCGAAAAGAGAGATAGGAAGCGGCCGTCAAAGAAAAGTAAGTCTGCTCCGTCGACCAGTTTTCCACCATGCGCAGCAAAAGCTCAGACAGGTCCTTTTGCGAAAGGTAACCAAGCGTCTGATTTTCTCTGCCGCGGAAACGAATGGCAGCGGTATTTTTTGCCTGCGCAATCGCATCGCCGACAACAGAAGCGGACTCTCCGTATCCGAAAAGGACAGGCGTTTCCACGGTTAAGATGGAAATATTTTTCTTTTCGTGATAGTAATCAATCAAAAGATCCGAGGCCTCATATAGAACAGAAAAAGAGTCACTCTGTTTACCGCCCGAAGCCGCCCGTATCGACGGTCGGATATAAATTACCTTGCCGCACTCGTGAACGCGGCAAAGCTCCAGACAGCGCTCCAAGTCGGAATATTCGCCATAATACTCTTCACCGCTGAAAACCGGCTGCGCGAAGTAAATGACGACATGAAAATGATACGAGTGGAAAATCCGTTCAAAATCCCTGTCGCTGGGCGACGCCTTAAACCGATTGGATTGCTTTCCCAGTTGTTCGGGACAAATATCTTCTGACGCAAAAATAACCTTATGACGCTTCGACAGCTGCTCACTGATTGCCTCTGTCGCCGTTGCCAGTCTGCCCGTGATTAGGATATTCACTGCGGCACTCCCCCTTTGTTGGTATTGGCTGCATCCTTCTTCGCTGCCGGATGGTAGCTGAGATATTGCATATAAAGCCGTTCTTTTTCTTTTTTCAAAGCAGCGACGATTTCCTTGTCGTAATATGTACCGCCGCGCTCGCAAATGTATTGATACGCATCATCAAAGCTCCAGGTTCTTTTATAGCCGCGATTGGACGTCAGCGCATCCAGGACATCGGCAACGGCGACGATTTTAGCAGGCATGGAAATCTGTTCGCCGCGAATGCCGAGATAACCGGAGCCGTCCACATGCTCATGGTGCTCTCGCGCGATGATGGCGGCAAGGTCGAAAAACTCGGAACCAGTACCGGAAAGAATTCGTTCCCCGTATCTATGGTGACGGCGAATCTCATCAAATTCCGCTTCCGTCAATGGACCGGTCTTATGCAGAATCGCATAGGGTACCGACAATTTTCCAATATCGTGCAGCAACGCTGCACCGGCGATTTCATCCGCTCGATCCGGCTGAAGCCCAATTCCCAGAGACAAAATACGCGTATAGGCGGCGACATGGAGCATATGATCATCCGGTGCGCTGCATTTTTTCTGGACAAGCTCCCGCAGGCGATCGTCCTGCATTTGCATGAGCAGCCGATCATCCATAATCGGGTTGCCCTGCGCAGGCGCTGCCACAGGTGCCGGTAAAGACGCATCACTTTTTTTCTCACGCGGCGCGCGAACCGACCGCAGCAGCCCGGAAAAAGTAACTGCGCTGCCGGTCAGTAGCGCGGGAATATACAAAAGCAGACCTCCGTCGGCAAAAAGCCGAAAATCCACATCCAGCCAGAAAAACAGGAGCGGAACAAAACAGGCAAGAGAGACCGCAGCATCCAGCGGTGAACTCGTCAACTCCTTCTCTTTGAAGAGCATTGCCAATGCCAAAAAAATCGCCAAATGGAAAATCACGCCGAATTTCAAAAGCACCGCAAAAAACACCTCATATGGCCAGAACAGAATTGCCGCTATATAAATAATATTTAAAGCGCTGACGATTTCGAGCTTGGTGTTCCAGCCGCAAATTCCGATTGCTGTCGATAACGGCAGCATAAAAATCGCCAAAAAATTCAGCGCGCTGACAAGCGCAAACATTCCGTCCGGCGCAAGTTCAGAATGCGACGAGCAATGATATTGAATAAACAAAGAAATTGCCAAAAGCAAAAACGCCAACGTCGGCAAAACGAGACGGAGCTTTATTTCACGGTGCTCCCTGCGATTCAGCACAACGGAAAGAATCGAGACCAGCGCCAAGACCAAAAACAGCACGCCAAAGACCAGCAGTTGAACAAAAAAACCTCGGAAGCCGGACATCGGCGCAGCGCTGTCGGTCAGCGATGCGGAAAAAGAAAACGCATTCGGGCTGTAAAGAAGCACGGTCACCGTTTTTTCCGTATCGGTTTGAGGAACAAAGACAGTAATCACCGCCGAAGAAGAAAAAGAATCGTTTTGATGATCTGTCAGCGAATCATATGCCGTCTCTCCACCAATCGAAACGCTCAACAGCGCATTGGATGTTTTGATATGAAGATTCCCGCTTTCCTCCCCTGAAAAAGAGCGGCGAAGCAGAACATAGACATCCCCGCTGCTAATCCTTAAGTATTCGCCCCACCGGAGTTCCTGCCATTCTTCGTTTTTCCCGTCGCCAATTCCTGCAAGCCGATCGGAGCTGACATATTGCCAGTCGGCGATGGCGTACCGGCTGTCCGGACGAGCGGCAAAACCGCATAAAAGAAAAAGAGCCGTTGCCGCAACCAAATAAAGGCATACGAAACCATAAAAACGGCTCTTCGGAAACCGGGAGACAGAAAAAACTTGCTTTTCCGTTCCCATTATATACGCTCCCAGCCGTAAACAGCCGACCGGATCAGCCGTTCACGATATTCTTCGGATTAACGCTGATGGAAATGCCGATCTCGCCGGGCACGTCACGCAGCGCTTCCCGCGGTTTCTCCACGGCAGGAGCCTGCGCCGGCTCCTTCGACGCATCCTCTTTGGCGGCAGGCTCGACAACCGTCTCTTTTTTGGTGTCTGCCCGCTTTTTTAAAGCGCGGAAAATTGCGCGCTGGGGCTCCATCTCCTCGGCGGGCTCTTCCGGCTGCTCGTCGACAGGCTGGACGTCGCTTTCCTCCGGTTGATCCAGCTCACGCAGCGCCTCGTCAATATCCGCCTTTACGCTTTCTTCCAGCGCATCCATCTGGTCAAAATACTTTGCAAATTTTTCCGCACTGCCATTCAGATCGGAATACTGCTGCAAAATCGCGTCGGCAGCAGCCAAAAAGCTTTCGCGGCTCTCGTCGCACGCACGGGAAACTTCGGCGGTAACCGCGTCGATCTTCTGCCGGTAAGAAGCCCATTGCGACAAAAATTCGCCGACAAAACGAGCAAGCTTTTCTTTGGTATCCTGTTTTGCGTCCGCCATGTCCGCATACGCAGCGCGGCAGATCTGGCTGACTTTGGTCAGATCGTCTGCCTCGGCAGCGGCGGCGTTCTTCTGCGCGTCCAGTTCTTTTGCCATATTGCGGATGGTCGTCTTCATCTTTTCATTTTCAATTTTAAGAGAAGCGATTTCTTCCTGCGCTGCCGCAAGCTCTTCGTCATTTTTTGGCGCATCCGGCAAGTCAGCCAGCGCTTCAAATTCACGATCGGTGTTTTTTAGCGATTCCAATTCCGCCGTCAACTGCTTGACCTGCTTCTCGAGTTTGGCGTTCATCTCCTCGAGATATTCCATGTTTTCATCCACTTCACGGATATTGTAGCCAAAAAATGCCTTTTTCATAACGTTGCTCCGCCTTTCATAATTTACTTAAAGCAAATAAAAAAGGCTGCAAAAACTGAATCTATCAATCTTTGCAGCCGGACAGACATGGTTAAAAACTTTAGTCTCCAAAGCTTTGCGTCGCCGTCTTTCGACGGTTTTGCCCATATATTCGGATGTAACAGCGAATATCGATGAAAAATAAGCGATTACACTGTATTGCGAGTGTATTCTATCACACCCAAGCAATCATGTCAACAAAAAAACAAAAAAATATGAAAATTTAAGCCGGAAATTTTTCTAAAGTTTTAGGGAAAACAGGGCAGCCTGCCTATTGCGTACGCAAATTCTCCACAGAATGAAAATAGTGAATTATACAAACACTTTTCATGAAGAAACGGATTGACAATCCATGATGGGAACTTTATAATACTAATATATGAACTTTTCTGACGATTCTTTCCTCTATACGTGCGACGCACACTGATTTTTCAATGAAAGGATGATACCGGTTTGTCAACAACGGACCATTCCACGACTGCCGGAAAAGCAGTCCGATTTCTGAAAAATAACGCCGCTTTTCTTTTTACCGTCATTACGGTTCTTTGCATGCTTGTGGTATGCATTTATATCAACCATTCTTTTACGCTGGAAAATTCACCCTTTCTCTTCGCCGCCAATAAAAATGCGCGGGAATTGGCGGCTGCCGACATGGAAGTCGAAAGAAACGGCGAGTGGCACAGTGCGGTTTCTCTTGCTTATGGCAACGGATTGCATGTAAACGGAGAGACCCGTCTGCGCTGTAAAATCCCTGAACAACTTGACGAGCAAAACGCGCTTTCCTTTGCCAATGTCGGAACGGCGGTAACCGTCTATCTGGACGGAATGGAAGTCTGCCGCTCAGCAGTTTCCACCCATCTGCCCTTTGGCAGATATTTTGGCAGCGAATGGCTTGTTGTTGAGCTGACACCGAACGACGCCGGGAAATATCTGTATTTTGAAATGAGTGAGGGCAGCAACGGTATTCTGCGCGATTTTTTACTATCCAGACAGGCGGCGCTTGTCCAGCAGGCATGGACCTCCTCCCTGCCGAGGCTGCTGATGCTGGTTGTTTTTCTACTATTCTTTATCGTCGAAGGCTTTTATCTTCTGGCTTCTCGGCTTCGCGCACCAAAAAAACATTTTTATCTCAGCGGATTTCTTTTTATTTTATCTCTTTGGCTGTTTACGGAATCCCATCTTGCCAATTTTCTGTTTGAAAACCGCGCCGTTGTATATTACCTGTCCGCGTTTTTCTTTTCTCTCCTGCCTTTGTCCCTCTGCCTTTTCTGTCAGGAGTCTTTCCCATGGGCAGGAAAATGGTTCGGCGGTTTTTGTCTTTTATTTTCCGTATTCTTCTTTACAGCAGTGGGCTTTGTTTTATCCGATACGGCGGAGCTGAGCACCTTCCTGCCCCTTGTTTTCGGCGAATTGCTGCTGACACTCGTCATCGGCTTGATTTTATGCATCAAACATCGAGAAGAGGACGGTTTTCACGCGTCGGGAATACTGTTTGTCATTGCTATTTTCACCGCCGTCTCCGGGTTCTTTGCCTATTATTCTCTTTGGTTTGAACGAAGCGTATATGGAAATATCGTGCTGATCGGCGCCTGGGGCATCTGGTGCGTTGGCATGTTTTCTCGAGCAGCCAACGCGCGCAAAGCGATGACAGACGCACATTTACTGGGATATTATAAAAAAATGGCATATACCGATTATCTGACCGGGCTTCACAACAAAGCCGCCTATGACCGGGATCTGCCGCTGATCGACAAGAAAAGCCCGGCGCTAGCCGTGATTATGTTGGATTCCAATAATCTAAAAGAGATCAATGACTGCCACGGGCATGATTGCGGCGACAAGCTGCTGCGCTCCACCGCATACTGCCTGGCAACCGCCTTCGGCGAACACAATCCCGTCTATCGTGTCGGCGGCGATGAATTTATCGTTTTAATACCGGCGAATGCAGAGGAAAATATTCAAGAGCTGCTTACGAAAAAACTGAATAAATTCAATGAGCTGGTCGTCCGCAACAACGAAAACAGCGAATGGAAAATCAGCGTCGCTTATGGCTATGCCCTGCGTCAGGCCGGTGAACCCATCACTGCGGCAGCAATGGCAAAAAATGCGGAATCCATTATGTATCGCAATAAACGAGAGGGCAAACAGCAAAAATCCCACACATAAAGAAAGGCATTCCATGAGCTTATCCCCATTCATCCACCGAGGATCCTTTGTGCAGCGGCTGAACCGTTTTACCGCGACAGTCCGAATCGACGGCAAAGAAACCCTTTGTCATATTCCGAATACCGGCAGGCTGCGCGAACTGCTGCATAAGGGCGCGCCGGTCTGGTTAAAATTGTCAGAGCAGCCAAATCGCAGAACCGCCTATGATCTGATTGCCGCGGAAAAAAACGGAAAATTGTTTTCCATCGACAGTTTTGCGCCGAACCGGGCAACGGCTGTCTTTTTGCGTGAACAGCTCGGTGAATATGCAAAAATTCAGCCGGAAAAAACATACCGTAATTCCCGTTTTGACTTTTATATTGAAACGAACGGCAGAAAGATTTTTTTGGAAGTCAAGGGCGTAACGCTGGAGCAGGACGGCATTGCTCTATTCCCGGACGCGCCGACCGAACGGGGCGCAAAGCATCTGCGGGAACTGAGTGAATGTATCGACGACGGATACGAAGCCGCTGTATTATTTGTGATCCAATTTTCGCCTGTCTGCGCCTTTCAGCCGAATGAAAAACAAGACCCTGCCTTTACCCAGGCACTGCGGCAAGCGCATCAAAAGGGCGTGCGCATCCTCGCATACGACTGTGCTGTTGCGGTCGATTCCATTCGTCTGAACGTACCTATTCCGGTACTTTTGTAAAATTTTTACAGTTTTTTTTGATATATTCCCCTGATTTTAAAGCTGCGATCCATTGACAAAAAAACGCTGAATGGATATAATGTTAGGGTAATGACGAGGGCGTCGCGGGGAGGTTCCGTGCCGCCTTTTTCATTTTTGAGAGATTCTTTTTTAGGAGTGTTGCTCTATGGCATCTGTACCGGAATTCTACGGAACCCTTGTTTTCAACGACAAGACCATGCGTTCCCGACTGCCCAAGGATACCTACAAGAAGCTGCGCAAAACCATTGACGACGGAAAGCATCTGGATCTTTCCATCGCCAATGAAGTGGCGCACGCTATGAAGGAATGGGCTATCGAGAATGGCGCGACCCATTTTACCCATTGGTTCCAGCCGATGACAGGCATCACAGCGGAAAAGCATGACAGCTTTATTTCGCCTCGCGACGACGGCACAGTGATCATGGAGTTTTCCGGGAAAGAGCTGGTCCGCGGCGAGCCGGATGCCTCCAGCTTCCCGTCCGGCGGGCTGCGGGCAACCTTTGAAGCCAGAGGTTATACCGCCTGGGACCCGACCTCCTATGCCTTTATCAAAGACGGTTCCCTATGCATTCCTACGGCGTTTTGCTCTTACGGAGGCGAAGCGCTGGATAAAAAAACGCCGCTGCTGCGTTCAATGGAGGTCATCAACAAACAGGCGCTGCGCATTCTCAAGCTATTCGGCTGCAATGACGTCAAAATGGTCAAGACCACTGTTGGGCCTGAACAGGAATATTTTTTGATTGACAAAGCCCTTTACTTAAAAAGAAAAGATTTGATTTTTACCGGCAGAACGCTGTTCGGCGCGAAGCCTCCGAAGGGACAGGAGCTGGACGATCACTATTTCGGCTCCATCAAACCGCGCGTTGCCGCCTATATGGCTGATCTGGACAATGAGCTGTGGAAGTTGGGCATCCCCTCTAAAACCAAGCATAACGAGGTTGCGCCTGCCCAGCATGAAATGGCGCCGATTTTCTCAACCACCAACATCGCCACCGATCACAATCAGCTTACCATGGAAGTGATGAAAAAAGTCGCCGCGAAGCATGGGCTGGTCTGTCTTCTGCATGAAAAGCCCTTCGCCGGGGTCAACGGCAGCGGCAAGCACAACAACTGGTCTCTTTCCACCAACACAGGGATCAACCTGCTGGAACCGGGCGATACGCCTTATGAAAACGCGCAGTTTCTGCTGTTTTTAACCGCTGTAATCAAAGCCGTTCATGAGCATCAGGATCTGATGCGCATATCGGTTGCCACAGCGGGCAATGATCACCGTCTGGGCGCAAACGAAGCGCCGCCCGCCGTGGTTTCCATCTTTTTGGGCGATGAGCTGACCGCCATTATTGATGCGATCAAAAACGGCACGGCTTACGATCAACAGGAAAAGGTCCCGATGAAAATCGGTGTGCATATTCTGCCCCGCTTCCCGAAAGATAACACCGACCGCAACCGCACCTCGCCCTTTGCCTTCACCGGCAATAAGTTCGAGTTCCGCATGTTGGGCTCTTCCGCTTCGGTCGCGACACCCAATATTATTTTGAACACCATTGTCGCCGAAGCGCTGCGGGAATTTGCCGATGAGCTGGAAAATGTTCCGGCGGAGGAATTTAACACCCGTCTGCACGAACTGATCAAATCCAATCTGATCGCCCATGAAGATATTATCTTCAACGGAAACGGCTACGACGACGAATGGATCAAGGAAGCGACCGAAAAGCGGGGACTTCTGAATCTGAAAACCACGCCGGACGCGCTGCCTTATTTCGTTTCAGACGAGAATATTAAGTTATTCACCGAAATGAAGGTTTTCACCGAGCTGGAAATTCGCTCGAGGTATGACATTCTTTTGGAGAATTACTGCAAGACCATCCACATCGAGGCGCTGACCATGCTGAACATGGCAAAAAAAGACATTCTTCCCGCCATTTCCGCCTACTGCAAAACGCTCAGTGATACCATCACCACAAAAAAAGGAGCGCTGGCGGACTGCAATTGCCGGTATGAGGAAGCAACGCTGCGCCGTCTGTCTGACTTAACGGACGCCATTTTCCAAAGCGTCACCATACTGGAGCAAGCAGTCGATGAAGTCAAAGCCATTGAGAATCACCAGTCACAGGCAGACTTCTACAAAGATACGATTTGCCCCTCTATGCAGAATCTGCGCGCGGCAGCCGATGCAGCGGAAACCATCACGGCAAAAAGCTATTGGCCCTATCCGAGCTATTCTGACCTGCTGTTCAGCGTTTGACAGAAATCCACCGCCGGAGCAACATTTGCTCCGGCGGTGTTACCTATATTTTCTATATTTTCTATGCGCGTCGCGGCTTTGCTATTATTTACAAATAATTTATTTTTTCACATTGTTTCAAGCAAAAAAATGATAAAAATTTGATACGGCTGATTTGTATGAATTTTACGAGTCAAGCTGATATTCGGATCATTATAATGACGGGAAGGTGCTTTACGGCCGCTATTTTTACGAAACTCATTGCAATTCTTTTAGGCATTGTCGCGATTTTTTCCGGCGGCAGGTATGAGCAGGTGGATGCCACGCTGGCAAGCGAGATTACTACGGCAAGCGAGGAAATTGTTGTTGAAATCTTCAATTATACCGGCAAAACCCTGAACTATGGTATGTCATTTATGCTGGAAAAGCAGGACGGCGATACCTGGACTTACCTGGAACCTGCCGAACCGTTCACCGAACTTGGAATTGTTCACCGCAACCTGACCACCCAAACCTTTACCGTTGATTTGCTGCGGTATTTTGGCGGACCACTGGAAGAGGGCACCTACCGTCTGAGCAAAACCTATCACGCCGATTATTCTTTTGTCATTGAATTCACTATCTGAGGCGAGGAATCAATATATCAAACCAGTCGGAGCATTTCGACCGGTTTGATTCATGAAATTATAAAAAACTATTGAAAACGGAGATTTTCCGTGCTATACTGTCTTACAATAGAACAAAGACGATGACGAAGACAGTACTTTTGCCGGAAAAGGCACAGAGAAGGGGCGGTTGGTGCAAGCCCTGCTTGGTACGGCAAAAAGGAATATCCCTTCCGAGTCCCACGCTGAACCTTAAGTAAGCGGCGGCGGTTTTCCCCCGTTACCGGGAACGCATATCAAACAGTATGCCGATAAGGGTGGTACAGCGAAGCTTCTTCGTCCCGGGCGGGACGGAGATTTTTTATACCTTACGCGGCAAAAGAAAGGAATGCAGAAAATGGCTGTATATCAACCGGTCTCGTCCGACCTGAACTTTGTCAAGCGAGAAAAGGAAGTAGAAAAATTCTGGGACGAGAACAAAATCTTTGAAAAAAGCATGGAGAACCGCCAGGGGCACCCGACCTATATGTTTTACGACGGACCTCCGACCGCCAACGGCAAACCGCACATCGGGCATGTGCTGACCCGCGTGATCAAGGATATGATCCCCCGCTATAAAACCATGAAGGGCTATGATGTGCCCCGCAAAGCCGGCTGGGACACTCACGGGCTGCCGGTGGAGCTGGAAGTGGAAAAACTGCTGGGGCTGGACGGCAAGGAGCAGATTGAGCAATACGGCATTGCGCCCTTCATTGAAAAATGTAAGGAAAGCGTTTGGAAATATAAGGGGATGTGGGAAGATTTTTCCAACACCGTCGGCTTTTGGGCAGACATGGATGACCCGTATGTAACCTATCACAATGACTATATCGAGTCGGAATGGTGGGCGCTGAAGCAGATCTGGGAAAAAGGGCTTTTATACAAGGGCTTTAAAATTGTTCCCTATTGCCCGCGCTGCGGCACTCCCCTTTCCTCCCACGAGGTCGCCCAGGGGTATAAAAAGGTCAAAGAGCGTTCAGCAATTGTCCGGTTCAAGAAAACCGACGAGGACTGCTATTTCCTGGCATGGACAACCACACCCTGGACCCTCCCGAGCAATGTCGCGCTCTGCGTTCATCCCGACGAAGCTTACTGCAAGGTCAAAGCGGCAGATGGGTATACCTATATTTTAGCCGAAGCGCTGCTGGATACCGTACTCGGCTCCCTTGCCAAAGAGGGAGAAAAGGCATATGAAGTCCTTCAAACCTATCGCGGCAAGGATCTGGAATACAGCTCCTATGTCCCGCTGTTTGACGCTGCCTCCAGGGAAGCGGAAAAACAGCATAAAAAAGCGCATTATGTGACCTGCGACACCTATGTTACCATGGGCGACGGCACCGGAATCGTTCACATTGCGCCTGCTTTTGGTGAAGACGACTCCAAGGTCGGCAGAAAATATGATCTGCCCTTTGTACAGTTTGTGGACGCTAAAGGCGAGATGACCAAAGAGCTGCCCTACGCCGGATTGTTTGTCAAGGATGCCGATCCGAAGATCCTGGTCGATCTGGACAAAGCGGGACTTCTGTTTTCCGCCCCAAAATTCGAGCACGATTATCCCTTCTGCTGGCGCTGCGACACGCCGCTGATCTATTACGCGCGGGATTCCTGGTTCATCAAAATGACGGACGTTCGGGACGATTTATTGCGCAACAACGATACGATTCACTGGATTCCCGAAAGCGTCGGCACGGGCCGCTTCGGCGAATGGCTGAAAAACGTACAGGATTGGGGGCTTTCGCGCAATCGCTACTGGGGAACCCCGCTGAATATCTGGGAATGCGAGGAATGCGGACACCGCCATGCCATCGGCAGCATCGCCGAATTGAAAGAGCTTTCCGACAACTGCCCGGACGACGTCGAGCTGCACCGCCCCTATATTGACGAGGTTACCTTCCCCTGTCCGGAATGCGGCAAGACGATGAAGCGCGTTCCGGAGGTCATTGACTGCTGGTTTGATTCCGGCGCAATGCCTTTTGCGCAGTATCATTATCCTTTTGAAAACAAGGAATATTTTGAAAGCCACTTCCCTGCCGATTTCATTTCCGAGGCGGTGGACCAGACCCGCGGCTGGTTTTATTCTCTTTTGGCGATTTCCACTTTGATTTTTAACAAAGCGCCCTACAAAAATGTTATCGTACTGGGGCATGTACAAGATAAGGACGGCAAAAAAATGTCCAAATCCAAG
Organism: uncultured Eubacteriales bacterium; assembly: GCA_949296825.1. Taxonomy (GTDB): domain Bacteria; phylum Bacillota; class Clostridia; order Oscillospirales; family Acutalibacteraceae; genus RGIG2774. The sequence goes on from CASFQZ010000075.1 coordinate 40,722, forward strand.
GGCAATGCCGTTGATCCCTTTAAAGCGCTTGAAAAATTCGGGGCAGATGCCATTCGCTGGTATTTCTATACCAACTCCGCCCCCTGGCTGCCCAACCGATTCCACGATGACGCGGTTACCGAAGGACAGCGTAAGTTTTTGGGCACGCTGTGGAACACATACGCATTCTATGTCCTGTATGCCAACATCGACAGCTTTAACCCCAAAGAGCATACGCTGAACAAAGAGAAGCTTTCGGTCATGGATCGCTGGCTGCTGTCTAAGATGAATACCATGGTCAAGACGGTGGACGAAGAGCTGGACGGCTATCACATCCCCGAAGCCGCCCGGGCGCTGGATAATTTTGTGGATGAAATGAGCAACTGGTATGTGCGCCGCTGCCGTGAGCGTTTCTGGGGCGGCGGAATGACCGACGATAAGGTCAACGCCTATATGACGCTGTACACCGCGCTGGTTCATGTGGCAAAAGCAGCTGCGCCGATGATTCCGTTTATGGCGGAGGAAATTTATCAGAATCTTGTCCGCAGCATTGATCCCGACGCACCGGAAAGCGTCCATCTGTGCAACTTCCCTGTTTGCGACGACAATATGGTCGATCCCGCACTGGAGGATGCCATGGAGGAAGTGCTGCGCATTGTCATTCTCGGTCGTGCCGCCCGCAACGGCGCGAACATTAAAAACCGCCAGCCTCTTGCCTCCCTGCGCGTTGCAGCAGAACATACTCTGGATAAAATCTACACCGACATCATTCAGGATGAATTGAATGTCAAAGAAGTGCTGTTTATCGATAATGCCGATTCGCTGCTGAGCTATACCTTTAAGCCACAGCTGAAAACCGTCGGTCCGAAATTTGGCAAGAAGGTCGGAGAGATCCGCAATGCGTTGGCTACGGCGAACGGCAGCGCTCTGAAAAAAGAACTGGACCAGACCGGTTGCGTGCGATTGTCGCTTTCGGACGGTGAAGCGGTGCTTGCCGAAGAGGACCTTTTGGTCGAAACCAAGCAGAGCGAGGGACTTTATACCTTATCTGACAACGGTGTGACCGTGGCGCTGGATACGGTGATTACGCCTGCCCTGGAAAAAGAAGGCTTCGCGCGGGAAATGATCAGCAAAATCCAGACCATGCGCAAGGAAGCAGGCTTTGAAGTGACCGATCATATTCGCGTAACCATCGCCGCCGATGATAAACTTCAAGAGCAGATCACGCCGTTTCTCGATGAAATCTGCCGGGTGGTGCTGGCGGAAGAGCTCACTTTTGCCGAGCCGAAAGGCTATGTCAAACAATGGGATATCAATAAGGAAGAAGCTGTTATCGGCGTTGAAAAGCTGAGCTGATTCAATTTTTACAAACGGACTGCCGCCGCAAGGGCTTCTGCTTTGCGGCGGCAGTTTCATAAACGAGACGGTGATGGTATGATCGATGAAATTATTGTCAGGGGCGCACAGGTCCACAATCTGAAAAATATTGATGTAAATATTCCACTATATAAAATCGTCGGAATCGCCGGGGTATCGGGCTCGGGAAAATCCTCCCTGGCGCTGGGGGTATTGTATGCCGAGGGCTCCCGCAGGTATCTTGATTCCCTTTCCACCTACACGCGCCGGCGCATGACCCAGGCGCCAAAAGCTGCGGTAGACGAAATTCTCTATGTTCCTGCGTCTCTTGCCTTGCGGCAGCGTCCGGGTGTAGGCGGCATCCGCTCCACCTTTGGGACCGGGACAGAGCTTTTGAACAGTCTGCGGCTGATGTTTTCCCGTCTGGCGAGCCACCGCTGTCCCAATGGACATTATCTGAAACCGTCGTTGGCTGTAGCAGCCGGCAAGGAGTTGATCTGCCCGGAATGCGGCGAAGCCTTTTACGCCCCCTCCGCAGAGGAGTTGGCGTTCAACTCTCAGGGGGCGTGTCCAACCTGCGGCGGCGTGGGGACAGTACGGGAAGTTGATCTGACAACACTGGTGCCGGACGAAAATCTAACCATCGATGAAGGCGCGGTGGCGCCATGGAACAGTCTGATGTGGTCGCTGATGACCGATGTCTGTCGGGAGATGGGCGTTCGCACTGATGTCCCTTTCCGGGAGCTAACCGAACAGGAGAAAGAGATTGTTTATCACGGTCCCGCCGTAAAAAAGCACATTTTATACAAAGCAAAAAACTCTAATCAAGCGGCGGAGCTGGACTTCACCTACTACAGCGCCGTGTATACCGTAGAAAACGCCCTCGCCAAGGTTAAGGATGAGAAAGGCATGAAGCGGGTCGAGAAATTTCTGAAAGAGAGCAGCTGTCCGGACTGCGGCGGTACGCGGCTGTCGGAAAACGCCCGCGCACCGAAGCTCTGCGGCATGACGCTGCCCGAGGTCTGCGCGATGCCGCTGGCAGAGACCAACCGCTGGGTGGGCGAACTTCCGCAACATCTGCCGGAAGAAATGCGGCCAATGGCACAAAGCATCTGCGACACATTTTTACTGAACAGTAAACGGCTTTTACAGCTGGGGCTTGGTTACCTTTCTCTGGATCGCGCCGCCACGACCCTTTCCACCGGCGAGCGGCAGAGAATGCAGCTGGCGCGCGCTGTACGCAACCGGACCACCGGCGTTTTATATGTGCTGGACGAACCGTCCATAGGGCTTCACCCCTCCAATATACAGGGACTGGTCGGTGTCATGAAAGACCTGACTGCCGACGGAAATTCCGTGGTATTGGTTGATCATGACACAAAGATTCTAAAACAGGCGGATTATCTGATCGAAATGGGCAAGGGCGCGGGAGCAAGGGGCGGTGAAGTAATCGCCTCTGGGACTCCACAGGAAATTCAGACGGCAAAATCATCACAAATCGCTCCGTTTTTGCATCACGATCCGCCAAGACAGCGCCCCGCCCTTCCTGCCGAACGAATTTTTGCGCATGGCGAGATTCATCTAACCACGAAACCGCTGCATACCGTCAAAGCTTTGGACGTACGGATTCCCAAAGGCAGAATGACGGTGGTTACCGGCGTATCCGGCTCAGGAAAAACAACACTGGTCCTGGAAAGCCTCGCGCCCGCCCTGTCGGCGATGATACAGGGAAAGAAGCTGCCCGATCACGTGACAAAGCTGGAGGCAGCAGGCATACGTCATGTCAAGTTAATTGACGCGTCGCCCATTGGCATCAATGTACGCTCCACCGTCGCAACCTATGCTGACGTTCACGATGAGCTGCGCAAAGCCTTTGCTAAAAGTGAAGACGCAAAAAAGCGAGGGTATAAAGCCGGAGATTTCTCCTACAACACCGGCTCCCTGCGCTGTAAAAGCTGCGACGGCACCGGCGAAATCAGTCTGGACATTCAGTTCTTACCGGATGTGACCATTCCCTGCCCCGACTGCCATGGCTCACGCTACGGAAAGGATGCCGAGCATGTCCGGCTGACCAATTCCGACGGCAAATCCTGCTCGCTGCCGCAGCTGATGAATATGGATATTGATTCCGCACTGCAATTTTGCAAAGATATGCCGGCTGTCTTCCGACGGCTAAAGGTGCTTGCCGACCTGGGATTAGGGTATCTGACGCTGGGTGAACAAACCCCAAGTCTGTCCGGCGGCGAAGCACAACGGCTGAAACTGGCGGAGGAAATGGGAAAAACGCAAGCGGATTCGGTCTTTCTGTTTGACGAACCGAGCATCGGGCTGCATCCGCTGGATGTGAAAATTTTACTGGACAGCTTTCGGCTGCTGGTAGAAAGCGGCGCGACGGTGCTGGTTATTGAACACGACACTGATATGATCCGCAATGCAGACTATGTAATCGACATGGG
>CASFQZ010000076.1 GCA_949296825.1 uncultured Eubacteriales bacterium
ATCTCATCGCAGCCGCCGTCCAGCACCATGGCATAGGCAAAGCTCATGCCCACAAAGCCCGTACCGATGACCGCGATTTTTCTGCCTGTTTCGCTCATGGAATCCCGCCTTTTTTCATTTTACTAAAAGTATGTCCTTTTCACGGGAAAATATAAAAAATTGCCGCAGCTTCCTGCGGCGAAGTGTCGTCGGTTATTTGCTTTTTCGTCTACCAATTTTTCCTCTGGAAGAAAAAAGATGAAGCAGGACATAAACCAGCAGCAAGGCAAGCGCCGAAAGGGCAACAATGGCATATTTTTCACCGCCGGTGACCGCCTTGTCAAAAAAATAGATTTCGCAATCGGTATATTCCCGCAGCGCGGCAATCACCTCATCGGGGACACCGTCCCTTTGCATTTGCACAAAGGCGCCGCCCATGGCGTGCTGGCGCACCAGCGAGGTGCCGTAGGTGCCGGGCAAAAAGGACAAAAGGTTCCGCAGTCCCTCGGAAAAGGAGGCGATGGGCATATACGCCCCGCAGAGGAAGCCGTATCCCGCGCTGACCACGGTACCCACCGCCGAGATCTGCCCCTGGGTGGACAAAAAGAAATTGATCAGGGAAGAAAGGGCGGTGCCAAAGACTACCAGCAAAAAAATATCCAAAAGCAAAAGCAGCACATCCGCCGCCGTCAAGAACCAGCCAACCGTCGCCTGATAGACAAGGCAAATCGCTGCGGCGGCAAGGCAGATTAGCAGGGTGGCGAAAAAATTGGCGAAATAATACCCCAGCGAGAGCGATGAGGACTTGACCGGCGAGATGCTGAAATCATAGATCGCGCCGCTGACCTTATCCTGTACCGAAAGAAAATTGGAGCAGAATGCCACCGTGACACAGCTGACCGCCAGGATGGAGGAAATCAGATGCCCGGCAACCAGCCCGTCAATGACACCCTCCGACAGGGGCAGACCGGCGGGCAGATTGGCGGTAAAGGTATCGCGGTATACCTGCGCCAGAAAGCTGACATACAGAACCAGCAAAATTGCCGGAGTGATCAGGGAGGTCAGAAACATTCCCTTATCCTTAAAAAAGAGCTTGATATTCCGTTTGACCAAAAGGGCTGTGATTTTCATGCTTCCGCCTCCTGTGCCAGCGTTCTGCCCGTGACCGCCAGAAAAACATCATCCATTTTTCCCTTGGTCACCTCGTAATCCCGAAACAGCGCCGGGTGCCGCAGGATCAGCTCCGTCGCCTGCGCGGTATTTTCCACCGTCAGACGATAGGCATCCGCCCGCTTTTCGTAGGGCAGCCCCAAGGGCGTGATCTGCGCTTCCGTGACGCCGTACAGAGTCAGGTAATCGCCGGTATAGCGATTTTTCAGTTCCAGCGGCGTACCCGCCGCCGCAATGACACCCTTGTCGATCATCACCACCTGATCCGCCTCTGCCGCCTCCTCCATATAATGGGTCGTCAGAAAAACGGTCATTTTTTCTTCCTGCCGCAGGCGCTCGATCACCTGCCAGAGCAGCCTGCGGGTCTGCGGATCCAGTCCGGTGGTCGGCTCGTCTAAAATCAGCAGCCGGGGCTGGTGCAAAAGCGCCCGGGCAATATCGATGCGGCGGCGCTGACCGCCGGAGAGCTTGGCAAGGGGGCGGCGCAGCAGCTCACGGAACGCCAGCAGCTCACTCAGCTCGTCGAGCCGTTTTTGAAAGGCTTTGCCATAAATGCCGTAGAGGGCGGCGCGGCTTTCCAGATTATCCCGCACCGACAGCGCGCCGTCCAGCACCCCCGCTTGAAAGACCACGCCGAGCAGCCGCTTGATTTTCTCGGCGCCGTCGTCCAGATCCCGCCCGCCGACGCGCACCGTTCCGCTGTCCTTGGGCAGTCTGCCGCAAAGGATATGGATGGTCGTGGATTTGCCGGCGCCGTTGACGCCGAGGAAGGCGAAAAGCTCCCCTTCCTTTACCTGAAAACTCAAATCCTGCACGGCTTTGACTTCGCCGTAGCTTTTGCAAAGATGAGCTACTTCTATCATATTATCCAAAGAAGTCACCCCTTTATTGTAAAATTTTATTGATAATGCTTTTACAAGTTCTTGAAGAAGGAGCTGAAGCTCGCAAGGAGAAGGATCAGCTCCTAAACCATCAGGATTCAGAGGAGGATGGGGAAGATGCGTCCGGCTTCGGTGTTTGTTCAGGCGCGGAGGGCATCGGGGAAGATGCGTCCGGCGTCTGCCCGGGGTCGGAGGGCGACAGAGGCGCTTCGGCGGGCTGGGGCAGCACCGGGGAAGGCTCCATCGGTTCCGGCTGCGGGGCATCGGGCTGGGCGGCTTCCGGCGAAGGGGGCTCATCGGAAAGCACCGGCGGGGTAAAGGGACGGTCCTCCATCATGGCGCGGAAGTCGTCGCCGTCGATCTTTTCGTATTCAATCAGATATTCCGCCAGCTGGCGCAGCTTATCGGCGTGGGCTTTGAGCAGCTCTTCACAACG
>CASFQZ010000077.1 GCA_949296825.1 uncultured Eubacteriales bacterium
CCACCACCGGCGGTTTTTCCCGCGCCCGCCGAAGCCTAAGCGCCGCCGCACCGCCCCGGGAAAATCCCCGGCGGCCCATTTTTTCACCCAAAGCCCCACAGGAGAACCACCTGTCCCCATTTTCCCGCAATCTGTCCCCATTTGCTGCCAAAACAGCGGGAAAACCAGCCGCTTCCCCACCACCGGCGGTTTTCCCGCGCCCGCCGAAGCCTTAGCGCCGCCGCTCCGCCCCCGGGGAAACCCCGGCGGCCCATTTTTTCGTCCAAAGCCCCACCGGAGAACCACCTGTCCCCATTTTCCCATAATCTGTCCCCATTTGCTGCCAAAACAGCGGGAAAACCAGCTCTCTCCCCACCACCGGCGGTTTTTATTTCTCCTTCCGAAACACCGAAATCCGTCCCCGGCGGTCGGCGGTCATCAGCAGAATCTCCTCCTGCCGCAGATGGTTTTTCTTTAAGAGCTTTTTCACCTGCCGGTCCGACACCGAAATGCCGCCGAGGGGATGGTTGATGATCCTGCCGTCGCAGACCACCGCCACCGGCAGCGAGGTTTCCTCCCCGGGCAGGGACAGATCGCTGCGGCTGGGGGGCTGTTGTTCGCTTTTCAATAAAACGCTCAGGCTGCCGTCGGTCTCGGCGATGGCGTACGCCACCTCCGCCGGGTCAAAAACATCCTTTTTGCGCAGCGCCTCCAGCACATCGTCCACCGTAAAGCGCAGCTTGCGCAGGGCGCTTTCGTCCAGCCTGCCCTGGCGGATGATCACCACCGCGCTGCCCTGAACGGCGCGGCGGAAGCGCTCGCTTTTCAGGCTCACCAGCGCAAGCAGGATCTCCAGCAGCGCCAGAACGCCGCCGGCGGCGACAGCGTTCCAGAAGGGCAGGTCGGGGTTCTCGATCGGCATGGCGATGATCTCCGAAAGCAGCATCGTTACCACAAATTCCGCGGGCTGCAATTGTCCGATCTGGCGCTTGCCCATCAGACGCACAAACAGGCAGAGCAGCCCGTATAAAATCACCGTCCGCAGCACGGTTATTGCCATGATGTTCACCTTCTCCATCAGAATCAAAAGTAGTATATCCGAAAATTTCGCAGTTTTCCGGTATATTTTTTCCCTTTGGGCGAACACTGAAAAGGGTGATTGGATGGAGCTTTATCAAAATATTGAAAACAACGAAACAAAAACCATGCTCAGCGCCTGTCTGACCGACAATCTTGCCGCGCTGGGCGAGCGCTTTGGCGACAGCTTTGATTATAAGCTCCGCCGCCTGCGCTTCGGAGAGAGCGAGGGGGCGCTGGTCTGTCTGGACGGCATGTGCAGCAATCCCGAAATTTTCCAGAGCGTCACGCTGCCGCTGACGGGCGGAGAATTTTCCGCCGAAGCGCCCCGCGCCTTTTATGAGCGGGTGCGCGACCGGCTGTCCGCCAGCGTCCAGCAAAGCGAGGTCTTTACGATCCAGGACGCGGCGGCGGCGGTGATCGCGGGGAACCTTTTGTTTTTTCTGGACGGCGTAGCGCGGGCGCTGGTCTTCGGGGTCCAGGGCTACCCCAAGCACGCGGTGTCCGACCCCCAGAGTGATATGCAGGACCAGGGCTCCCACGACGGCTTTACCGACAGCTTTAAGGACAACGCCACCCTGCTGCGGCGGCGCATCGGCAGCGACGAGCTCTGTATGAAATCGCTGACCGTCGGCGCCACCAGCAAAACCCGGGTGATCGTCTGTTATCTGAGGCATCGGGCGGCGCCGGACGCCGTGGCGGACGTGCTGCGGCGCCTTGGGCAGATCCAACTGGATTTTGTCTCCGGCTCCGGCTGTCTTTCGCCCTTTTTGGAGACAAAGAAACGGCGGCTCTTTCCCACCGTCGGCACCACCGAGCGCCCGGACGTGTTCAGCGCCAAATTGGCGGAAGGAAAAATCGGCATCCTTGTGGACGGCACGCCCCACGCGCTGATCGTTCCGTTTTTATTCCTTGAAAATTTCCACACCCTGGACGATTACCTCAAGCGCCCCTATTACGCCCTGTTTCTGCGGGTAATGAAGCTCATCGCCTTTACGGCGGCGGTATTTTTGCCGGGATGCTATACGGCAGTGCTGCTGTTTCATCCGGAAATGCTGCCCGACTCGGTACTGGGGCATATCGTCTCCTCCCAACAGCAGACGCCCTTTCCGGTGCTGACCGAATGTCTGGTGATCCACCTGATCTATGAGGTGGTGCGGGAGGCGGGGCTGCGGATGCCCAAATCGGTGGGGCATACCGTCAGCATTGTAGGCGGGCTGATCATCGGCGACGCGGCGGTCAACGCCCATCTGATCAGCGCGCCGATGCTGATCATTGTCGCCCTGACGGCGATCAGCTCGGCGGTGGTCTCCGACATCCAGGACCCGGTGTCGGTACTGCGGCTGGTGTTTATTCTGATCGGCGGACTCTTCGGGCTCTTCGGCGTCTTCCTCGGCGCGGGGACGATGCTGCTCAACCTCTGCGCCCAGACGCCCGCCCGCGTCCCCTATACCCTGCCCTTCGCCCCGGCGCGTCTTCCGGCGCTGCTGCGGGACGGGCTCCTGCGGCGGGACTGGAAATTCATGCAATACCGGCAATATGACCCATCCCTGGGAAAGGAGGAGCGCCATGGAGACAAAAACCTATGACCTTCGCGCCCTGCTGGCGCTTTTGCTGGTCAGCCGGCTCTTTGTCAGCTTCGCCTTTCTCGGCGAGCGCTTTCAGAATCTGAAAACCGGCGACAATGCGGCGGCCTGGTTTTTCTTCGCCGGCTTCCTGTTCCTTTCCCTGCTGCCGGTGCTGTTTTATTTCAAAAAGAACGAAAAAACCTCCATTCTGACGGCGGCGCAAAACAACCCCCGGTGGGGGCGTTGGGTGGGCTTGTTTTACGGCTTCTATTTCCTGCTGACCGCCCTGGGGACCCTGCTGCGCTTTGATTTATTCTGCGATACGGTCATGCTGCCGAGCCTGCCGACCCTGTTGTTTTCGGCGCTGCTGCTGGCGGCTGCCTGCTACGGCGCCCGCTGCGGGCTGAGCACGCTGCTGCGGGCGGGCGAAGCGGCGGCGGCGCTGCTGCTGCCGGTGATTGTCGCGGTGGCAGTGCTGCTGTTGGGACAGGCGGAATCAAAAAACATCACGCCGCTGTTTTACGACGGGCTCGCTGCGCCTCTCTCGCTGGGGCAATACTCGGCGGGGCTGACGGCGGAGCTTGCCGCCCTGCCGGTGCTGTCGGACCGGCTCCGGGGCAAAAAAACGGCGCCGCTGCTTTGCTGGGCGGGCGGACTGTCGGCGCTGGTGCTGGTGATGGTCCTTTTGACCGCCGCCGTGCTGGGACAGTACGGCAACGGGCAGCCCTTTCCGCTGTATACGGTGACCGTGCTGGCGCAGGCGGGTCCCTTCCGCCGGGCGGACGCACTGCAAAGCGGCGTCTGGACGCTGGCGGTGCTGGTCAAGCTGGGGTTTTTCCTCTATCTCGCCGCCCTGTCCTTTGGCAAGGCGCTCTCTCTGCCGGCAGAAAAAAGCCGGAGGCTGCCGCTGCTGCTCGCCCCGCTCCTTCTTACGGCGGTATGGCTCCTTACCCGGGAGGAGCAGACCGCCCTCGCCTTTTTTGACCGGCCGGTCTTTGCCCTCTGCTTCCTTCTGGGCGTGGTGGCGCTGCCGGTGCTGGTTCCGCTTTTGCCAAAAATCAAAGAAAGGGGACGTGTCCATGGGTAAGCCGACCGTACCAGCCATTGCCAAAGGAACGAAAAAAACGGGAGTCCCCTCCGGGCGCAAGCTTGCTTTGTGCTGCGTTCTGCTCTGTCTGCCGCTGCTCTTTGCCGCCTGTCAGCAGGAAATCTCCGAGCAGCTGATCGTGGAGGCAGTGGGCGTCGACCGGACGGCGGAGGGCTTGCGGCTGACCGTACAGACGCTGGACGCCGAGCAGGGGCAGGAGGGCGGCGCGGGCAGCAAAAGCCGCCTGTATACCGTCACCGGAGAAACCGCGGAGGCGGCGCTCTCCCGCCTGACCGCCCGCACCGGCAAAACGCCGGTCTACAGCCATAACCGGCTGCTGCTTTTGGGCGAGACGCTGGCAAAGGAGGGCTATGTTCCGGATTTTTTCATCCGTTCCTTTCAACCGCGCGCCCAGGTGCTGATCGCCGCCGCCGAGGGGACCGCCGAAAAAGTGCTGGCTGCCGGCGGCGAACGCCTTTCCGCCCGACAGATGGAAGAGGCGTTGCTGCTGGGCTGGCAGCGGGGCGAAACCATCGCGCCCCGGCTCTATGAATATCTGAACGAGCGCGCCGATCCGATGAGCGCCCGGCGGCTGCCGGTCTTTTCCGTCATCGAAGAAAACGGCGAAAAGCAAGCCGTTCCCAGCGGCATCCTGCTGACCGGCAGCGACGGACGCCACCTGATTTTGGATCGGGAGGAAAGCGCGCTGCTCGCCCTGCTGAGCGGCAGCGAGCAGGCGCTGCTGACCGCCGGGGCGGAGGGCGTTTTTTCCCTGCGCTGCACCGGCGTCGAGGCAAAAAGCCGGCTGACCCTCTCCGACGACGGGCAGCCCGGTCTCTTTGTCACGCTGCGCATCGCCTGCGTCTGGAATGAATACGAGGGTGAAGCCGCCGACGCCGAAACCGTCGCCGAGGCGGCAAAAGCCCAGCTGACGGCACGCATCGAAGCCCTCTGGGAAAAAACCGCCCGCACCGCCGGGCTGGACGCGCTGGGGCTCTATCCGTATTTTTTGAAAGAGGAAACCGCTTATTGTCAAAAAAACCTCCGGGACGCCGGCGGTCCGGCGCGCTGGCAGGCGCTGCTGGCAGCCGCCGCCCCGGACTGCGACATCCGGCTGCGCATCGAACGGCAGGGACAGTCGCTGTCCCGCCCCGCCGCCGGAACCGAAGCGCCCTGAAAGCCTGCCCGCGTCCCCGCCCGCCGCTCTTTCCCGTCCGCACCGCCCTTTCCCGTCCGCGCCGCCCTGTCCCATCCCCTCAAGCATCAAAAGGACGCCGCCAAAGCGCCCGTACCGCCCTTTCCCATCCCCTCAAGGATCGAAAGGACATAAAAAGCTCTTTTCTTTTGTTTTCGGGTATGGTACAATACAGGGGAATAAACCAAAGGGGCGGTCAATATGACGGCGGTCAAGCTGATTCCTGCGCTGAAGCAGACCATCTGGGGCGGTCAGCGTCTGAAGGAATTATACGACGGAAAAAACATGAAAAACATCGCCGAGAGCTGGGTGCTGTCCTGTCACCCGGCGGGAGAAAGCGTGATCGCCACCGGCGCCTTTGCCGGCAAAACGCTGACCGAAGCGCTGGCATCCGGCGGCAGGGACGCGCTGGGGACCGCCTGTCCCGCCGGAGAATTTCCGCTGCTGATCAAGCTCATTGACGCGGCGGACGATTTATCGGTGCAGGTCCACCCCGACGACGGCTATGCCCGCGCCAAAGAAAACAGCTTTGGAAAGACCGAATGCTGGTACATCCTGGACGCCGCCGAGGGGGCGCAGCTGATTTACGGCATGAAGGACGAGCTGACGCGCGAGCAATTCCGGGCTGCCATCGAAAACAACACCCTGCTTGATCATGTAAAGCGCGTGCCGGTCAAAGCGGGCGACGTCGCCTATATCCCCGCCGGAACGCTGCACGCCATCGGCAGGGGGATCCTTTTGGCGGAGGTCCAGCAGAGCAGCGATATCACCTACCGCGTCTATGATTACGGCAGAAAGCAAAACGGCAAGCCCCGCCAGCTGCACATCCGGCAGGCGATCGATGTGACCAATCTTGCCCCGACGGCGGGCGATTTTGCCCCGGCGCAGCCGCCGTCGCATATCAGCGGCGGCACGGCGCAGACCCTCTGCCGCTGCGATAAATTCACCATGACAAGCCTTTCCGTATCCAGCCGCTATGACGGCGAGGCGGACCGCCGGTCCTTCCGCTCGCTGCTGGTTCTTGACGGCGAGGGAACGTACCGGGACGGCGAAGCCGCCTTCCCCCTGCAAAGGGGCGACAGCGTCTTTGTGCCCGCCGGCGCCGGCGCCTTCCACATCGAAGGCGAGCTTCGGCTGCTTTTGACGAGCCTATGATTTTTTTGAAAGAGTGAGATGATATGCCCATCCTTTCGGCGCAAAATCTTGCCGCCGGGTTTCAGGACACCGTCCTGTTTCGCGGCGGGGCGTTTTCGCTGGAAAAAAACGACCGCGTCGGGCTCATCGGCGCCAACGGCACAGGAAAAACCACGCTGTTCCGGCTGATTCTGGGACAGGCGGAGCCGCTGGAGGGGACGCTGTCCCTCAGCGGCGATGCGACGGTCGGCTGCGTCGAGCAGCACGCCTGCGCCGACTCCCCCCGCAGCGTCTTTGACGAGGTATTGACGGTCTATGACGACGTGATGGCAATGGAGCGTGAGCTGGAGCAGATCAACGCCCTCCTCTCCCACGAGCCGGACCCCGCCCTGCTTTCGCGGCAGGAGACGCTGCGCGAGAGCTTTGAGGCGCGGGACGGGCTGCGGTACCGGGCGCTGACCCATGCCGCCCTGCGGGGGCTCGGCTTTACCGAAGAGGAAATCGCCCAGCCCGTGTCCGCCTTAAGCGGCGGTCAGCGCACCAAGGTCAGCCTGTGCAAGCTGCTGATGTCCAACGCCAATTTAATTTTGCTGGATGAGCCGACCAACCATCTGGACGTCGCCAGCGTCGAGTGGCTGGAGGATTTTCTCAAAAAATACAAGGGAGCGGCGCTGATCATCTCCCATGACCGGTATTTTCTGGATAAAACCACCGAAAAAACCATGGAGCTGGAGGGCGGACGGCTGTTCTTCACCAAGGGAAATTATTCTACATACCAAACATACAAAGCGGAGCGTCTGCTCTATGAGACGCGGGAAAATGAAAAAATCGAAAAAGAAATCCACCGTCTCGAGCAGATGATCGAACAGCAGAAGCGTTTTAACCGGGAGCGCAACTATATCACCATCGCTTCCAAAGAAAAGCAGATCGAGCGCCTGCGGCGGGAGCTGCACGAGACGGCGCGGGAGAAGTCGGGCATGAAGCTGCGCTTCCCCATCGCCAATGAGAGCGGCAGCGAGGTGCTCTCGGTACAGAATCTTTCCATGTCCTTCCCCGGCAAGCCCCTGTTTTCCGACGTAGCTTTTGAGCTGCGCCGGGGGGAGCGGGTCTTTCTTCTGGGCGGCAACGGCTGCGGCAAGACGACCCTGCTGAACATCCTGACCGGGAAGCTGACGGCGGAGCGCGGCGCGGTGCGCTTTGGCGCCGGCGTGCGGCTGGGCTATTTTGAGCAGACCCAGTCCGCCCTGCGCACCGGCAAAAGCGTCCTTGCCGAGGTCTACGACCGGTTTCCCAACAAGAGCGTGCCCGAGCTGCGCAATCTGCTGGCGCAGTTTTTGTTCCGCGGCGACGACATCGAAAAGCCGATGAACGCCCTGTCCGGCGGCGAGCGGGCGAAGATCGCTCTGTTGGAGATCATGCTGCGCGGCTGTAACCTGCTGATACTGGACGAGCCGACCAACCATCTGGACATCGCGTCGCGGGAGGTATTGGAGCAGGCGCTGGCGAGCTACGAGGGTACGATCCTGGCGGTGTCCCACGACCGGTATTTCGTCAACCGGCTGGCGACCCGGCTGCTTTGCTTTACCGAGGGCGGCGTCGCCGCCGTCGACGGCAATTACGATGCGTATCTGGCGCGCAGGGACCGGGAAGAAGGGCAAGAACCCCCAAAGGAAAAGAAAAAACCCAACGAGTACCTGCGCAAAAAGGAGGCCGCCCGGGCGGCGCGGCTGCGCAAAAGCGAAATCGCCGGCTTAGAAGCGCAGATCGCCGCCCTGGACGAGCAGAAAGCCGCCGTCCAGCAAGCCATCGCTTCGCCGGAAATCGCCGCCGATTACCTGCGCATCACCGAGCTGACCGAGCAGCTGGGCGCGCTTGCCGCCCGGCAGGACGAGCTGACCGAACGCTGGCTGGCGCTGAGCGAGGAAGAAGAAGGCTGACGCCTTATTATAAAAAAAATACGACCCGCCGTCGGGCGGATCAGGAAAGGAACGATCCTATGGATAAAATTCGTATGGGCATTGTCGGTGTGGGCAATATGGGCTCCGCCCATCTCAAGCGCTTCAAAAACGGCGAATGCCCCGACATCGAGCTGACCGCCGTGGCGGACATCGACCCCGCCCGGCTGGACTGGGCAAAGGAGCAGCTGCCGGCGCTGGCGGTCTATGACACCGCCGACGAGCTCTTCCAAAGCGGCAGGGTGGACGCGGCGCTGATCGCCACGCCCCACTATTTCCACCCGGACATGTGCCGCGCGGCGCTGACCGCCGGGCTGCACGTGCTGTGCGAAAAACCGGCGGGCGTATACACCAAAAACGTGCGGGAGCTTAACGAGTTTGCCAAAACCCGGGACAAAACCTTCGCCATCATGTTCAACCAGCGGATGAACCCGCTCTATCAGAAGATGCGTGAAATGGTCCAAAGCGGACAGTACGGCGCTCTGAAACGGGTCAACTGGATCATTACCGACTGGTTCCGCACTCAGTTTTATTATAACTCCGGCGGCTGGCGCGCCACCTGGAGCGGCGAGGGCGGCGGCGTGCTGTTGAACCAATGCCCCCACCAGCTGGATTTATGGCAGTGGATCTGCGGGATGCCGTCCAGGATCCGCGCGGTCTGCCGCGAGGGCAAATGGCACGATATTGAGGTCGAGGACGATGTGATGATCTACGCCGAGTATCCCAACGGCGCGTCCGGCGTCTTTATCACCACCACCGGCGACTGCCCCGGTACCAACCGGCTGGAAATCACCCTGGAGCGCGCCAGGCTGGTCTGCGAAAACGGCAAGCTGTATCTGAGCGAGCTGCCGATGGAAACCTCCACCTTCATCCAGACCGCCGCCGACGGCTTCGCCAAGATGGACTATGAGACCGTGGAGGTGGACTGCCCCGGCGAAAACACCCAGCACACCGGCATCTGCAACGCCTTCGCCGCCCATATCCTCCGCGGCGCGCCCCTGGGCGCTCTGGGCGAGGAGGGCATCAACGGCTTGTCCATCTCCAACGCCGCCTTCCTGTCCTCCTGGACCGGCAAGGACGTCACCCTGCGCGAGGGCAGCGACCCGATGATCGACCATGAGGACGAGTTTTTGACCCTTTTGCAGGACAAAATCGCCCATTCGCGCAAAAAGGAAGCCCCCGCCCGGACCACCGTCGCGGCAGATATGTCCGGCACCTATTAAAGCAGCATACATAAAAAAATCCGCCGGAATGCCCACCGGCGGATTTTTTTTCGCGGTATCGGAAAAAGCCCCGCCCGCCGGTTCTTGCGTGCCCTCGGAAAAATTCTGCCATCCGCCGGTTTTTTGCCGCCGGAAAAAGCCCCGCCCGCCGTTTTTTTGCCGCCGGGAACCGTATTATAGCGAGCTGCGCTCCGGTTCCAAAAACGGCTGCAAGACCGTGTTCCGGCAGCCGCCGGTCAGCGCGCAGATCACATGGTGTCCGCAGTGCAGCAGGCAGGTCCCGTCCGAATAGCGCGTTTCCTCCATCATGACGTTTTTGCCCATCACGCAGCAATATTGCTCGTAGGTTCTGGAATGACCGTTCATCCCCATCGCCCCTTTCAGGGATAGTATATTCGCCGGCGGCGGAAAATAACCGGGAAACCGGCATTTTTTCCGCCTGCCGGGAATAAGGTGAAGTGTGGGGAAAAGGAGGCTTTTTCATGACCATGCTGTATCTGCTGCTGGCCTCTGGCGCACTGGGGCTTTTGATTTTTTACGGAAGGAACCGCAAATTTTTTTCCGGCGTGTTTTTCACGGCGCTGCAAGGGCTTTGCGCCCTGTGCGCGGTCAACGCCGTCGGCGGCTTTCTGGGCGTCAGCCTCGCCGTCAGCCCCTTTTCCGTCGCCGTATCGTCGCTGGGCGGCACGCCGGGGGTGGTCCTGCTTCTGCTGCTGCGCCTGCTCGCCGCATAAAAACGCCGGAAAACGGCAGCCCGAAAAAAAGGTATCGGCGGAACCCTTAGGCAGCGGCAGCCCGAAAAAAAGGTATCGGCGGAACCCTTAGGCAGCGACAGCCCGAAAAAGGCGCCGGGGATGCGCTTCGGTTGTGACAGCCCGAAAAAAGGCGCCGGGGAACCCTTAGGCAGCGACAGCCCGAAAAAAGGCGCCGGGGAACCCTTAGGCAGCGACAGCCCGAAAAAAGGCGCCGGAATGCAGGGAATGCCCGCTGCCTTAAAAACAAACCAATGCCCTGGCTCCTTACCGGAGACAGGGCATTTCCATGGGCAAAAGCTCGCCGCGAAGGGCGCCTCTCCTTTTTATACTTATACCGCCGGCGCCAGCCGGACCGCCGCCCGCAGGATCCGCCGGGCGTCGGAGGTGGTGATTTCACCGTCGCCGTCCGCGTCCGCCTCGGCAAGCTGCGCCTCGGAGAGCTCTTCCAGCCGAACCGCCGCCCGCAGCGCCAGCCGCGCGTCGGAGGTGGTCAGCCTGCCGTCGCCGTCCACATCCCAGACCGCTTCACCGCCGACCGGCGCGGGGCGCAGGGCATAGACCCGCAGCCCGCTGTCGTCGGCAACATACCAGCGCACCGCCCCGTCGGCGCAAAGGATCGGCGGGCAGTCGCTCAACAGGGCGGAATCGCTGCGCCGTTCGGTCACCTCAAAGCCGTTGGCGTCCACCACAACCGACTGGAAAAACGCCTTGCCGCCGCGGTTCTCCATCCACAGCAGCAGCCCGTGGTTTTGGTCCAGCGCCACCAGCTGGGGCGTCATTACGGAAATACCGTCCCCCTCGTCATAGTCGGTCAGATACCGCACGGTCGTGTGGCGCAATTGGCGGTCGGTCACCGTCACAAACAGATTCGCCGTATGGCTTATGCGGTACGCCTCGTCGCTGCTCTGATCCAGGGTAGAGCCAGCCACCAGCACATTGCCGCCGAGCAGCGCCATGCCGCCGATGCCGGTGCCGGTCCTATTGTTGCCGGTCTCACCTCGGAGGGGCAAAAGCTGGGTCGTCGTAACCTCCGACAGACTGCCGCCGGCAGGACTGCGTACCAGCGTCACCGCCCGGGGAAAGGCGTCGCCATGATCCACCCGGTATATATAGTCACCGTCGGTGGCGATAAACTGGTTAAAGGAATGGCTGACATAGCCCGCCTTGGCAAAATTCTGGACCGTGGTCTGCCCGTCGACGCATTCCATCGTCGCCTGATCAAAAACAAAGCTCATATTCGCCTGGTGCTTCAGCCCGTCGTCCGACGTATACATCTCATGGCAGGTGTGGATATACAGCCTGCCCGCCGTCTCACACATGCGCAGCGAACCGGCGTCAAAGGGGGTGGAGGTATTCGCGCCGTACACGCTGCCCTGCCCCAGACGGTTGCCCGCCTTGTCATATTTGACCACCCGCAGGACCTCCACGTCCTCCCGCTCCGAGGGATTCGCCTGTCCGAAGACAAAAAAGTCATACACCGCCCCGGCAAAAAATCCGCCGAACAGCGGCAGCTCCGGCGCTCGCCGCTCGCCATCCAGACAGACACCGTCAACGGAGAACCGCTCCAGCAGCAGCGCGCCGTCCTGCCACTGGACCCGAAGGAACGTGCCGTCGTCGCGCTCATCCAGATAGGAGCCGACCGGCGCGCTCCATTTTTCATAATCGGTGCCGTAGCACTGGTCATAGGCATTGCCGCCGGGCGTGCCGTCCCATCTTGAGGAAGAAAACACCGCCTCCTCCGCCGCCGCCCCTGCCGCCAACAGGGGAAATAACAGC
Source organism: uncultured Eubacteriales bacterium (assembly GCA_949296825.1). Taxonomy (GTDB): domain Bacteria; phylum Bacillota; class Clostridia; order Oscillospirales; family Acutalibacteraceae; genus RGIG2774. The sequence goes on from CASFQZ010000077.1 coordinate 11,750, forward strand.
GCCGCCGCCAAAAAAACCGCCGGCAGCTTTCGCCATGATCTCATAAACATTCCTCCCATGATGGTTTTCTGATGTTATGATAACATAAGTCAACCGGGCAGTGCAAGAGAAAAAGAAAGGAAATTTTCGCTTTTCTTTCCGTAGTCAATATGTTATACTATCTATGAAAAACTGCCAGAAGACGCCCCGGACGGCGCACGAAAGGACGACCGCTATGACCGAACAGGAAATCTTTCACCATGTGGACCTGACCCTGCTGCGCCCCGACGCGACAAGGGAGGAGATCCTGCGCCTTGCCGGCGAGGGAATGGAGCGCGGGGCGGCGTCGATCTGTATCCCGCCCTTTTTTGTCAGGGAAGCCGCCGCCTATTGCGCCAACCGGCTGCCGGTCTGTACGGTCATCGGCTTTCCCAACGGTTATGCGACCGACCGGGTCAAATGCTTTGAGGCTGCCGACGCGGTGAAAAATGGCGCCCGGGAAATCGATATGGTCATCGCCGTCGGGCTCCTGCGCGGAGGGCAGGACGAGGCGCTGCTGCGACAGATCAACGAGGTAAAAAGCGCCTGCGGCGAAGCCATCCTCAAAGTGATCGTCGAAACCTGCCTTCTGACAAAGGAGGAAAAGGCGCGGGTCCTCTCGATCGTCGACGCCTCCGACGCGGAATTTATCAAGACCTCCACCGGCTTCGGCAGCGGCGGCGCAGTGCTGGAAGACGTGATCCAATGGAAAAAAGCGATCCGCCATGGCACCAAAATCAAAGCCGCCGGCGGCATCCGCAGCTTTTCGTCGGCGGAAGCCTTCCTGATCGCCGGTGCCGACCGCATCGGCGCTTCCCGCCTGCTAAGGGACGCCTAACGCAAAAAACCGCCCGCTGCGGCTTACGGCAAAGCCGTTTTTAAAAAAACTCCCGTTCCCATCCCGGCGCCGCGTTAACGGCGCGCCATCGCAAAAGGAGCTGATTTCATGAACATCCCATCCTATCCCACCCCCCATATCAACGCTTCCCCCGGGGATTTCGCTTCCACGGTGCTGATGCCCGGCGACCCGCTGCGCGCAAAATGGATTGCCGAAAACTTCCTGACCGGCGCTGCGCTGGTCAATAACGTCCGGGGCGTCCAGGGCTATACCGGTTTTTTTGAGGGGACGCGGGTCTCGGTGATGGCGAGCGGCATGGGGATGCCCTCCATGGGCATCTACGCCTACGAGCTGTTTACCACCTTCGGCGTCGAAAAGATCCTGCGGGTCGGCTCCGCCGGCGGCTATTCCGACCGGGTCGGGCTGCGGGACCTGATTTTAGCCCAGGGCGCCTGTACCGATTCCAATTTCCTCCACCAATACCGGCTGGGCGGCGCCTTCGCCCCCATCGCCGATTTTGAGCTTTTGTGCGCGGCGGCGGCGCTGGCGGCGGACGACGGCTTAGACTGCGTGGTCGGCAACGTCCTTTCCTCCGACGTCTTTTACGCCGATGAGGAGGGTCTGCCCTCCTGCGACTATCATTCGGTGAAATGGGGCAAAATGGGCGTTCTGGCGGTGGAAATGGAAGCCGCCGCCCTCTATGCCACTGCGGCGCGATGCGGCAAGCGGGCGCTGGCGATTTTGACCGTTTCCGACCATCTGGTCACCGGCGAGGCGCTGCCCGCCGAGGCGCGGCAGGAGAGCTTTTCCGATATGATTACCCTGGCTCTGAAGGTGGCAAGGGACACCGACGGCAAATGAAGCAGCCGGAGATTTTGGCGCCGGTTGGCGGAAAAGAGCAGCTCAAGGCGGCGGTTTTCGCCGGTGCGGACGCGGTCTATCTCGGGCTTCGCGATCTGAACGCCCGCCGCAATGCGGATAATTTTTCGGAGGAAGAATTTTTGGAAGCCGCCGCCTTTTGCCACGAGCGGGAGGTCAAGGTCTACGCGGCGGTTAATATTCTGATTCGAGACAATGAATCGGAATCGCTGGCAAAAACCGCCGAGCTTTTATGCCGGGGCGGGGCGGACGGCGTAATCGTGCAGGATCTTGCCGCGGCGCGATTCTTTCGCCAATGCACCGACCTGCCGCTGCACGCCTCCACCCAGATGACCATCCACAACCGGGCGGGGCTAAGAGCGCTGGAGGCGCTGGGCTTTTGCCGCTATGTACCGGCGCGGGAATTGACGCTGGATGAAATACGGGAGATGGCGCAGAGCACCGCCATGCAGACCGAGGTCTTTGTCCACGGGGCGCTTTGTATGAGCGTGTCGGGCTGCTGTTATCTCTCCGCCCTGCTGGGCGGCAGGAGCGGCAACCGGGGGCTTTGCGCCCAGGCGTGCCGCCTGCCCTTCACCGCCCGGGGGCGGGACCACGCCCTGTCGCTGAAGGACCTGTCCGCCATCGGGCAGCTCGCCGCGCTGACGGCGGCGGGGGTCGATTCGCTGAAAATCGAGGGGCGGATGAAGCGCCCCGAATATGTCGCCGCAGCGGTCGCCGCCTGCAAAAACGCCCGGGACGGCTTGCCCTGGGACGAAACGGGGCTGCGGCGGGTCTTTTCCCGCAGCGGCTTCACCGACGGCTATCTGACCGGCAAGCGGGACCTCTCCATGTTCGGCTGGCGCACCAAAGAGGACGTCACCGCCGCCGGCGAGGGTTTTCTCTCTTCCCTGCGGGAAACCTATCGGAAGGAAACGCCCCATATTGCCCTGTCGGCAAAACTGACCGTAACAAGAGACCAAAGCGTCTTTACCCTCAGCGACGGCGTTCACACCGCCGGGGCGGCGGGCGAGGGCGGCGAAACGCCCAAAACCGCGCCCCTCTCGGCGCAGAACGCCCGGCGGGCGGCGGAAAAGCTGGGCGGCACGCCCTATCTGCTCTCCGATTTTACGCTGGAAAATCCCGACGGGCTGTATCTGTCCGCCGCCGCGCTGAACGGACTGCGGCGGGCGGCGGCGGAATCGCTCTCCCGGCAGCGGCGGGAAGCGAAGCGGACCTTTGTCCCCGTCCGCGAGACCTTTGCCGCCGCGCCCCACCGGTTTTCCGGCTTTGTGCTGCGCTTCCCCGACGAAAAGCGGTATTTTCCCGGCGAATACCGGCGGGCAATTGTACCGGCGGAGGCGATCCTGCGGCAGCCGTCGCTGTTTTTGCCGGATAAAGAAAAAATTACCGCCGAGCTGCCCGCCCTGATTTTTCCGGGCGAGGAGGAAGAATGGCGGCAAAAGCTGCGGCAGCTCAAAGCGCTGGGCTTTTCGCGGGGGCTTTGCGAAAACCTCGGCGCCCTGCGCCTGTTGACCGAGGAGGGCTTTGCCGCCGAGGGCGGCTTCGGGCTGAACCTGCTCAATTCACCGGCGCTGCAAAGCTATCGGGAGCTGGGACTTCGCGGGGCGACGGTCTCCTTTGAGCTGCGGGGCGCGGCGGTCCGCGCGCTGCAAACCCCCTTGCCGCTGCGTTTGCCGGTCTACGGCTTTTTACCGCTGATGAAATTCCGCCTCTGCCCGCTGCAGGGCGAAAGCGGCTGCGGCGGCTGTGAGGGACGGGGCGTTGTCACCGACCGCAAGGGGGTCGATTTTCCCGTCCGCTGCGAAGGACGGCGGTTTTCGGTTCTTTACAACAGCGTACCGCTGGATCTTTTGGCGAAGGATTTTTCCTTTGCCGACGAAGGACTTCTGTATTTTACCATGGAGAGCCGCGCCGAATGCCGGCGGGTCTATGACTGCGCGCTGGCGGGCAAAACCGCCTGCGCCGCCCATACCACCGGGCTGTTTGACCGCGCGGTCTACTAAAATACCGAAAGCAGGATGAAAAATGAACGACAAGATAAAAATGGTTCCGCCGGCGGAACTGCACAAAAAGGCAATCCTGATGGACTCCCCCATCGGCAAGCTGGGGCTTTGCTGCAACGAAGAGGGCAAGCTGACCAATCTTTTTCTCCGCCCGGGGATTTTGCAGCTCATCCCGCTGCCCTCCGGCGAAAAGGAGCCGGTGCTGATCGAGGCGAAAAAGCAGCTGGAGGAATATTTCGCCGGCAACCGCGCCGCCTTTGAGCTGCCCTACCGGATCGCGGTCAGCCGGGACCTGCTGGGGCAGCTATTGATGCTGATACAAAAAATCCCCTACGGCGCCACCATGACCGTGGACGAAATCGCCCTCCAGATGCCCCCCGTCGAGGGCGGCGATCCCTCCCTTTCCATGGCGGAGGCGGTGCGCGGGGCGCTGTTCTTTAACCCGCTGCCCATCCTCATCCCCTGCCACCGGGTGATCGACCCCGACAGCGATTCGACCTATGCCGGCTCACCGGAGCAGCAGAAGACGCTGCTGGCGCTGGAGCAGCGGTACCTGCCCTTTTTGGACGGCGACGCCCAGTGACCTGTACGCTCTGTCCCCGCCGCTGCGGCGTGGACCGGACGAAAAGCCGGGGCGTTTGCCAAAGCGGCGAAGCCCTGCGCATCGCCCGGGCTGCCCTCCATTTCTGGGAAGAGCCCTGCCTGGTGGGTGAGGGCGGCAGCGGCGCGATTTTTTTCACCGGCTGCAATCTCGGCTGCGTCTATTGCCAGAACCGGCAGATCAGCCGGGGCGAAGGCGGCGTGCCCGTCAGCGCCGAAAGGCTCCTTGAAATCTGCGATTCCCTCATCGCCCGGGGTGCGGTCAATATCAATCTGGTGACCGCCGGACATTTTATCCCCCAGATTGTTTCTGCCTTTCGCCAAAAAAAACCCGCCGTCCCCGTCGTCTATAACAGCGGCGGCTATGAAAGCGTCGAAGCGCTGCGGCTTCTGGACGGGCTTGTGGATATTTATCTTCCTGATATGAAATATTCCGACCGGGCAGCGGCAAGCGCCTTTTCCCACGCGGCGGATTATCCCGAAGTCGCCAGGCAAGCCATCGAGGAGATGTTCCGCCAGACCGGCAGAGCGGTCTATGACGAAAAAGGGCTGCTGCGCCGGGGGACCTGGGTGCGCCATCTGGTGCTGCCCGGACATTTGGAGAATACCTACGGCGTCATTGACTGGTTTTCGTCCCGTTTTCCCCACGGCGAGGCGGGGTTTTCGCTGATGAGCCAGTTCACCCCCAACGGCGATACGCCCCAATTTCCCGAGCTTTGCCGCCGCCTGACAAGGGAGGAATACGACAAAGCCGTCGGCTACCTCTATCTTTGCGGCGTCGAAGACGGCTTTGTGCAGGAGCTGTCCTCCGCCCGGGAGGAATACACCCCTGCCTTTGACGGAACCGGCGTAACCCCCTGAGCTTCCAACGTCTTTTCGCCGTCAGCAAAACAAAAGCGTCCCCGAGGCAAGCCTTTTTCAAAGGGCGGCAGCTGCCGGATAAAAGCCGAGGAAAGGGCTTGCGCTTTTGGCGCCGTTTTGCTACAATCGGTACGAGGTGAGGGTTATGAAAAAACTGCGGATTGGACTGGTGGGGTGCGGGAATATTTCCGCTTCCCATTTTGCGGCAATCAAAACATTAAAAAACGCCGAACTGGCGGCGGTCTGTGATATTCAGATCAAGCGCGCCGAAAAAAGGGCGGCGCAGCACGGCGTTGTCTTCTATACCGATTTTGACACCATGCTCGCCTGCGGCGATCTGGATGCGGTGCATCTGTGTACGCCCCATTACCTGCACGCGCCCCAGAGTATCGCCGCCCTTCAGGCGGGCTGTCATGTCTTCAGCGAAAAGCCGATGGCGACCTGCTATGAGGACGGGTTGCGCATCCGCCGGGCGGCGGCAGACAGCGGCAAGACCTACGGCGTCTGCTTCCAGAACCGATACAACGAAAGCTCCGTGCTGGTCAAGGAGCTTTTGGACGAGGGCAGACTGGGCAAAATCACCGGCGCCCGGGCGCTGGTGCCCTGGGACCGGGACGAGGCCTATTACCTCGCCGACCCTTGGCGCGGCAAGCTCGCCACCGAGGGCGGCGGCGTGGTCATCAACCAGGCGATCCATACGCTGGATCTGCTGCAATGGTTTATGGCTTCGCCGGTCGCCGACATCAGGGCAAATATCTCCACCAAGCGTCTGTCGGCGGTGGTGGAAACGGAGGACACGGCGGACGCGCTGATCACCTTCCAGAACGGCGCGCGGGCGGTGTTTTTCGCAACGCTCTGCCAGGCGGGCAACGACCCGATTGAAATCGTCCTGCACTGCGAGGGCGGCAAAATCGTGCTGGGCGAGCAGCTAAGGGTCAGCATCGACGGCGAGGAAGTAAAAATCCATGAGATCGTCCGTCCCACCGGCAAAAAAAGCTATTGGGGCAGCAGCCATCAGGCGATCATCCGCGATTTTTACGAAAGCATCGCCCAAAACCGCCCCTTCGCCGTCAACGCCGACGAAGCCCTGCCCTCCGTCCTTCTGACCGACGGCATTTACCGCGCCGCCGGACGAAGGGACAAGCTCTAATCGAGACACCCCCGGCGGTCCCTTTGCCCCTTCCCTGTTTCGCGGCAGCCCCGTTTTACGGAAATCCCGCTTTGCAGCAGCTCCGCTTTTCGGCTGTCTGTTTTACCGGCGTCAATGCTGGGGCATCGCTTCTTTGCCGGCTTCGATCTTTTTGAATAGCCCCCCCGGCAATGGTCGGGGGTCATAAGAAAGCAAAATCAGTTTTCGCAGGAACGGCATGGCTTCGGTCATGCCGTTTCCTCTTTCATCAGTTCATCCAGCGGGATAAAGCCCACAAGGTCATAGGAAATGCGGATATTTTGCCGCCGTTTGCCGCCAATGTTCCAAGGTGTCGGGACTGCCCCAGTCGGTGGTCGGCACAGCGTTGAACACATAGTTCCCCGCTTCATCCCGGATGCGCTCACCATGCTCGTCAAGCAGATATTCCCGTCGCTGCTTATTACTCCATCTGCCGTGTTCATCCAGAGGACGGATAGGACACATGACATGGAAGTGGGGATTGGAAATGCCGCCGTCCTCCTTGTCGGGGGTATGAACAGAGAAATCCACCACCATCCCCCGGCTCACAAACTGCTCCAATAAAAATTGCCTTGCAAGCTCGATGTTCTCCTGCATGGAAAACTCGTTCTGCAAAGCAATGTCAAAGCTGTATGCAAGCTGCGCTTTCTTTCCCCG
>CASFQZ010000078.1 GCA_949296825.1 uncultured Eubacteriales bacterium
AATCCCCCTGCCGGAGGGCTATAACGCCGAGCGCACGGCGGTCTATTATGTAGCCAACGACGGCAGCGGCATCCACAAGCTGGATTCCTATATCGAAGACGGCAAGGTCTGCTTTGAAACCGACCATTTCAGCGCCTATGCACTGGTGGATGAATCGGAGGAAGTAAGCACCGAACCTTCCACCGAGCCCAGTACCGAACCCTCGACGGAGCCGAGTACAGAGCCCAGCACGGAACCTTCGACGGAACCCTCGACGGAGCCCAGCACAGAGCCTTCGACCGAACCTTCGACCGATCCCTCCACGGAACCGGAGCCGACGGAGCCTAGTACCGAACCCTCGACGGAGCCCTCGACAGAATCCAGCACCGAGCCCAGTACCGAACCCTCGACAGAGCCTTCCACCGAGCCGGAACCCACCGAGCCGGAACCCACCGAACCGGAACCCACCGAGCCGGAAGTTATGCCGGGCGATGTGGACGGCGACGGCAAGGTGACCTCCGCCGATGCCCGCCTTGCCCTGCGGGCGGCAGTCAAGCTGGAGACGCTGGACGAAGCCAAAACCAAAGCCGCCGATGTGGATAAGGACAACCAGATTTCCACCTCCGACGCGCGGAAGATCCTGCGCGTGGCGGTCAAGCTCGATTCCTTTGTTTGAGAATGCCTGAATAAAAAACCAGCCCGTCGGGAGCCTCCCGACGGGCTGATTCATTGCTGTTATTTCTCCGTAATCATTTCTATGCCCCGTTCCAGCGCGTCTCTGGTGAGCATTCCGTTGCCATGGGCGATCAGGTTGCCGTTCTTGTCGATGAAATAGGTCTTCGGCAAGCCGGTCAGACCATACAGGGATGCCGCTTCGGTCTGGGTATCGTAAAACACCGGGAAGGAAAATCCCTGCTCTGCCACATACCCCCGGGCGGTCTCCAGTGTTTCCTGATAGCCGTCGGTCACATTGACCATCATAAACTGTACATCCTTATACTCGCCGTAGGCATCATTGAAATCGGGCATTTCCTCTTTGCAATAATAGCACCAGGTTGCCCAGAAATTCAAAACAATGGGCTTGCCAAAATAATCCGACAGCCGGACGGTGTTGCCGTTCTGGTCCAGCATCGCAAAATCCGGCGCCTGGGTCAGCTGCTGGTTGTGGTTTTCCTCCCGGTCGCCGGCGCTGTCCGTTGCTTCTTCCGTTTCTTCCGACTGCTGTTCGGCGGGCGGTGCGTCCGTTGCCAGCGGATCGGGACGGTATTCATTGGAAAGATAGTTATACAGCAGCACGGCAGCAACGATAAAGACAAGAAAAACCACTGCAGCAAGGATCCATTTCAGGCTTTTTTTCATATTCAGCTCCTCCTTCGTTATGCCAGGGCGCTCAGCAGTCTGCCCATCAGACCGCTCATCATCAGGATGCCGACCACAATCAGCAGCGCGCCGCAAACCTTGTTGATGATATTATAATGCTTTTTGATGGCGTTGAACGCGCCCTTGAGCTTATCGATCAGCAGGGCGCTGACCACAAAGGGAATGCCAAGCCCCAGCGAATACAGCAGCAGCATCCAAACGCCAACCATCGTTTGCCCCTGCTGGGAAGCCAGTGCCAGCGCTGAGCCGAGAAAAGCGCCCACGCAGGGCGTCCAGCCGACGGAAAATACAATGCCGAACAGCATTGAGGAAAAGAAGCCCAGGTTTTCTGTCTTCATTCGATTTCCCATTCCCTTGAAAATGTCGAGCTTGAATACGCCGAGGAAATTCAAGCCGAAAAAGATGACAATCAGACCGGTAATGATGTTGACCGCCGTCTGGTATTTACTGAAAAAACCACCAAGCGTGCCCGCCAGGGCGCCCATCCCCACAAACAGGATCGTAAAGCCGGTCACAAAGCCCAGGGCGTTTTTCAGCGTCTTTGCGGTGTTTCGCTCGCCGCCGCCGGCGAAATAGGTCACATAAATGGGCAGCATCGGCAAAAGACAGGGGGAGATAAAGGTGATGATACCTTCCAAAAAGGAAATAAAGTATTGCATAAGCATCTCCTTCGCAGCGTTCTGTCGTTTAGTATATCGGTTCTGTCAGAAAAAAGCAAGAGAAAATCCCATTGGGTTATTGACATATGCTAAAAACGGGGGTATGATAAAGACAATGCTGTGATAAGAAAAGGTGATCGTTTTGCCTCGTCCCGTAAAATGCCGCAAGGTCTGCGCCATGCCGCAGTGTCGGGAGTTTCGTCCCGTCCGCACCGCGAAAAGCACGGTGATCCTTTCGGTGGATGAATATGAAGCGCTGCGGCTTCTGGATCGGGAAGGCTTTTCCCAATCCAGAGCGGCGGCGTTTATGCAGGTCTCCCGCCCGACGGTGCAGCTGATCTACGATTCCGCCCGCAAAAAAGTCGCGCTGGCGCTAACCGAGGGCGCTGCCCTTCGCATCGAAGGCGGTTGCTTCCGGCTTTGCGACGGCGGCGAAAAGGGCTGCGTCTGCTGTAAGAAACGGCACGGCAGAGAGGTTTGATTTTTTGTCGCAGCCATGATTTTAATGCAGGCATATGGATAATTGTCTGCAAATCTTATCCTACAAGGAGCGTTTATGATGAAAATCGCGGTAACCTATGATAATGGTGAAGTCTTTCAACACTTCGGGCATACCGAACAGTTTAAAATTTATGAGGTAGAGGACGGAAAAATCCTTTCCTCCCGCGTGGTTGATACCAATGGCAGCGGGCATGGTGCGCTGGCGGGCTTTCTTGCCGCGCTGGATGTCCGTGCGCTGATCTGCGGCGGCATCGGCGGCGGCGCGCGCACCGCGCTGGCGGCTGCCGGTATTCAGGTGTTCGGCGGGGTGCAGGGCAATGCCGACCGGGCAGCCGAGCAGCTTGCCGCCGGGAGCCTCGCCTTTGACCCTAACGCTAAATGCGGCCATCACGAGCACCATGGCGAAGGGCATACCTGCGGCAGTCATGGCTGCGGCAGCCATTCCTGCCATCAATAATTGCCTTTATCTATGGGCGGCGTCTTCCTTCAGCAGCCGGTAAAGCCGCCAGCCCCCCGCAAGGTTATAACAGTCATAGCCGTATCCGGAAAGAATGCGGCAGGCGATATATGAGCGCAGCCCGCTCAGACAGTGGATATAAACCGGTTTGTCCTTGGGTATTTTTTCGAGATGATCCCGCAGCTCATCCAGCGGGATCGGCGTAAAACCGTCGATCATGCCGTGCTTTGTCTCCTGCTCGGTGCGGACGTCTAAAAGCGTTGCGCTGCCGTCCCGGGGCAAAGCGTCCACATCCTCCGGGAAAAATTGCTTCATTTTTCCGGTAATGATATTTTCTGCCACAAAGCCCGCCATATTGACCGGGTCCTTGGCGCTGCCGAAGGGCGGCGCATAGCAAAGCTCCAGCGACGTCAGATCGGTCACCCGTGCCCCGAATCGGATCGCGGTCGCCAGTACATCCATGCGTTTATCCACACCCTCTAAGCCAACGATTTGCGCGCCTAAAAGCCGCAGGGTCTTTTTGTCCCAAAGAATTTTTATGGACATATTTGTCCCGCCGGGATAGTAGGTCGCATGGGGCGCAAGGAACAGGTAGGTTTTATCGTAATTGATCCCCGCGTCCTTCGCCGCCCTTTCGTTTAATCCAGTGGATGCGATGCTGCGGTCAAAGAGCTTAAGAATGGCGCTGCCCTGGGTGCCGTTATATCGGTCGGGCAATGAACAGATGACGTCTGCGGCAATGCGCCCCTGTTTGTTGGCAGGTCCCGCCAGAGGCAGGAAGGCGGGCGCGCCCGTTACAAAATTAGTCACTTCGACCGCGTCGCCCACCGCGTAAACATCGGGTAGATTGGTCTGCATTCTTTCGTTGACCACAATGCTGCCGCGCTTATTGCGGCTTATGCCGGTATCCTTCAGCCAATCGGTGTCCGGGCGAACCCCGACGGAAAGCAGCACCAGATCGGCGGGAAGTGCCCCGTTTGCCAACACCACCTTGTTTTCTTCAATGGCTTTTACCCCATTGGAGAGATACAGATCAATGCCGTTTTCCCGGCAAGCAGCGTGTACTTCCGCTGCCATATCCGCGTCGAGCGATGCGATCAGATGATCGCTCAGTTCCACAATGCTGACGTGAAGACCGGCTTCTTTCAGGTTTTCTGCCATTTCCACCCCGATATATCCGCCGCCGACCACCACGGCGTTTTTCGGCTGGCTGCGCCGGATAAAATCCTTGATTTGCTGCGCATCCGGGATGGCGCGAAGGGTAAAGACATGGGGCAGTTTCACGCCGGGCAGCGGGGGGAGGATCGGTGACGCGCCGGGCGAGAGAATCAGCGCGTCATAGCTTTCGTTATATTCTTCGCCGGTCATAATATTGCGGATGTGCACCAGCTTCATTTTCGGATCGATACCGATTCCTTCGCTTTGGACGCGTACATCAATGCGAAACCGCTGATAAAAGCTGTGCGGCGTTTGCAGTGTCAGATTTGATTTTTCCCGGATCACTCCGCCAATATAATAGGGCAGACCGCAGTTGGCAAAGGAGACATAATCGCCCCTCTCCAGCAGGATGATTTCGGCGTCCTCGCGCAGTCTGCGCAGCCTGGCTGCCGCCGAAGCACCGCCGGCGACACCGCCGACAATAACGATTTTCATATACCATTACCTCATTTCAAGAAGGGAGCGCATCTATGGAGCGCATGGATTTTACCGCTTTTTTTCAGGAAAAACTACCGTTTTGGAATGATTTATCGAGAGAGGATCGTCAGACGCTTTGTCTGCATTCTTCGCTGCAAACCTATCAAAAGGGAGAGATGATCCACGATAGCTCCGACTGCGCCGGTGTGATTTTTGTGCGCAGCGGAAGCCTGCGGCTGTATATCATGTCCGAGGAGGGCAGGGAAGTGACCCTGTACCGGTTGCTGCCCGGCGATATGTGTATGCTTTCCGCGTCCTGCGTGCTGCAATGCCTGACCTTTGATGTCTTTGTGCAGGCGGATGTAAAAAGCGAATGTATCGTAATCGCCGGACCAATTTTTGCGTCACTGTCGGAAAAAAATCCCGAAATGCGTATTTTTGCGCTGGAAACTGCAGTCAGCCGGTTTTCTGACGTTATGTGGGTCATGCAGCAGATTTTATTTATCAGCATGGACCGCCGTCTCGCTCTGTTTTTATATGATGAAACAGTACGAACCGGCAGTCCGGTCATCGCTCTGACCCAGGAGCAGATCGCCGGCTATATCGGCTCTGCCCGCGAGGTCGTCTCGCGTATGCTCAAATATTTCGCGTCGGAAGGTCTGGTTGAGGTTGCCCGCCGGGGCGTTACCGTTTTAGATAAGCACCGCTTGCGTCAGCTGGCGACAGGTTGAATCAGGCGCCAAATGAACTGGACGTAAGTTCCGCTCTCTTAGGGAAGCATCGAAAGAATCTGCTCCTTCGGTCTTGCGCCGACGGCAGATTGCAAAACCTTTCCGTTCTGCATTACTACAAGGGTCGGAATGCTGGCAACGCCGAATGCGGCAGCCAGGGACGGTTCATCGTCCACATTGATTTTTGCAACCGTAATGTCCGGTTTTTCCGCCGCGATTTCTTCCAGTATCGGCGCCACCATGCGGCAGGGACCGCACCAGTCGGCGTAAAAGTCCAGAAGAACCGTTTTATCGCTGTTTTTCAGCTCGTTGAATTGCTTTGTGTTGATATGAAGGATTGCCATTTCGCATCTTCCTTTCGGTTGGATTTGTCTATAGTATAACCGCTTTGTCCGTCTCGTTCCGTGACCAAGTCACATGGGGCATTTTCTGTTCTTCATAGAGCGAACAGGTGGTTTTTTGTCAAAAATAGCTTTTTAGGAATTGACAGAGGGTAAAAGATGTGATAAAATCCTATAGATTGCAAACTTTTATCTTTGTCGTTAAGCCGAAAGCCGGAGGTTAAGCAATATGGTGAAAAAAGCAGAACGGAGCAGTCCTTTGCTTCATCAGAGCAACACGGTAATTTTGAACCGTCTTTTTCTGATCGCCTTTGCGGTCTGTGTCTTCTTGTCTGCCGAGATGGCGGCGTTGACACGCGGCGATACGCTTCAGGATATGTTTTTTTGGAACGAAGCGTATTCCGACCATTTTATGGATTTTTTTAATACCATCCGTGACTCTTCCGATTTGACCTGGGTTTATCAGCGCGGCACCATTTATCCGCCTTTGAGCGTTTTGATTATGTATATGTTTTCCGCGATGATTCCGCGGGAAATGGCAACCATCGGCTTTTTGCGTCGCTATGAAATGCAATTGAGCCAAATTTGTGTTGTGCTGTTTTTTATGGTTGCCTTTGTTTGCGTTCTTCTTCTGGCAAAAATGATGGACCGTTATATGGAAAAAGCCGGGCTTGATCGTTCGCGGTACTTGCTTGTATTTTTTATGATTCTCAGCTTTCCGCTGACCTATTGTCTGGAGCGCGGCAATACTTCTCTGATTGCGCTGGTTGGCTGCGCCTTCTTTCTCTTTTTCCGTAATTCCGAAAGCAAATTGGTTCGTGAGCTTTCCTATATCGCTCTGGCTCTGGCGGCTGGAATGAAGATGTTCCCCGCTGTGTTAGGTGTTATTCTGATTTATGATAAAAAATACAAAGCAGCAGCCAGAACGATTGTTTATGGCGTTGCCGCAATTCTGATTCCATATATTATTGTTCAATTGATTACACCCGAAACCGGTCTGGCGGATCAAGTAGAGCAGGATCTTGCTGCGGGTACCGCCAACCCGGAGATTTTTGATACGGATGGCTCTTCGGGCAGATTTTTTAGTAATTTGCTGAATTGGATTAACAAAAAAACCTATTTTACATACAACAGCACCAGCGCCGCCAATATTGCTTATCTGCTGAAAACAGCGGGTGTTGTCAGCGACGAAGCCGGAAACCTTCTCGGCATCATCTTTTTCCTTGGCACGGAAGCGGTGGCGTTTGTTTTGGGTTTCTTTTGCAAAAAAGAATGGCAGAAAATGTTTATCGTCTGTTATCTCATGCTGAATATTCACGCCGTTGCTATGCTGTATACACTGATTTATGTCATTCCCGTCGTTGTGGCATTCCTCTGCGATCCGTCGCGGGATAAAAATCCAAAACTGGGCAAAAAACCGCTGCGCTGGGACATCCCCTATTTGATTCTTTTTGGCATTCAAATGATCCCCCTGCCGTATCTTCTTCGTCCGGTGCAGGATGAAGTTGAGATGTTCTTTTTTCTGTATTTCAATGTCCATTCGCCGCACAATCTGAATCAGTCCTTGTCCTGGATCGCATTCCAATTGATTTTTGTCCTGCTGTTTTTGAATCTTGTCAGCGACGCCGTAAAGACCGCAAAAAAGAAGAAAAAAGTGTCATCCGCACGGCAAGAGCAAACAGCTGTCGCTTCGGCTTGAGCGAAAGAAAAGGATCCTCGTCATGAATGAAAAAATCTCGGTTGTTGTTCCCGTCTATAAAACAGAAAAATATTTGTATGATTCCGTCCAAAGCCTGCTGGCGCAGACCTACCAGAATCTGGATATTATCCTGGTGGATGACGGGTCCCCGGATCGCTGCGGCGAGATTTGTGACCGCCTCGCGACGCAGGATGCGCGGATTCGCGTACTGCATAAATCTAATGGCGGCGTTTCCCGGGCGCGTTTTGACGGCATATACCAGGCGTCCGGCGAGTATGTGGCATTTATAGACAGCGATGATACCGTCGATCCGGAATATATCGAGACGCTGTATCATGCGATGCATGAATTTAGCGCGGATGTAGCAACCTGCGGACATCGGGTGAAAAATGCGGATGGTTCGATCGTGGAGCGTTTTTGCTTTTCGACAGGAAATATCTGTCTCTCCAACAAAGAAGCACTGCGCCGTATGTTGTATGATGATTGCTGCTCCCTTTCTCTGTGCTGTAAATTATATCGAACGGCATGGCTGCGGGATATTCCGCCTTCCGATTTGATTTTGGGCGAAGATAGTTATGTTTGTCTTCGTTATTTTTTGAAATGCCGCAGGACGGCGCATACCGGAGCTTGCTGCTATACCTATTACCAGAGGGAGGACAGTGCGGTTCATGCCAATGCCGGCGTGAAATTTTACGATTATGTCCACTTGTATGATTTGCTTCTGGATGAATTTCAGCGGGAAGCGCCGGAGTGTATGAGGGCATATGAAAATCGTCTGGTTGAAAATAACTTTACAGCATTTCTTAAGCTTTGCAGCGATCCGGCTGCGACGCCGGAAATGATCGGACATATCGCTGAAAATATTAAAAAATATAAGGACGATATTCTAAAGGACAAACAGTCCCACCTTCGCACCAAAGCCGCCTGTCTTCTTTCTTCTTTCGGCATGAAGACCGTCGATCGGGTCTATTCTTTGCTGTCACATTTCAAATAAAAGCGGCAGGGTTTTCGCCCTGCTTCTTTTTTGTAAACTGCATTTTCAAAGGAGAGTTCTCATGATCCCCGTTATCCCCAGACCGCAAAAGGCCATTGAGAAGCCGGGCGTTCTCTTGCTGCCCGAAATCGCAGGCGTGTGCGCCGAAAAAAAACTGGAAAAAGAGCTGACCTTCTTTCTGGAGACCGTCGGCGTCTTTGCGCCGTCAAAAAACGGCATAATTCATCTCGTTTCCATGCGAGAAGAAAGAAAAGAGGCTTACCGCCTGATCGTCACAGAAAAAGAGATTGTAATTGAAGCCGGAGACAGCGCCGGGCTTTTCTATGCCGCTCAGACGCTTCGACAAATTCTGTTTTCCTGCGAGAAAAAGGACGGCGCCTTTCTGGTTCCCTGCTGTGAGATTGAGGACAGCCCCCGCTATGCCTATCGCAGCATTGAGTTGGATGAGGCGCGGCATTTCTTCGGGATGGATGCGGTCAAACAGCTGCTAGATTTGATGGCGCAGTATAAAATTAATGTGTTCCACTGGCACTTGACGGACGATCAGGGCTGGCGGGTTGAAATCAAAAAATATCCCCTTTTAACGGAAATCGGCTCCAAACGCAGGGATTCCACCGTCGGCGGTTGGAACCGGCTGGCGTTTGAGGGGAAGCCGCACAGCGGGTATTATACCCAGGATCAGATTCGTGAGATCGTGTCGTATGCGGCAAAAAGACATATTATGATCGTGCCCGAGATTGATATGCCCGCCCATTTTGCCGCCGCTTTTGCCTCATATCCGTATCTTGCCTGTCGTGAGATTCCCTGCGAGGTGCAATGGCATTTTGGCGGCAGGACACCTCTGCTGGCTGGGCTTCGGCATTGGAACCGCAGCGCCTGTATCGGCAAGGACAGCACGTTTACCTTTATATTCGATGTGCTGGAGGAGTTATTCTCCCTGTTTCCTGCGCCCTATTTTCACATTGGTGGCGATGAAGCGCCGAAGGACGAATGGAAAAAGTGTCCTCACTGTCAAAAAAGAATGCGGCAGGAGCACCTGGATTCGGTCGAGGAATTGCAGGGCTATTTCGACAATCGGGTCAATGCCTTCGCTAAGCAGCACGGCAAGCGCCTGATTGTCTGGAATGAAGCGCTGGCAGCCAAGGGGCTTGACAGCTCGGTCATTGGACAGTATTGGACCGTCGAATGGGATAAGAATGTTGAGCCTTATCTGCAAAAGGGCGGTGATTTAATTGTCTGTAAGCATCAGGCTTGCTATTTTGATATGTGCTATGGACAGTATCCCCTGTGGAATACCTACTGCTTTGATCCGACTGCGCGGCTGGTGCCGAAAAAATATGACAGACAGATTTTAGGGGTGGAAGGACTTCTCTGGACCGAATGGGTCTCCACGGCTGAAAAGCTGCAAATGCAGCTTTTCCCCCGGATGCTTGCCCTTGCGGAGATTGCCTGGACGCTGCCGCAGAACAAGGATTTTTCGGACTTTGTGGCGCGAATGCATGAAAACGAAAAACTGCTGGATGCGCTCGGCGTGAATTACGCCGAAGATCCAATCGCCATGCCCCGCGGTTATCAGCACCGCAAAAAGCTGATTAACCGCTGGTATTATAAAGAGCAGGATTGGGAGCTGCGCAAAAACCGGGAGTTGAAAGTCCGGAAGAAAAAACAGTCATAACAGAAAACAGCCCGGGAGTGGTCATATATGCCCCGGGCTGTTGCTTTTTTGTGGAAAATGCGGGAATCATATGGTGCGCTCAATTTGCGCTTTGTTTATATGGCTCTTTGCCGTCACACGGAAGGTTCGCTCGGTCATTACAAGCATCAGAACGGCAAAGACGGCAAGAAAGACCGGCATAATTTCAAAGCCGAGCCGGCGGGCGAGAAAACCGAACAGCGGCGGCATGAAGGTCGAGCCGATATATGCGCTTGCCATCTGGATGCCGATGATCGCACCGGAGTGTTCCGCGCCGAAATTGTTTGGCGTCGCGTGAATGATACAGGGGTAGATCGGCGCACAGCCCAGTCCAATGATCACAAAGGCAGCAAGGCAGAACGTCTCATTGGCAACCGGAAGCAACAGCATGGCAATGCCCGCATAGAAGACAACGGAACCGAAGACGATCATTTTTCGATCGCCGAGCCGGTTCATTACAAAACCGCCAAAAAATCGCCCGAGGGTGAGTCCGATGTAAAACAGTGAGGCGAACCGCGCCGCCCGCTCTTCCGAAATGGCGCGCACCTCCACAAGGTAGGTGCTTGCCCAGCTCATGGTCGTCGCCTCTGCCGCGCAGTAAGAGAAAAAGCCCAGCAGAAGGCTCGGGACTCCTTTAATTTTCAGCGCGCCGATCAGACCGGTGCTTTGCGCGGCTTCCTCTGTTTTTGGTTGGTTGACCTTCCAAACCGGCAGGGTTGCCAATAGCAGAACGGCGATGCCCAGCTGCACAAAGCCGATGATCCGATAGCCTGACTGCCAGCTTGCCTCCGTCAATGCCCGGCTCATCACAAAGGGGCTGACAATGGTGCCCACCCCCCAGAAACAGTGCAGCCAACTCATATGCCGTGAGGTATAGTGCAGTGCAACATAGTTGTTCAGCGCCGCGTCGATGGCGCCTGCGCCCAATCCGTAGGGAATGGCAAGCAAAAGCAGCATCCAGAATTGATCCGCCATGGAAAAGCCAAGAAGCGCCAAGGCGGTCAGAAAAACGCTGGCTACCGTAACGATTTTTGTCCCGAATTTCCTGGTCAAGCGGTCGGATAAAAGACTGGAAAGCACCGTGCCGCCGGAAATAATCATCGTTACAATACCCATATAAGAGATCGGCACCTGCAATTGAGTGTGCATCACAGGCCAGCCGGAGCCGAGCAGCGAATCGGGCAGCCCCAGACTGATAAAGGCGATATAAATTAAAACCAGCAAAAAAGTGTACATTGACGCCATCCTTTTTTATTTATGGTAGGTTTTCCCTTCCAGAATCGTAAAGGCTCGGTAAAGCTGCTCCAAAAGCATGATCCGCGCCAGCCGATGCGGAAAGGTCATCGGCGAGAGGGAGAGCCGCAGTTTCCCCGCCGTTTTGAGCTCTTCTGAAAGACCGTAGCTGCCGCCAATCAGAAAAATTATCGTACTTTGACCGCCGACGGCAGTTGCATTGATCAGTTGGGAAAATTCTTCGCTGGTCAGCATTTTTCCCTCAATGCACAGGGGGAAAACGGCGGCATGTTTCGGGATCAGCTTTTTGATTGCCTCCGCTTCCTTTTTCAACGCCCCTTCTATCTGCCCGTCCGAGGGCTTTTCCGGCAGGGGAGAGGCGGGAATTTCCCGGATTGTAACCTTTCCGTAAGCGCCGAGCCGTTTGATGTATTCCGCTGCCGCCTCTTCAAAAAAGCGGTCCTTCAGCCTGCCGACGCAGAGAAGTTCAATATTCATAGCTTTCTTCCTTAAAAAATGGTGACACTGCCTTCGGAGCGGGGCGGGGCGACCGACAACAGAAAATCCGAGCCCTCCGTGCCGCCCGCTGCCGTCAATGCCGCAAGGGTTGTTTTCCTTGCCAGCTCCGGCAGATTGTTTTCCCGGCTTAAATGACCTAAAATAAACCGCGTCGTGCCGTTTTCCATCAGCGAAACAGCGGTTTCGGCGCAGGCATCATTGGATAAATGCCCAAGGGCGGAGGCGATCCGCGCCTTCAGCGGCGGGGGATAGGGACCGGTTCGCAGCATTCCGGGGTCATGGTTGGATTCCAGCAGAATCAGATCAGCTTTTTCGATCCCCGTTTTTATTTCCGGGGTAACAACGCCGGTGTCGGTGGCGACGCAGGCGACCCGTCCGTCAGAAAAGGCAACACGGTACCCGACGCTTTCCGCCGCATCGTGGGAGGTGCGGAAGGGGAGGATGCTCAGGTGATCGGTCTGCACGCCATCCGCCCCGATTTCATCAAACCGCGCCACGCCGTCCAGATGCCCCGTTAACAGCAGCTGTCGCAGCGTGCCGGGTGAAGCATAGACCATGCAGCCGTATTTTTTGGCGAAGACCCGAAGACCGCGAATGTGGTCGATATGTTCGTGGGTAATAAAAACGGCACGGATGGCTTCGGGGCGAATCTGTGCCTCCTGCAGGGAAAGGGTGATCTGTCTGCACGACATTCCGCAGTCGATCAGAATGCCCTCCGAGGCGGTGCCGAAATAGGTGCAGTTCCCCGAACTGCCGGAAAACAGGGGGTAAAAACGAGCCATTGCCATACCTGCCTATATCATAAAAATCAAACAAACACATTATAGCGGATTTTTGCACCGGATGCAATCAAAAATTCGGCGGATTTCACAGTTGACAATCGATACGGATTGCGTATAATATAATAGTTAACTATTTAATTATAAATCGATTACCGATAGGGAGGTATGTAGTTTGACGCACAAAGATTTGATGCGTAAGGTCGTGGCTTTGACGGTACTGCACCGATACTATCTTCAAAAAAACGCCTTCACCGTCGGTCTGTATGCGGGGCAGCCGATGCTTTTGGATTTTTTAAAGCATCATGACGACAGCGCGCAGAAAGATATTGCCGCCGCTTTACATGTTTCCCCCGCGTCCGTTACCGTCAGTCTGAAACGATTGGAAAAAAACGGCTTTGTTTCCAAAGCGTCGGACGGGGCGGATCTGCGCCGCAATATCATTCATTTGACCAAAAAAGGGGAAGATGCACTTGCCGAATTTTTTTCGGTCTGCGACGCGCTGGATCAAAAAATGTTCGGCAATTTCAGCGCGAAGGAGCTGGCGCAGCTTGACGAGTTTACAGAGCGGCTGATTGATAACCTGCTGGAGGGCGACCGTCAGACGGAGATTGCCCGCGCCTTTGAGATGGACCGAGCGCGCAGCGAAAACAGAAAGAAGGCAATGCCATGATCAAAAAACTGCTACCTTATGCTAAAAAATACCGGATTCCCGCGATATTGAGCCCGATCTTTATCTGCGGCGAAGTGGTTATCGAAGTCTTTATCCCTTATATGATGTCCATTATTGTCGACTGCGGCATTCAGGGCGCGCCGCTCAGCGAAAAGAGCGGCTTTGTGGTGGATCTTTTGCTGAAAATGGGATTCGGCGAAAAGACCGGCATCGACCTGGTCATATCCACCGGTCTTGTGATGGTGGCGCTGGCGATCTGTTCGCTGTTATGCGGCGTCGGCTCCGCCCGCTGTGCCGCCAAGGCAGGCATGGGCTTCGGCAGCGAGGTGCGCAAGGCGCTGTTTGATAAGGTGCAGGATTTTTCCTTTTCCAATATCGACGCCTTTTCCACCGGCTCGCTGATTACGCGGATGACCACCGACATCAACACCGTGCAGATGGCTTTTATGATGGTTATCCGTATGTTTATCCGCGCGCCTTTGATGTTCTTCCTGGCGTTTTCCATGGCGGTCGGCATCAATTTGGAGCTGTCGCTGGTTTTCCTGATTGTCGCGCCGGTGCTGGCGGTGCTTATGCTGACCATCGGCATCAAATCCTTTCCGCGTTTTCAGGCAATGTTCAAAAAATATGACCGCTTCAACAATTACATACAGGAAAAGCTGATCGGTATTCGCGTGGTCAAGGCCTATGTCCGCGCCAATCACGAAAAAGAACAATTCCGCATCTCCAATGACGAGCTGCGCGATTCCTCCATCTTCGCCGAAAAGCTGATTATCATGAACGGTCCGTTTATGACCATGGGAATTTCCATCTGCATTCTCTGCGTCCTGTATTTCGGTTCGCGCATGATCCTCGGAGGCGAGATGGGTCTTGGCGAATTGATGAGCTTTATTACCTATATCCAGCAAATTCTGATGGCGCTGATGATGATTTCCATGATCTTTGTTATGACCGTAATGGCGCGCGCCTCCATGAGTCGTATCGTCGAGGTCCTGACCACCGAGCCGGATATCTCCGATAAGGACGCCGATCCTGATGTAATGGTCATGGATGGCTCCATCGAGTTTCGTCATGTTAATTTTAAGTACAAAAAAGACGGTAAGCGCAATGTGCTGGAGAATATCGATCTGAAAATCGCTTCCGGCGAGACCATCGGTATTCTGGGCGGCACCGGCAGTTCAAAAACCTCTCTGGTGCAGCTGATTCCCCGCCTGTACGACGTCACCGAGGGCGAGGTGTTGGTCGGCGGCAAAAATGTAAAGGAGTATACCCTCCATCATCTGCGCGAGGCGGTTTCCATGGTGCTGCAAAATAATGTTTTGTTCTCCGGCACCATCGAAGAGAACCTGCGCTGGGGCGATGAAAATGCCACCACCGGGCAGATCCGCGCAGCAGCGGATGCGGCGGCAGCCGATGAATTTGTCATGTCCTTCCCGGAGCAGTACCAGACCGATCTGGGGCAGGGCGGCGTCAATGTCTCCGGCGGACAGAAGCAGCGCCTTTGCATCGCCCGCGCTTTGCTCAAAAAGCCGAAGATCCTGATCCTCGATGACTCCACCAGCGCGGTGGATACGGCGACCGATGCGCGCATCCGCGAAGGTCTGAAAAACGCCCACGGCGATATGACCACCATCATTATCGCCCAACGGGTCAACTCCATCCAGCACGCCGATCGGATCATCGTCCTGGACAATGGCAAAATCAACGCCGTCGGTACCCACGACGAGCTGTTGAAAAACAACGAAATCTACCGCGAGGTCTTCCTGTCGCAGCAGGAAGGCACCATGGCGGGCTGAGAAAGGAGGACTTGCGCAATGAATGATAAGAAACACGGCGCTCCGGCGGGCGGCGGTCCCGGCGGACGAAAAATGCGGTTTGAAAAACCGAAGAACGCCAAAGGCACCTTAAAACGCCTGTTTGGTTATCTGGATAAAAAGAAAAGTATGCTGGCGCTGGTCTTCCTGCTGGTTATCGTCAGCTCCGGCGCAAACATTGCCGGTACCTATATGCTTTCGCCCACCATTGGCATCATCGAGCAAATGCTGAATACCGGCGAAAATCTCTATGGCAGGCTCCTGGGCTATCTGGCTTTCATGCTCTGTATTTACGCGGCGGGCGCGCTGGCGCAATACGCCTACAGCCGGATCATGCTGGTCATTTCCCATTCCACGCTGAACAGCCTGCGCAGGGATCTGTTTGATAAATTGATGGATCTGCCGCTGAAATTTTTCGATACCCATACCCACGGCGAGCTGATGAGCCGCTTTTCCAACGACATCGATGTCATCCGCGAAGCTCTCTCCCAGGGCGTGGTGCAAATCATCTCCTCCCTGATTACGCTGGTGGGTACCTTTACCATGATGCTGGTGCTAAGCCCCGCCCTGACCGGCTTGATTGTCATTATGCTGGTGATCATGGCGCTGATTGTTAAAATCATCGGTGGGCGCAGCGGGATGTATTTCCGCCGTCAACAGGCGGCGGTCGGTATGGTCAACGGCTATATTGAAGAGCACATCGAGGGACAAAAGGTCATCAAGGTTTTTTGCCGCGAGCAGAGGACCAAGGACGAATTTGCCGCGCTGAACAACGATTTCCGCGTGGCGGCGACCAACGCCCATACCTACGCCAGTATTCTGATGCCGATCATGGGCAATATCTCTTATTTTAATTTTGCCATGACCGCCGCCATGGGTGCGCTGATTGTGCTGACCGTGCCGGATTTCGACGCCCTCTCCCGTCCCGCCGCCGTTTTTCTGGGCGGCATTTCGGCGCAGCTTTCCATCGGCAATATCGCTTCCTTCCTGCAATACACCCGTCAATTCTCTCAGCCCATTTCCCAGGTTTCCCAGCAGTTCAACAATATTCTGGCGGCGTTGGCGGGCGCGGAGCGGATCTTTGACATCATCGATACCACGCCCGAGGTGGATGACGGCTATGTCACACTGGTTAACGCCACGATGGACGAAAATGGCGAAGTCCATGAAGCGGATCATCACACCGGCTTCTGGGCGTGGAAGCATCCGCATACGGCGGATGGCTCCATCACGTATACGCCCCTGCGCGGCGATGTGCGCTTTGAGCATGTGACCTTCTCCTATGACGGCAAGAAGGATGTTCTCAAGGATATCAGCCTGTATGCCAAACCCGGGCAGAAAATCGCCTTCGTCGGCTCCACCGGTGCGGGCAAAACCACCATCACCAATCTGATCAATCGGTTCTATGATGTGCAGCAGGGCAAAATCACCTATGACGGCATCAATATCAAAAAAATCAAAAAGGACGACCTGCGCCGTTCGCTGTCGATGGTGCTGCAGGACACCCACCTGTTCACCGGCACCATCGAGGAAAATATCCGCTACGGCAACCCCGATGCCACCCATGAAGACATCATCCGCGCCGCAAAGCTCGCCAACGCCGATGATTTTATCACCCGTTTGCCCCAGGGCTATGATACACCGGTCACCGGCGACGGCGGCAATCTGTCGCAGGGACAGCGCCAGCTGCTGGCGATTGCCCGCGCTGCGGTAGCGGACCCGCCGGTATTGATTCTGGACGAAGCGACCTCCTCCATCGATACCAGAACCGAGCGCTTGATCGAAAAAGGCATGGATCAATTGATGGAGGGCAGAACCGTTTTCGTGATTGCCCACCGGCTGTCCACCGTCCGCAACTCCAACGCCATTATGGTGCTGGAACACGGAGAAATTATTGAAAAAGGCGACCACGACGATTTAATCGCCAAAAAAGGAAGATATTACAGCCTTTATACCGGTCAATTTGAATTGGATTGATCCTCCCCAAAACATCGGCACCGTGCTCCCCCCGGCACGGTGCATTTTTTTGTGCAACCGGCGTTTTTTGGCAATGCACAAAAAGATAGGCGCTCTCGCAGAAAAATTTTCATACCTCCCGTCATTTTGCCCATGGCAAAGTGCCCAAAAACAGCCGGGTAAGATTGTATAGATCGCACAGCATATGTTTCTTTTTTCTCAATGCTGAACCGTTTTTTTATTTTTGAAATTTTGCCCGCCCGCAACAGGAAAAAATCACAAAAAAATTTCTCTGTTTTGCCGATTGTGGGAAGGTTGGTTGGCATGGTATGATAAAACAACTCATAGATTGGAGGGCTATCAATGAAAAACATACGAAAAATCACAGCGATTCTTTTGTCCGTTGTGATGCTGTTGGCTGCATTGCCGCTAACAGCTTTTGCGGCGGGCAGGGGCGACGTGAGTCTGGACGGGCAGCTGACCAGCGATGACGCCCGCACCATTTTGCGCGCTGCGGTTGGACTGGATAGTATAGATGATCCGGAAGCCTTTGCGGCGGCAGATTTAGATGAGAATGGCGATATTACTGTCTCCGACGCCAGACAATCGTTAAGGATGGCAGCCGGGCTGGAGGCGTCCGACTTCCCGGTTGTTTTTCCCGGAATCGATCCGGAAGGCGCCGTTTTATCCTCAGGGGGAACCGATTTGTATCTGGATGCGCAGCCCAGCGGAACTTCGGGCGAATGGGATGTTACCTATGGTTTCCGCAATGCGGTAGGATTACAAAGCGGCATCTTCCTGCTGCAATACGACCCTTCCCAGCTGGAATTTCTTTCCCATCAGCGCCACCCTGATGCAAACGACATGAACCTGTGCGATGTAGGTTTAGCGCAGGACGGTTATATACACGTCGGCTGTGTATTTATGGAGTCGAGTAGTGATGATATGTTTAATATCGGAATGGTTACATTCCGGCAGCTGACCGATGAGGTGCCGACGATTTATCTGTCGGTGCT
>CASFQZ010000079.1 GCA_949296825.1 uncultured Eubacteriales bacterium
CCGCTGAACGCCAGCCAGTATTTATACATACCCAACCTTTTGTCGCCCCTTCTTCTGGTTACCGAAACCTGGAAGGTACGAGTGGTGGCAACATTGGCAGGCACCTCATCCAGACTTGCATATTCAATGGAAAGATACGCCTGGGTTACATTGCGTTTGACAATGGTGGTAAAGGTCGCATCATTGACATTGCTCATGCCTGCCGAAGGGTACCGGCTGGACTTATCATTCCGGTTTTTATACCGGGAATGCCCTTCCCCCTGCAATACCGCACGGATCAGGTTCTGTACATTACCGTTACCCGCGTAATTGGTGGCGTTGATAACCGCCTCCTGCAATTCCGCGTGATAGTTGGCGTATTCGTTGTCGCCGGTTTTGATTTTGGTGTTGGCGACGGCGCGGATGTATTTTGCCGCGTCAAAAATGACGCCATGGGTACTATTGTCGGTAATGGTTTTTGTGGTCCCGCTCTGCGACGCGCTCCACTGGGTGATTTCACCGTTGTTGATCGCATATTGCAGGATCTGATTGAGCTTGCTCAAATCATTGCCGGATAAAGCCGCATTGGCAATGGTCGGGAAAGCCGAAACACAGCAGGACATTGCCATCAGCATGGCAAGAAATACACTGAGTATCTTTTTTGTGACTTTCACAGAATTTCCTCCTTTTCTGCGCATCATTTACTTGTTCCCCCCGGGAACAGGGAAATCAGCACTTTCCATTCGCTCCCTCCGTTTCCTCTTTTAACTTTGCGTATGTCTCATCCGAACCGGTTCCATTTTCGGGATTGGTTCGGCTTTGCGCACGAATGAAATGAAGATAGGCGCCCAGCATACCTGCGTGATTGCGGTTCAGGGCAAAAGCCAGACGGGTATTTTCCGCCAAAATCGGCACCATATGCCTTTTCATGGCGCCTTCCAGCCGCTCGCCGAGGTATTCGGTTTCTGTCATGATACCGCCGCCGAGCACCACCACTTCAGGATTGAGCACATAGCAGATATTGGCGATGCCCAGCCCCAGCGCCTCGCACAACTCGTCGATGGCTTTGATACAATCGACATCCCCGGCGCGGGCGGCGTCGAAAATCGTTTTTCCGTTCCATTCACCCTCGCCGCTCTTGCGATGACGCACATTCTCAACCAGCGCAGCGGCAGACGCCAGGCTCTGGAACTCGCCGCCGGGCTGCCGCATATAGCCGACCTCGCAGCCGCAGCCGGAAAAGCCGTGGTACACCTCGCCTTTTCGGACAAAGGCGCCGCCGATGCCCGTGCCGATGGTCAGGCAGAGACAGCTTTCGCTTCCCCGGGCAGCGCCGCAGTAAAATTCAGCCAGCGCGGCGCAGTTCACATCGTTTTCCACCTCGCAGGGCAGGGAAGTTTCCCTCTCGATGATTGCCTTAATCGCAGTGCCCTGATAGTGCGGGATCTGCGGTCCGGCGTGGATAATCTCTCCTTTTTCGCAATCCACCATGCCGGCGGTGGAAACCGCGACCCCTTCGGGCGCATAAGTTTTTCGATAAGTGGCAATGATGGAAAGGATTTTTTTCAAAATTCCCTCGCCGCCCTGCCATGCCTCGGTCGGCAGGGAACCGCAGACAAGGAAGGCGCCGTCTTCGCCCAGAACGCCGTGTTTGATCGCCGTCCCGCCGATATCAATACAAATATATGTTTTCATCGCTTTTTCTTATTCTCCCCGGGCGGCGGCAGCCTCGGCGACCGCTTTGGCAAAGGGCACGGTGATCAGCTGCGGACGGGTAATGATGGAGCCGACCACCACGCAGAAGCAGCCCAGCTCGATCACCCGCCGCGCCTTTTCCGGTGTGTTGATATTGCCCTCGGCAATGACCTTGGCGCGGCTTGCGCCGTCCAGAATGCGGCGCAGGATCGCAAAATCATCGGCGGCAATCTGGTCACCCCGACTCTGATCGGTATATCCCACCATGGTGGGACTGATAAAATCAAACCCGAGCCGGTCCGCATACAGCGCCTCTTCGGCGGTAGAACAATCCGCCATCAAAAGCTGATCGGGATATTTTTCCCGAACCGCGTGATAAAATTCATCCAGCGAAACACCGCCGGGTCTTGTGTCGCCGGTGGCGTCCAGCGCCAGAATTTCCGGCGGGGCGCTCATCAGCTCATCCACCTCCCGCATGGTCGGGGTGATATAGACCTTGCTGTCGGGATAATCCCGCTTGACGATGCCGATGATCGGCAAATCGACATTTTTGCGGATCTCGGCGATATCTTCTTTGGTATTGGCGCGAATGCCCTTTGCGCCGCCCTCGGCAGCGGCTTTCGCCATTCTGCCCATAATAAAGGACGAATGCAGCGGCTCATGGGGCAGCGCCTGACAGGAAACAATCAATCCGCCGTTCAGGGCGGCAACTCTGGAATCGATCAAAACAGTCCCTCGCTTTTCAGGTTTCATAATGATTCATAATAATTACAGTGATATACCATATATTTTATACAATATCCCTGCAAAATGCAAGACTTTTTCGTTAAAAAATGAACAGTTTGTTTTAGTTTTTACAGATCGTTTACAATCTCAGAAAAAATTTATGAAAAATCCGGCAGTCGCCCTTTCATTCTTCCCTGCTTTCGGCGTTTTTTGTAAAAAAAGGACTGTTGCATTTAGATACAACAGCCCTTTTTGCGAAATCAAACTTAGTGATACGTCGGCAGCCAGCCGGTATGCGCCTCGATCAAATCGTCGCACAGGGAAATGATCTCATCAATGGTCAGCTGCGATGCGCAGAGCGGATCCAGCATGGCAGCCTGGTAAATATACTCTTTCTTTTTGGTTACTGCCGCTTCAATGGTCAAAAGATGGACATGGATCATATTCATATTCATCGCCGCCAGCTGCAAGGGAAGCTCGCCCACATAGCAGGGTTGGATGCCGGCGCGGTTCACCAGACACGGCACCTCCACACAGGCGTTTTCGGGATAATTTTCGATCAGATGTCCCCGGTTGAGCACATTGCCGCCGATTTTATAGGCATGGTCGGTGACAATGGCTTCCATAATATAGGAAGCGTATTCCTTGGTCCGCGTGTGCGTCACATCACCGTGGACATATTTCTCCCGGTCATTTTTCCACCGCGCAATCTGCTCGACACAGCGGCGGGGATACTCATCCAGCGGGATACGATAACGGTCAATCAGCTCCGGGTGATCCTTTTTAATGAAAAAGGCATTATATTCGGCGTTATGCTCGCTGGATTCGGTGCAGTAATACCCGAAGCGGCGGATGTATTCCAGCCGCACCAGATCTTTGAACTCCGGCTTGGGGTTTTCCAGCATCGCGGCGGCGCGGCGGCGGATCTCGGGGTAGAGGTCGGTACCGTCGTTGTCGCGGATCTCCAACAGCCAGCCCATATGGTTGATGCCGGCGATTTTTTCATAAATCGGGTCGGTAAAGGGGATGTCCAGCTCCCGCAGCAGCCCCCGCGAGCAGCCCTGGACGCTATGGCAGAGACCAACGGACTTGACGCCGCCGTAGCGGCACAGATAGCCCGCCAGCTGCGCCATGGGGTTGGTATAGTTCAGAAAATAGGCGTCGGGGCAAACCTCCTGCATATCCCGGCAGAAATCCTCCAGCACCGGAATGGTGCGCAGCGCCCGGAAAATCCCGCCGATGCCGTTGGAGTCGGCGATGGTCTGCCGCAAGCCGTATTTTTTCGGCACCTCAAAATCGATGACCGTGCAGGGCTCATACAGCCCGACCTGAATGGCGTTGACCACAAAATCCGCGCCCCGCAGCGCGTCCCTGCGCTGCTCGACTCCCAGGTATTTTTCGACCTTCGCCCGGGACTCGTTGATATTGCGGTTCAGGCTGTCTACCATGACGTAGGATTCCTCCAGCCGTTCGCCATCGATGTCATACAGCGCGATCTCGCATTCCCGCAGAGCGGGGGTACACATCACATCGCCCAACACATTTTTGGCAAACACCGTGCTGCCCGCACCCATAAAGGTAATCTTCATTGCATTCCCTCCTGCTGTTATTTATCAAAAGGACCCCGGCGAACCGGAATGTCTGCCGGGGTCTGAATGCCGAAATGGTTTTTATTTTTCCGAGGACGGTTCATCCTTCGGCGGGTCCGTCTCTGCCTTTTCCGCGCCTTCGTCCTCCGGCGCCTCCTGCGGTGTGTCCGCCGGCTGCGCGTCATCGGCGCCCGGCGTCTGTGCCGCTTCATCCTCTTCCTTTTTCGCGTCGCTCTCCGGTTCTTCTTCATCAGAAATATTCTTGCCGCGAGCAATCATAACCACCAGCAAAACGACCACCACAATAATCGCAAGGACAATCAGAACCTTCGCCACGGTAGAAAGCCCCCCGGAGGATTGCGCCACCTCATACGGACCGTCCGGCACCGTAACCAGCGGAACGGTATAGGCATCATAATCCCAGGAGGAAGCCTCCGGCTCGCCCTCAATGACCGCAACGCCGCTGTGTACGCGCGGCGTAACGGATTCCATGTCAAAATCAAACTCTCGCGCGGTTACCTCCAAATCGCAGCTTCCGCCGGCGATGGCGCGGAAAGTAATGGTTCCGATATCGCAATTGGTCAGTTCCTTGGGAAATTCATCCATATGCACCAATGCGATCCGCACGTCATGGGCAATAACCCCGTTTTCATCCTTGACATTCGCACCGGTTTCATCTGTTACGACATAAGAAACATTCGCGGCGAACATCTGCGTGGAAAGCTGGAAGCCCTCATATTGCAGCATATACGGATTATATTGAATGATGAAGGATCCGTTGGTAAAGCCTGCCACATGTCCCAGCGAAAGCGTAACCGTAATCAGATCACCGACGCTTCCCTGCGCACTGTCAAGATACACCAGCGGGGAATCGTCTTCGTCCGCCAGAGAAATAAACTCCGAAGCCTGTGTGCCCGCCGACACCGCAGCGGTCGGCGCCGAGGCTGTGTCGGCGGCAAAGACCGGCTGCGCCAGCAGCGCCATAACGATAAACAGGACGAAAACCGAAGAAAGTCTCTTTTTCATTCCTTATCCTTCCTCCCAATTACTGTTTTTTCTTTTTTTTGTCATCCACAATGTTTTTACCCCGCGCCCATAGGACAACGGAGACCACAATGCCGACCGCCACAAGGCAGGCAACCACAATCAGGGCAATCTCGCCGCCGCTCATGCCCTCGTCAGAAGTCGAGCCGGCTTGCGTATCGTCTTTCGCCTGCGACGGCTCCTGCTCTTGCCGGGTGGAGGATTTCTCCGCCTTCTCCGTCTCCGGAACGGGATACGTATAATCTACGTCCGTATAAACAACATCCGCGCCGATATGAGCGGCATAATCCCAGGACTGCGCCTCAGACTGCGCACCGGATACCGTCACTTTACCGCCGTGCAAAAGCGGCAGCGTTTCTCTTTCCATCATCTGAAACGATTTGGAGCCGAGTACCAATTGGCTGCTTCCTGTGCCGATCGCCTCAAAAGTCAGCGTAACCACATCGCAGCTGTCCAGCGATTGAGGGAACTGCTCCAGATGGAATAAGCCAATCACAAAAGAATGTCCGTCCGCATTTGCATAATCGCTTTCATCGGCAGGGTCGGTATAAAGCATGGAAATATCCTTGTCCGAGATCATCGCCTGGCTTTTCTCCACCTTTTCCAGCTTCAGAACATTCGGATTAAACTGCAGCTCCAGATCGATGCTGGTCAGCCCGGTGACATTTTCTAACGAAAGGGTCACGCTGACCTTGTCCCCAAGATTTGCGGAAGCGGAGGAAATAAAAACCTTCGGCTGATCCGCCGCCAGCGCCGGAACAGCGGAAATCCCCACTATCAGCACCGACAAAATAAGAGCCATCCATTTTTTCATTACGATTATCCTCTTCATTGATTTTCTTTTTTCTCCTGTGCGTTATCCGTTTTCTCTTCTAACTGCTGCACGCCGCCGTCTTCGGCAATCGGAGCGGCGTCCGTCGCCTCCTCTTCGGCTGTCGTCGCCTGCGCCGCCTGTTCGTCCGGCTCCTCAGGCTGTTCTTCGTTCTCTTCGGCAGCTTCCTCGTTGGCGGCAGTCTCCTCGGCGGCTGTTCCGTCCGCCGTCTCTGCATCTTCCGACGCCTCGGCTTCCGTCTCTGCGTCAGGCGCCGCATCCTCAAAGGGCTCCGGCGTCGGCATTTTCTTTTTGGTCTTGCGAATCATCGCCAGCAGCACAATCAGCACGATCACCACAATGGCAATCACCGCGACAATCAGCAGCATAGAGCCGTTTTCGCGGAAAAAGGACGAAAAACCGGAGGAATATTTACAGGAGCCCAGCTTGGGAGAGGCTGCCTCTTCGTCAATGCGGAAGCTGATTGCTTCCGCTTTGACAGCGGAACGCCCCTGCGCGGTGCGAAACGCCAGCTCGCAAAACGCGCCGTTGCCCTCATAAACATCAAACCGATCCATATGGAAGAACGAAACGGCAACCCAGCCCTTCGCCTCGTCAGCGTCCGGGAAAGACACAATCACATCCGGGTCTGCGGCACAGGCGCCGGTCAGAGAGGCGCCCAGATACGTCAGAACCTCCGGATCATAGGTAAAGCGCAGATCCGCGTCGGTCAGTCCCTCACAGCCCATCAAAGAAACCGTCACGATCAAAATGTCGCCCTCTTCGGCTTCCTGGGTGACGGCAAGCTCCACCGAGGGACGGTCTGCGTTGGTCACTTCCACATCCGTCGCTCCGGCAAACACCGAAACCACCGGAAGAAGAAGCAGCACACAAAGCATCAGAGTGCATATCTTTTTCATTGTTTCACCTCGTCATTGCGCCGCCATCGTGTCTTTCAGGAATCGGACCGCGTCGGCAATATCTCGCTGCGGGTTGTCGCCAACCTCGCGTTCAATGGTCAAAAAGCCATGATAACCGATATCCTCCAGCGCCTTGAGATAGGCAGGGAAATCTACGCTGCCTCTGCCCAGCGGCACCTCGGCAAAGGAGGAATCGGTCACAATGGTCTCCTGCTTTAATCCGTAAATGATCTCCGGATCTTTATAATACAGCATTACGCCGTCCTTGGCGTGGGTATGGACAATATAATCCTTCAAAACATAAACCGCCAGCACCGGATCGTCGTCGCAGACCATCTTCAGGTTCGCCGGATCCAGATTGACCCCCAGCCCGTCGCTTGGGAGCGTATCCAGAAACATCCGCAGCACTTCCGCCGGCTCGGGACCGGTCTCCACCGCAAAGTGTGCGCCGACGCTTGCCGCATATTCGGCAAGCTCACCGCACGCCTGCTGCATCACGGCAAAGCGCGGATTGGACGAATCCCGCGGCACCACACCGATGTGGGTGGTAACAATATCGGTACCCAGCTCCTTCGCCAAATCAACAATGCGCTTGGAACGCTCCACCTTGGCGGGATTGTTTTCGGCAAAGGAAAAACCGCCGGAGCCCAGATCCCCGCAAAGAGCGCTGATGACCAGCCCGTTGCTTTGCACCATATCTCTTAATTCCGCCCGCTTCTCTGCGGACATTTCCGGGCAGATGTCCCCTTTGACCGCATAAATCTGTACGCCGTCGGCGCCCAGCTCCTTCGCGGTTTTCAGCGCGGAAGCAATATCCGTCCGGAAGGAATCGGCAATAATTCCAATTGGGAAGTTCATAAGTTTTCTCCTTTCGGGAAAGGGAAAATCTCCCTTCTATCCATACAAAGAAAGTATATCTTATTTGCTGCGAATAGTCAATGAATAATAAAGGAAAAAAATAGCGAAAAACGTCGGCATCCACTCTTTTTTCCGAAAATAGCGGTTTTCTTTTGGCGAAAGGTATGGTAGAATAATCTCAAGCAGAACCGCTTGACGCGTATGACTCCCCGTTTCGCGGCGGTTGGTCATTTCACGCTCGTTTGAAAACATGGCATCATGCATCCTTTTTTGCCTGCGGCAAAAGTGCGGCGCCCGCCGCCCCCTCTGAAGGGAAGGATGCATAAATCGTTTGATAAATATGTATTTTACAGGGAAAAGGAAGATAACCTCTGATGTATACCTTATTTCCGGCAGCCGGCGGATATTTTATGGTTCCTGCCGCCGCTGCCGATGGATTAAAGCTTGCCGGCGCATCACAGCTCAAATGCCTTCTGGCGGTCTGCCGGCGCATGGGTACGGCGGTGGATGCGGACCAAATCGCCAAAGAAACCGGACTTTCCCCGGAGGATGTGCGAGATGCCATGTACTTCTGGCTCGAAAAAGGGCTAATCACCGAAGACAATAAACCGCCTGCCGCCGAGCCTGCAAAACCGGCGAAGCCGGAAAAAGAAAAAGAACCGCAGCCGGAACAGCCCAAAGCGCCGCCGAAAAAAATTCCGAAAATCAAACCCACCACCGCCCAAATCAACAGCCGCTGCAACGAGGACCCGCAGATCCGCGAGCTGTTTTTGCAATCGCAGATGATCCTGGGGCGGACCATCGGTTATGACACCCAGGCGCAGCTTTTAATGTGCTGTGACTACCTGGGTCTGTCCGTCCCGGTGGTGCTGATGATCTGTGAATACGCCCGCTCGCTGGGACACTCGGGCATCGGCTATATCGTCCGCATGGCGGAGCGCTGGGCGCAGGATGGCATTACCACCCTGGAAGACGCCAACGCGCGTATCGCCGCCCTGGAAAAACGGGACAGGCTGTGGAAATCCTTTTCCGAAGCTGTCGGCATCAGCCAGCCCTCGCCATCCGCCCGGATGTCCGACTGTCTGCTGCGCTGGAGTCGGGACTTCGGCTATTCCACCGACGAGCTGGTCGCAGCCTATAACGAAATGGCGGACCATACAGCAAAATTCAGCCCCGCCTATATGGATAAGGTTCTGACCAGCTGGCACGAGCTGGGGCTGAAAAACATCGGTGAGATCAACGCCTATCTGCTGAACTATCAAAAACAGCAAGCGGAAAAGCACACCGGAAAATCTTCAGCCGCTCCGGCAAAAAAGAAAAAACCGGCTGCCGTGTCCTATGACATTCAAACAGCAGAGCAAAAAGCCGCGCTGGGCGCGCCGGTTTATAAAAGGAGAAAACAGAAATGAGATATGCCCGCGCTACCTTACAGCGGGCGGCGGAAGAAATGGATCGCCGCCGCCGGAACGCTCAGGCGGAAGCAGAAAAACGCCGCAGCTGCCTGTTTGCCCAATGTCCGGAGGCTGCGCAGCTGTACCGGAAGATTACGTCCACCTCCTCCCGCTTTGCCGCCGTATTGGCGCTGCGGGACAAGGAAAAGATTCGCCGGGAAGTGGAAGCGCTGAAAAACGAAAACCTGCATTGGCAAAAACAGCTGGAAAACCTGCTGACACAGCAGAATCTGCCGCAGGATTATCTGGACGTGCGGTATACCTGTCCGATCTGCCGCGACACCGGTTCCCACGACGGACAGATGTGCGCCTGCTTCGAGCATCTGCTGCGGCAGACCGCCTTTCGGGAGCTTTGTGAATCCTCGCCGCTGGAGGTCTGCTCCTTCGACGAGTTTGACCTGCGCTATTATCCGGACGACGACGGCGAAGTCTCTTCCCGCACGGTCATGAAAAGCATTCTGGATTACTGCCGCTGCTACGCGGCGGATTTTTCCGAAGAAAGCCCCAATATCTGTATGTACGGCAGTACGGGACTGGGAAAGACTCATCTTTCCCTTGCCATTGCCGCCGAGGTCATCAACAAGGGCTTCGGCGTGGTTTACGGCTCCTGTCCCAATCTGGTCTCCCGGATGGAACGGGAAAAATTCGGCAAAAGCAATGCGAATACCGAAGACTCGCTTTTGGCGTGCGAACTTTTGATTCTGGACGATCTGGGCGCGGAATTTTCGACCCAATTCACCGTCGCTGCCATCTATAATATCATCAACACCCGCCTGCTCAAACGACTGCCGACCATTATCAGCACCAATCTGGACATGGAAGGCATCCAGCAGCGGTATACCGAGCGCGTCGCCTCCCGCCTGATCGGCGAATACACCCTGCTGCGTTTTACCGGCAAAGACGTGCGCCAGATCAAGAACAGCTGAACGGAGCATATGATGTACCAATTGACCGATACCGCCGTGATCAAACAACTGCTCGGCGGACAGGATTTTCATTTTTCTAAATCGCTGGGACAGAATTTTCTGATTGACCCCTCCGTCTGTCCCGCCATGGCGGAACAATCGGGGCTGACGAACGACGCCGGCGCGCTGGAAATCGGCGCGGGGATCGGCGTATTGACCGTGGAATTGGCGAAGCGGGCGAAAAAGGTCGTAACCTTTGAGATCGACGACCGGCTGCTGCCGGTACTCTCGCGCACCCTGTCGGACTGTCCCAACGCCGAAGTACGACACCAGGACATCTTGAAAACCGATCTGCCCGCACTGGTAAAGGAATCTTTCGGCGATCTGCCCCTTTATGTCTGCGCCAATCTGCCCTACTATATCACCTCCCCGATCCTGATGTTTCTCCTGGAAAGCGGCGTGTCTTTCCGCGCCATCACCGTAATGGTGCAAAAGGAAGCGGCAGAGCGGATCTGCGCCCCGGTCGGCAGCCGGGAAGCCGGCGCCCTGACCGCAGCGGTCCACTACCGCGCCGAGGCAGAGCTGCTGTTTGAGGTAAAAAAAACAAGCTTTCTGCCGCCGCCCAAGGTGGACAGCGCCGTGATCCGCCTGACGCCCCGTCAGAAACCGCCGGTTCAGGTAACAGACGAGGGGTATTTTTTCCGCGTCATCAAAAGTGCCTTTGCCCAGCGGCGCAAAACCGCGCAAAACTCCCTTTCCGCCGGGCTTTCATTGCCGAAGGAGAAGGTCGCCGCCGCGTTGGAGGCGATGGGGCTGCCTCCGACGGCGCGGGCGGAAACCTTTACGCTGGAGCAATTCGCCTTTCTTGCCGGCCGGCTGAAAGAACAATGAAAGGGACCCGAGACGAGCTTTTCCGCTCCTCGGGTCCCTTCTTTTTTCCGTTTATTTCTTGCCTTCGCTCGCCGCGCCCTGCGGCAGATTCAGCACCCGCAGCGCATCTCCGATGGTCTTTTCATAGGCTTCTCTGCCGTATTTATCGACCTCTGCCTTGTTCTTTTCTCCATGGGTCAGGCAACCCGCGCCGCCAATGCAGCCGCCAACACACGCCATGCCCTCGATAAAATTATTGGGCAGCACATTTTTGGAGGCTTTCAAAAGCGCCATGCGGCACTGCTCAATCCCGTCGCAGGAAATCGCGTTGAGCGTAAAGCTTTCGTCCAACCCGTTTTCCTTCAATCCCTGCGCCACCGCGTCCGCCAGACCGCCGCTGCGGGCGAAAATACGCCCAAAGTAAGAGGCGTTATCCAAAACATCCTCCGGCAGGGTGGTGATGTCGATATCGCGGCTGTCAAACAGCGCCTGTAATTCCTCAAAGGTGATAACGCTGTCGATCCACGGAGCGACCTCGGGCTTTTGAAACTCCGCCTTTTTCGCCGTACAGGGACCGATGCAGATGACCTTACAGCCCTCGTCCGTTTCCTTCAAATATTTGGAAATGGTCGCCATGGGCGACAGGTTATGGGAAATATGGGGCACCAGATCGGGGAAGTTTTTATGGATATAATCCACAAAGGCGGGACAGCAGGAGCTGGTCAAAAAGCCCTTTTCCGCCAATTCCCTTGCTTCCGCGTTGGCGACCATATCCGCGCCCAGCGCAGCCTCGACGACGGTAAAAAAGCCCAGCGCCTTGATGCCGGAGATCACCTGTCCCAGCTTGGCGTAAGTGAACTGGCTGGAAATGGAAGGGGCAACCACGGCGTAGACCTTATATTTGGTATTATTCTCACTTTTCTGGATAAAATCGATCACATTCAAAAGAAAGGATTTGTCGGTGATGGCGCCCCAGGGGCACTGGTACACGCAGGCGCCGCAGGCGATGCACTTGTTCTGATCGATGCTCGCCGCCTTTGTCTCAGTCATGGTGATTGCCTTAACCTTGCAGGCATTTTCGCAGGGGCGCTTATGGTTGGCGATGGCGCTGTACGGGCAAACCCGTGCGCAGGCGCCGCATTCGACACATTTGGTCTTGTCGATATGGGCTTTCTGCTGGTGGTCGAAGGTAATTGCGCCGCGCTTGCAGACGTCCTCGCAGCGGTGCGCCAGGCAGCCGCGGCAGGCGTCGGTCACCTCGTAACCGCCCATCGGACACTCGTCACAGGCGATATCGATGACCTCGATCACATTGGTGTTGGTGTGGTCACCGCCCATGGCAATTTTGACCCGCTCGGCAAGAATCGCACGCTCTTTGTATACACAGCAGCGCATGGTCG
Source organism: uncultured Eubacteriales bacterium (assembly GCA_949296825.1). GTDB lineage: Bacteria > Bacillota > Clostridia > Oscillospirales > Acutalibacteraceae > RGIG2774. The sequence goes on from CASFQZ010000079.1 coordinate 12,249, forward strand.
GTTCTTTGCCGGGGACAATGGTTTTCGGAATGTCCAGAAAACCGGTCAGAAGCTTATCGTTCCACGCCTGACGAGCCACTTCCCGCAGTACCTTATATTTTAGATATTGAACTTTTGTATCAAATTTTCTCATGGCGATCCGTCCTCTATCGTCATCGGCCGCAAAACAACGGCAGATATGTAAAATAAGTTAAAAATAACTGACCTTGACCCGCTTGCCCATTTTTTGCAGCGCCTCGGTCAATTCGCTGACCAGCTGCATTTTGATATTAAAATTGATGGGCAGATTGGGGTTCTGGTGCGCCGGGTTGATCGCCCGACCGACAAAGAAATTGATGTCGGTCGCCTCCTCAAACAGGAGGCGGGCAATCTGCGACGCGCCGTCTCGCTTATAGCTCCAATCCTTATAGGATTCATTATCCTCCAGATAATCCTTGGCGTACTGCACGACCTTATTCATCGTGATAACGCCTTCTGTCACCAAATCCACACCCTCGATTTTTGCGATGGGCGGGATGTCCGGGTCGGGGAATTCCAACACCGGCACCAGCGGCTTGTGCAGATATTCCGCCGCCAGAGAGGAAGTGGTCCCGCCGCAGACGATATGCTTGCCCTCTTTGGAGAAAAACAGCGATTCCATTTTCTGTACATCATCGCGGTTGGCGGGGGGGCCGATCATCAGGTTCATCGGCTCGCGCCGGCGGATGCGCACCACGCATACCGTGGTGTCGTCGCCCGGCTCGCCGCCGTAAAGCTTATAACACTCATCCAGCAAAATGGTCGTCAGTGTTTTGGCGGTAAAGCCCACATCGTACAGCGTCTCCATAAAGGGGATAATATCCTTGCGCTCCCAGCCGAAGTTCAGCGAAAGTCCGACTCCGGCATGGATACATCCGTCACTCATCATAATGAAAATATCGTTTTCCTTTAAGGTGACGGTTGAGCGATATATGGTTTTTCCGCCGATCTCGGTAACGGTGACCGGCATCTCCAGATTTTTACCGTCCCGCAGCAGAATCACCATCGGATTATCGTATTGAATGATCTCGGCGTATTCATTGTTAACGATGCGCATGATCGTAAAGGTGGAATACGCCACCTGCCGCTCGGAACAGACCGGCAAGGTTGCCGCGATGGTGGCGACACACTCCTCCAGACTGATCTGCGCCGCCATCATGGTGGAAATGATTTTGGAGGTCAGCGTTGAAAGGATACACGCCTTGACCCCGCTGCCCAATCCATCCGCCAGCACAATGACCTGGGAGTTTTCGCCCTGCTCGACAATCTCGATATGATCGCCGCAAAGCTCTTCGTCATGCTTCAACAGGCTGCGGTAGCCGATATCAGCGCAAAGATCATTCATCGGCGATCGACTCCTTTAATTTTGTTAAAGCAATTTTCGTTTCCGCTGCCGTTTCCCCCAGCAGGGAGGCAATCTCCTGGACAATGCGCATCTGTTTATCGACCACATTGTCGGCAATCTCGGCGGTGTGACGGCTGATCTGCTCTTTCTTGCTGCGCTCCGATTCCTCGTTGGTCACATCGCGCATCAGACAGATCAGGATGCGGAAATCCCGATCGTACAGGATCGTCTCCTCCACATACTTTTTATACTCCGCCAGATACACCCGCTTATCCCGGACACTGACGCCGGTGTTGCGCACCTCCATAAAGTCCTTGGGCTCCAGAATGCGGATGATCTGCTCGCCCAGCACATCGCTTTCCGAACGCAGGTTCATGATTTTAAGGGCGGCGCGATTGATCTGCTGGACCTCCAGATTTTCGTTGGTCACAATGATGGCGTTGGGGGTATTGTTGATGATATTGTCCGAAAAGCTCTCCGCCCGATCTTTCAGGAAGGGGAGGCACATCGTCAGATCCGCCTTGCCCTGGAAAATGGCGACAGCTTTTTCGCGGCAGGTATTGTAGCCGCAGGAGCCGCAGTTCAGCTCCTGCGAAGGCTTCATCTTCCCCATCTTCCGCAGGATCGACTGGATCTCCGCTTCGTCAGGCATCACCTGCTTTTTGTCAATATACTCAAACTGCTTTTTGATTTCCGCTTTAGCAACAGGCGCCACCTCGAAATCTTCTTTACCCGCGTAGGAAGTAACGGCGGCATAATTGCGCACCGGGCGGCGGTTGTATTTTTCCATGACCGGACCGCCGACGCAGCTACCGATACAGGCGGACATCTCAATAAAGCAGTGATGTAAATTGCCGTTTTCGATGTCCCGCAGGGCGGCGATGCAGTTTTCGGTGCCGTCAATCGCCATATAGGTATAGCCTGCGGCGTCGCAATCCATCGATTTCAGGATACCGCCGGTGGTGGGAAACAGGCGCGTCCTGCTTTTTTCGGTGGCGTCCATTTCCTTTTCCAACGGGATGTTTTCCTCCGCCAGCCAGTCCGTCAGCTCCTCAAAGGTCAGCACCGCGTCCACAATACCGCGATAATGATCCGCCTCATCCTTTTTGGAAAGGCAGGGACCGATAAAGACCGTCTTCGCCTCGGGGTTGCGCCGCTTGATGTCGCGGCAATGGGCTTGCATCGGGGACATAATGTCCGCCAGATACTGCATGGAGCCGGGGAAATATTTCTGAACCAGAAGGTTGACGGAATGGCAGCAGGTGGAGATCAGGATATCCCGCTGATCCTCCCGCAGCATCCGGTCATATTCCTTCTTCACAATGGTCGCGCCGATGGCGGTCTCTTCCGCGCCGGCGAAGCCGAGCTTTTTCAGCGCCTTTTCCATGGCGCCGATGCCGCAGCCGTCATAATTGGCAATAAAGGAGGGCGCGATGCTGGCAATGACCGGCGCGCCGCTGCCGATAAAAACCTTGACCTTTTCCAACTCGGAAATGATCTCCTTGGCGTCCTGCGGGCAGACAACAAAGCACTGACCGCAGAGAATGCACTCCTCCGGCACGATATGCGCCTGATTGCCGGAAAACCGGATGGATTTGACCGGACAGTGCCGGATGCATTTATAACAGTTTTTACAATTGGACTTTTTCAGCCTTAAAAATTCTGACATGGCAGCGCCCCCATTTTTTGTTTGGATTTTCGGGTTGACGGGGCTGTGCGCGATCCCCGTAAAACAAGCCGTCCCCGCGCCCTGCCCGACGGGCAAAGCGCAGGGGCTGGCATTTCCGATGGTTTAAGCCTTGGGCAGGATCTCCGTCTCGAAAAACTGCTTGGTGGTCTCGGGCGAAAGAGAGTGGAACGCGCCGTCCACCGTGACGCAAACGCCCTCCTGGCACCTGCCCATACAGAAGGTGCCGCCCAGATCAACCTTATCCTGCAAATTATTTTTGGCAATCAGATATTGCAATTCCTCCACGATCTGTCTGGATCCCTTCAAATGGCAGGAACTGCCGATACAAACCGTAACTTTCATGCTTTGACCCTCTCTTTATTCGTAATCGACCACATCGACCCAGGACAGCAGGAACTGACGCTCCTCGGGCTTGCCCTTGACCGACTGAGAAGCCGCAACAATGGGCAGCCATTTCTGCACATACTGCTTCGCGGTGTCGCTCTTTTTGCAGAACAGATCCATATATTTTTCCGCCAGCTTCAACTCTCCCTTCAGATGAAAAAGCAGATAGGTACGCGCCGCGTCAGCGGAGGCGTTGCCCTGGGTGGCGTGGGACCAGTCGATGATATAGTATTTGCCCTCGGGGGTGACGATGATGTTGCCGGGGTTGAAGTCGCCGTGGCAGACCTTGCTGTGGCGGGGCATCGCTTCCAGCCGGGTGTGCAGATCGTACCGGGTGGTCGCATCCAGATCCGCCTCGCAGATCTTGCGGTTCATCTTATCCTTCAGGCGGTTGAGCATCGGGCATTTCTGGCTGAGGACTTCCAGCTGCAGGTCCACAAATACATCCAGATACTCATCGATTTTATCGGGGTTTTCATCCATCAGCTGCTGCAATGTTTTGCCGGGGATATAGTCGATGACGATCGCCCATTTTCCGTCGATCTTGGTCACCTCATGGATTTTGGGGATGTTCAGATCGGTCTCCTCGACCCGCGCCTGGTTGAGCGCTTCGTTCAGCACATCCGCCTTTGAGTAATCCTCGTTGAAAACCTTGATTGCCTTGTCTCCGTCCCGATATACGGTTTTCGTCGTTCGGACGGAAATCACTCTGTCGAGTTTCATAGTATTCCTCCTGCTCTCTTGCTCTATGGCTCTCTTACTTTCCGTAATACGCGTTCAGATACATCTGCTTGATCTCGCTCATCAGCGGATAGCGGGGATTTGCGCCGGTGCACTGATCGTCGAACGCCTGCTCGGTCATTTCATCCAGACGGTCCAGGAAATCCTTTTCATCGATGCCGTAGTCCCTGATGGTCTTCTTGATGCCGATCTTTTCCTTGAGATCATCGATGGCAGCGATCAGATTTTCGAGCTTTTCCTGATCGGTTTTGCCTTTCAAGCCCAGCTCGGTCGCAACCTGTGCGTAGCGCGCCAGGGTCTTCGGGTGATCATACTGCGGGAAGGTACCCATCTTGGGCGGCACCTCCTCGGCATTAAAGCGCAGCACCTGGTCGATCATCAGCGCGTTGGCAACGCCGTGGGGCAGATGATGGAAGGCGCCCAGCTTATGCGCCATGGAATGGCAGACGCCCAAAAAGGCGTTGGCGAAAGCCATGCCCGCCATGGTGGCGGCGTTTGCCATTTTTTCCCGCGCAACAGGATCGTTGGGACCGTTGTCGTAGGCGCGGGGCAGATATTCAAAGATCATTTGCAAAGCGCGGATGGCAAGACCGTCGGTGTAATCGGTCGCCATCATGGAGGCGTAAGCTTCCAGCGCGTGGGTTACCGCATCGATGCCGGACGCGGAGGTCAGCCCCTTGGGCGCGTTCATCATCATGTCCGCGTCCACAATCGCCATCTTGGGCATCAGCTCATAATCGGCAAGGGGATATTTGATGCCGCTGTCCTGATCGGTGATGACCGCGAAGGGGGTCACCTCGGAGCCGGTACCGGCGGAGGTGGGCACGGCGATGAAATACGCCTTATCGCCCATATGGGGGAAGGTATACACTCTCTTGCGGATATCCATGAAGCGCATTGCCATATCCATGAAATCCACTTCCGGATGCTCATACATCACCCACATGATCTTGCCGGCGTCCATGGCGGAGCCGCCGCCGACGGCGATGATGCAATCGGGCTTGAAGGCTGCCATCTGGGCAGCGCCTTCCTTGGCGCACGCCAGACTCGGGTCGGGTGCGACATTGGAGAAGGTTGTGTGGATAATGCCCAGCTCATCCAGTTTATCGGTAATGGGCTTGGTGTAGCCGTTTTCAAACAGGAAGGTATCGGTTACGATGAACGCCTTTTTCTTGTTCATCACATATTTCAGCTCTTCCAGAGCGACGGGCAGGCAGCCCTTTTTCAGATAGACCTTTTCGGGCGCGCGGAACCAGAGCATATTTTCTCTCCTCTCGGCAACGGTTTTAATGTTGATCAGGTGCTTGACGCCGACATTTTCGGACACGGAGTTGCCGCCCCAGCTGCCGCAGCCGAGGGTCAGGGAGGGAGCGAGCTTGAAGTTATACAGATCGCCGATGCCGCCCTGCGCCGAGGGGGTATTGATCAAAATACGGCAGGTCTTCATCGCTTCGGAGAATTGGGCGATCTTTTCCTTTTCGGTCACGGCGTTCAAATACACCGAGGAGGTATGACCGTAGCCGCCGTCCGCCACCAGACGCTCCGCCTTGCCGATGGCGTCGCTGAAGGTCTCGGCGTGGTACATGGCGAGCACCGGGGAGAGTTTTTCATGAGCAAATTCTTCGGAAATATCGACGCTTTCCACTTCGCCGATCAGAATCTTTGTGGTTTCCGGCACGGTGACGCCGGCGATCTGGGCGATCTTATACGCGCTCTGACCAACAATGCGGGCGTTGACCGAGCCGTTGATGATGATCGCCTTGCGCACCTTTTCGGTTTCCTCGTCGTTCAGGAAATAGCAGCCGCGCGCCATAAACTCCTTTTTGACCTGCTCATATATGCTGTTGAGCACGATCACCGACTGCTCGGAGGCGCAGATCATGCCGTTGTCAAAGGTCTTGGAATGAATCACGGAGCTGACCGCCAGAAGAATGTCGGCGGTGTCGTCAATGATAACCGGGGTGTTGCCGGGACCGACGCCCAGAGCGGGCTTGCCGCTGGAATAGGCGGAGCGGACCATGCCGGGACCGCCGGTGGCAAGGATAATATCGGCTTCCTTCATCAAAAGGTTGGTCATATCCAGCGAGGGAATATCAATCCAGCCGATGATGCCCTCGGGCGCGCCGGCGGCAACAGCAGCCTCCAGCACAACCTTCGCCGCCGCAATCGTGCATTTTTTCGCGCGGGGATGAGGGCTGATGATAATACCGTTTCTGGTCTTCAGCGAGATCAGCGTTTTGAAAATAGCGGTAGAGGTCGGGTTGGTGGTCGGGATGACGGCGGCGACAACGCCCAAAGGCTCGGCAATCTTCTGAATGCCGTACTCCCTGTCTTCCTCGATCACGCCGCAGGTTTTGGTGTTTTTATATTTATTATAAATATATTCAGCGGCATAGTGGTTTTTGATGACCTTATCTTCCACCACGCCCATGCCGGTTTCCTCCACCGCCAGCTTTGCCAGCGGAATGCGCTGCTGATTGGCGGCAACGGCGGCGGCAAAGAAGATCTTGTCCACCTGTTCCTGGGTATAGGTTGCAAAAACGCGCTGCGCTTCGCGCACCCGGGCAAGCATGGCTTCCAGCTTTTCGACGCTGTCTACGATGTCATACACTTTTTCTTTCATCACACAGTCTCCTTATTTTCAGCGGTTTTCAGTTTTTTCTTCAAATGACCGGACAGCAGCGCCAGCGCCGTCGCCATATTCTCATCCTGGATCAGGATCTCCTTCGGCGCCTCCAGATGGGCGGGCGCGAAGTTCAGAATGGCAAGTATGCCGTTGGCGATCATACGGTCGCAGACCTGCTGGGCTGCCACGGCGGGCACAGTGATGATTCCCATGCGGATGTTCAGCCTGCCGCACAGATCCTCAAAGCGGGACATATGAAAGATCTGTTTTCCGTTTTCGGTCTCGCCAACCACGGCGGGATCCTCATCAAAGGCGGCAACAATGTTCAGCCCGTAATTGTGAAAGCCCTCATACTCCAAAAGGGCTCTGCCCAATTTTCCGGCGCCGACAATCACGGCGTCATCCACATCGTTATACCCCAGAAAATCCTCCAGCTCCGCCATCAGATCGCGCACCACATAGCCCACCTTGGGCTTGCCCGCGCCGCTGACGGACGCCAGATCCTTGCGCACCTGCACCTCGCCCATGCCCAGGGCGGCGGCGATGCCGGTCGCCGAGATGTACGGGCTGCCGGATTCGGGCAGGCTTTTCAGGTAGTTGAGATACACCGGAAGCCGGGCGAAAGTGGCTTTGGAAATTTTCTGCGTCAACGGGGGAACCTCCTTTCCCTTGGATGAAAAAACGTTCTGACCCTGCCCCTATCATAGCAAATCGGGGAGGAGATGTAAAATGCAAATCACATATATCGATATATGCTTATCGATATATCCCTATCGATTAGACGAAAAGCCCTGTAGCCGGGCAATAATTTTGTTGACATTCTCTAAAAACGCCCGGTCCAGTTCGCTCAACCGATAGCCCTTTCGGGTAATAAGCACATCGCGGTAAATTTTTTTATTCTCGGGGCTTTGCCGCTCGACAATACCGTACAGGCGGCGCACCTCTTCGGGCACGGGGGAGACCCACATAAAGGTGTTGGGCACGGTGGACAAAAGGTCCATCTGACTGCCGCGCTCAAAAACATAAATTCGTTTGTTGACATGCTCGGACAGCTCCGCTTTTTTCACGTCCACCAGCGGCAGCGACGGCACATAGGGATCGGCATGGGCAATCTCAATGTAACCGGCAAGCTCCGCCAGCGAGAAGCTCTCCTTTTTTGCCAGGGGACTGTGCTCCGACACGGCGGCGACATAGGAAAATTCCCAGATCAGGCGACTGTCCAGCCCCTTATCCTGCAGCATTGCGTCGAAATAGGGCTGGAACACCTTCTGGTACCGGATGATACCCATCTGGTAATCGGCGTTCAGCACATTATTGATGGCGCGGGAGGTGTTGGTCTCTTTATAAAAAATCTCGGCGGGACGGGACATATCAATATGCTTGGCAAACTCGGCAAAGGCGCAGGAAATATACCCGGCGCGGGGCACGGAAACGGAAAAATGCTGCGTTTCGTTTTTCCCCCCGGCGTACAGCTGCTCGACCTCGTCGATCTGCCGCAGAATCTTTTTTGCATATTGCAAAAACTCCTCGCCCTCCGGCGTGACTTCGATGCCCTTGGGCGTGCGCTTAAAGATGGTGATGCCCAGCGACTCCTCCAGCTCTCTGATGGCGCGGCTCAGATTGGGCTGCCCCATAAACAGGTTTTCCGCCGCCTTGCTGATGGAACGGGTCTTTTCGACCTCCACCGCGTACTTCCAATGCACAATATTCATATCCGTCCCCCCTTGATATGCCATTTTCGATATATCTATATCAATTATAATATATATCCCCGTCAAAAGCAACAAAAAAATAGAAAAAGCGCGGGCTTCCCCGAAAAAAGGAAGCCCGCTTAAAATCAAACCGACTCAGACGCTGACATTAAAAGTATATTCCATCAAAAGCGTCTGCTTGGTTGTCATAACGATGCTAAAGGTATCGACGATGCCGACCTTCCCGAAGGCGGCGGGAATGACGAGCTCTGAGGTATAGCCATACCGGGCGCTGACAGGCTGTCCGCTGACGGCGTTGATCGTATATTCAAGATAAGCGCCGCTGACGGTGTCATGGACTTTTTGCCCTTTTACCTCCATCACAATATTGATATCCTCGGACAGACCGGAAAGCTCTGCGAATTTTTTGATTTGGTCCAGACTGTTGACATCCGAAATCGCCTGGCGGATCGGGGAATCCTCCTTATCGTCGATATAGGTCGTATCATTTTTGAAATTGATGCGCACCGTGTAGGTATTGTCCTTCGCATGGAAGGCAAAGGAGGTGCCGGAAATGGCGTTTTCATCCACAGCGCCGATCATCTCGGTTTCATTGCCCTTGAGCTGTAAATTATTGATATAACTGCTCAAGCTGGTGGTGATCGTCGTCGTCCTGTCGATTTCCTCCTTGGCTGCATCCGCCTGCATATCCCGTATAATTTTCTGCAAATCTTCGTCGCTCATCAGCCCGCTCAAAGTGCCGCCGACTTTAATATCGGCTTCATAATCCTGATCGATATGATATTGATAAGGTTTGCGGTTTTCCTGGTTTGCAGGCTTGAGGATCGGGCTGAGCGCGCGGACCATCGCCAGCGCATCCGTTTTGGAAACGGAGGTTTTACTTGCATAAGGGTGCGCCGTCTGCGTGGGAGCGGCGTCCAATTTGGTCGCCACGCGCAGCGCCAGACGGGCGTCGCGGGTGGTCAGAACGCCGTCGCGGTCCACATCCGCCGTACCGTAGGTCATGGATGATATCTCGGGCTGTGCATCAAGATAAGCGGCGGCGCGCAAAATCGTACGGGCGTCGCCGGTCTCCACCTGACCGCTGCGGTCCATATCTCCGTATAAATACCAGGCGGCGGGATCGGTGGCGCTGGGCTGGGGGTAAGAAACCTCCGCCGCGCCGGCAGTCAGAGGCAGCGCGGAAAACGTCAGCACCGCAGCCATCACGCTGCTAAGCAGTTTTCTATAGGTTTTCATCCGTTTCATCCTTTCTTTTGTCCGCAAGCAAAGACAAAAATCACTAAATCCATCATACCATAAGGTCGATATTTTGTAAACCTCTGAAATTATGGATTTGTGTAAAAATTCTGTTGCATTGGGACAGGCTTTTGATTATAATAGAAGCTGTCTATGGATAATCCGTCTATTTCTGAAAGGAGATATACAAACATGACGATTTCACACGAAGTAGAAACGATGTGCAAAGTCGCTAAGGGACCGCACCACGGTCCGGCGCCCATCCCCGAAGAGGGCAAATGGGTCAAAGCCTATGAGATCAAGGACATTTCCGGCTTTACCCACGGTGTAGGCTGGTGCGCGCCGCAGCAGGGCGCCTGCAAGCTGACCCTGAACGTCAAGGAAGGCGTCATTCAGGAAGCGCTGGTTGAAACCCTCGGCTGCTCCGGCATGACCCATTCCGCCGCGATGGCTGCAGAGATCCTGCCCGGCAAAACCATTCTGGAAGCGCTGAACACCGACCTGGTCTGCGACGCGATCAACGTCGCCATGCGCGAGCTGTTTTTACAAATCGTCTACGGCAGAAGCCAGTCCGCCTTCTCCGAGGACGGCCTTGCCATCGGTGCGGGGCTGGAGGATCTGGGCAAGGGCCTTCGCTCACAGGTGGGCACCATGTTCAGCACCAAGGAAAAGGGCGTCCGCTATCTGGAAATGGCGGAAGGCTACGTCACCAAAATGGCGCTGGATGAGAACGACGAGGTCATCGGTTATCAGTTCATCAAGCTGGGCAAAATGCTCGAGGACATCCGTCACGGCGCCGCGCCCGAGGAAGCGCTGAAAAAGAACACCGGCTCCTACGGCCGCTTTGACAACGCCGCCAAATATATCGATCCGCGTGAGGAATAAGAAGGAGGACGGAAAAATGGCAAACGATATGATGTTTGAAGGCAAGGAAAGAAGAATTGCCGGTATCGAAAAATGCCTCGCCGAATACGGCATGGCAAGCCTTGAGGAAGCCAGAGACCTCTGCCTTTCCAAGGGTATCGATGTAGAGAAGGAAGTCAAGAGCGTGCAGCCCATCGCCTTTGAAAACGCCGTCTGGGCATATACGCTGGGCGTTGCCGTCGCCATCAAGAGCGGCTGCACCAAAGCCGCCGACGCCGCCGCCAAGATCGGCGTGGGCTTACAGGCGTTCTGCATCCCCGGCTCCGTCGCCGATCAGAGAAAGGTCGGTCTGGGTCACGGCAATCTGGGCGCCATGCTGCTGGATGACAACACCAAATGCTTCGCCTTTTTGGCAGGTCACGAATCCTTTGCCGCCGCGGAAGGCGCCATCGGCATTGCCCGCTCCGCCAACAAGGTGCGCAAGGAGCCCCTGCGCGTGATCCTGAACGGTCTGGGCAAGGACGCAGCGATGATCATCTCCCGCATCAACGGCTTTACCTATGTTAAAACCAGCTACGATTATTACACCGGCGAACTGACCATCGTCTCCGAAACCAAATATTCGGACGGCGAGAGAAGCGAGGTTCGCTGCTATGGTGCGGACGATGTCAACGAAGGCGTCGCCATCATGCGTCATGAATCCGTGGATGTTTCCATCACCGGCAACTCCACCAACCCCACCCGCTTCCAGCATCCTGTGGCGGGCACCTATAAAAAATGGGCGATCGAAAACGGCAAGAAATATTTCTCCGTTGCGTCCGGCGGCGGCACCGGCAGAACCCTGCATCCCGACAATATGGCAGCCGGTCCCGCTTCCTATGGCATGACCGACACCATGGGCAGAATGCATTCCGACGCCCAGTTCGCCGGCTCCTCCTCCGTGCCCGCGCATGTGGAGATGATGGGTCTGATCGGCATGGGCAACAACCCGATGGTCGGCGCCACCGTCGCCTGCGCCGTCGCGGTGGAAGAATCCTGCAAATAATTTACCCGCTGAAAAACGCCGAAGGGGAGCCCTCCCTTCCGGCGTTTTTTTATTCGTTCTCTTTTTCTTCTTCCGCTGTCCTGCGCCCTCCGGCGTTCTTCTCTCTCCGCTTTCCTCCTTTTTCTTTCGCCATTCTCTCTTTGCAAGCCTGGCTCTTCCGCCATTCCTTTTTCGTCCTTATTCTTCTGCCTTCATCCTTCGCCGCTCCTGTCTCCCTGCTCTTTTCTGCATGGGCTTATTGCGCCGGCAGATCGGTCAGGGCGTAAAATTCATAGCCCTGCGCCCGAGCGCCGTCGATAATGCGCGCCATGGCGGCGGCATTGTCGGAGGAGACGGAGTGCAGCAGGAGGATCGCGCCGGGATGCAGGCGGGATATTACCGTATCATAGGCATAATCCGCGCCCTTCTGGTTATTCTCATCCCAGTCGGCATACGCCAGCGACCAGAAGGCGGCGGTAAAGCCCTGGGCATTGACCTCAGACAGCGCGTATTCGCTGTAGGCGCCCTCGGGGAAGCGAAAATAGGGCGCGCAATAACCGAAGTTCTGACGCATATGATTGTCGAAGGCCTCCAGTTGGGCGGCAATCTGCGCGCCGGTCAGGGTCGAGAAATCCGGATGGGTGTCGGAATGATTACCGACAATATGCCCCTCGCGGATCATCCGGGCGGTCAGCTCCGGCTCCGATTCCACCTGATACAGCGTACAGAAAAAGGCTGCCGGGACATTTTTCTCCTTCAAGACATCCAGAATCTTGCCGGTATTGCCGTTCTCGTACCCACAGTCAAAGGTCAGATAGAGCCGCTTGCCCTCCGACACCGCGTCATAGGTGACGGCGCTGCAATCATGCGCGTCAAACCAGCGCTGACTTTCCACCGAAATCGAATGGGGCTTGCCGTCTTTGGCGACGCCGTAGCTGTGCTCGATCTTCTCCGTGGATCGCCCGGCAGCGTTTTCGGGATCGGCGGCGGTATAGTGTACGGTTGCCAGCGGCGCAAAACCGGTCAGCGTATCCGGATCCTCGACGGCTTCCCCGGTTAAAATTCCATTTTTGACCACGGGTGCGGCAATTGTTGTGGCAAAACGTTCGAGAACCTCAGAGGTCTGAAAAGCACTTAATTGCTGAGCTTTTCCAACCAGTGGCAAACTAAGAGAAAAAATGAACACGAAAAAAATCGTTAACATTCTTTTATACACATATTTTTCCTCCTTTTTCTTTATCCAATATTATTTATTCCACCAATAAAAAAATTTATACAAAAAATCACCGGCACCACTTTTTGCCGGTGATTTCTCAATATAGAACAAAAATTCAAAGGAAATAAAAAAACAGAAGGGAGGGTCACTCCTTTCTGTTTTTGCTTTCTCGCTTGTTCAGACCCGTCGAAAGGGCTTATTTTTCGACGTCGCGGATCTGCGCGTGTTCCAGCGCCCACTCCAGCAGCATATTGATCAGTTCATTTCTGGAGCGGTTACTTTTTTCACTCAAACGATTCAAGCGGTTCGCAGTTGCGTCCTTGACGCGGATGGAAAAGGTTTTGTAGCCATCCTCGCCTTTGATTGCGGATTTTTTGGTGATAATCAATTTTTCATCCATTTTAAACACCTCAATACTATCATACCGACAGATTTTGAAAAATATATGTTAATAAATCTGTGAGAAACGTGAACAAAATCGTTTATTTTGATAAAACAGACAAATACCCATTAAAAACAGAGAAAATCTTTGTTGCTTATTAGAACTTTATTTTTCGTGAAAGCAGTGTCGCTTCGCTGTTTTTTCATCATTTCTTAACGATTTCGCGCCGTTTTCTCCGCAACGCAACTGACGTCAAATTCCCTGCCGCGCCGATGGCTTCACCCCAGAAGCACATCAATCACCGGCGTGATTAAGCGGGGCTTCACCACCGGCAGACGGAAGGTCACCTCGCCGGATTCCCGGTTTTCCTCATACAGGATCTCGCTGTAATCGTGCAGGAAGCGGGCGTAGGTCAGCTTTCCCGCCAGGTTCTGCACCGTCAAATGGGCAAAGGGATAAACCTGCAGGTGGATATACAGATGGGTGCCGTCCTCCTTCTGAGTCAGACGGGTTCCGGCGGGCGCGGTGAATTCCGGCTCCGCCATGGTACAGCCGTAAATGGAATCGCTGTTATATTTCATCCAGCCGGCGTAGGCGGCGAGCGCCGCTTCAGCGCGGTCGTCAAAATATCCTCTGCCGGTAGGTCCGACATTCATCAACAGATTGCCGCCCAGCGACACGGTATTGATCAGCATATTGACCAGCATCTCCGGCGATTTCCAGCTCATTTCATCCCGATAATAGCCCCAGGAGCCGGAGAAGGTCTGACACGCCTCCCAGGTGACCAGCTCGCCGGTCGTCTCGTGGGTAATCCAGCGGGTTGGCTGCACCTGCTCGGGGGTCCAGAGATCCTGCTCCAAATCGGCGCGGTTGTCGATGAGGATGCCGGGCTGCAAGGAGCGCGCCAGGGCGATCAGCTGCTCCGACTCCCACTGGTCCCTGCCCTTGCCGCCGCCGAACTGCATCCACGACGGAGCACTGGAGGTTTTGGGGTCGGCGGGGTAGGAAAAATCAAACCAGAGGATATCGATTTTTCCGTAATTGGTCAGAAGCTCGCGCACCTGATTGCGCATATATTCCGCGTATTTTTTCATATTCCTGCCCCGGTCCTGCTGTTCGGCGTCAGGGTCATTGCGGCGGGGATGGAGAATATCAATCGGAAAATCCGGATGGTGCCAGTCGATCAGCGAATAATAAAACCCGATCTTTAGCCCCTCGGCGCGGAAAGCGTCCACATATTCGCGCACAATATCCCGCCCAAAGGGGGTGTTGGTGGCTTTATAGTCGGTATATGCCGTATCAAACAGACAGAAGCCCTCGTGGTGCTTGGTGGTCAGAACGGCGTATTTCATGCCCGCCGCCTTCGCCTGCTTGGCCCATTCCCGCGCGTCCAGCATATCGGGGTTAAACTGTTCAAAATACCGCTGGTATTTTTCTTCCGGCGTGCATTCCTGATGCTTGACCCACTCATGGCGGGCAGGCAGGGCATACAAGCCGAAATGGATGAACATACCGAAGCGGTCATGACGGAACCATTCGGTGCTGCCTGGGGTTTTCCGGACAACGTAACTTGACATGGGATATGCTCCTTTTCAGGTTATTTTGTTTTTCTTTCAAAAACCGCGTGATAATTGTTGAACGCGGGATTGACCAGCTCCTTGACCGTATGCTCGATGTCGGCGAGGGTACGCTGCACGCTGTCCTTTTTCAGCGCCTTTACCGGCAGGACGGCGCAGACCCGTCGGGGCAGGGACGCCGCGTCCGCCATCACCTGATAGAGGGGCGTGGAGGGAGCGTGGGGGTGCATGGTGCCGTCAAAGACCGAAAGGAAGATCTCATAAACCAGCGTAATCAGCTTCTCCTCCTTGCACTGGGCGGCGGCTTTTTTATCAATGCCCTTGCCGAGGGTAAAGAAATTGATGATGGAGGCGGCTTTTTTAACCGAATCGTTTTTCAGATGCCTGACCGCCACACGGATCAGGCCATAGGGCACCTTAACGGTCGAAAAATCCAGCCCGTAGCCGCGCAGCTGGTTGGTCAGCGCCTCTCTGCCCTTGTCGGCATTATCCACCAGATTTTTGACCACACCCAGCGTATGGTCGCGGATAAAATCAGCGCCCAGCGTCTTCCCCTGATACGTAAAGCTCTTTAAGGTCATCACATCCATCTGCGCGCGCTTCTCATCCAGGGTAAAATAGGTATAGGGCGCGGGATAGCCGCAGATGGAGCCGAGGTTGATCTGATACAGGGTATTGCCCTTGGCAGTGGTGAGCTTGGCGGTGCGCTGCATATGGGAATGTCCGACAAAAATATATTCGAGCCCCGCATCCGCCAGCGTTTCCGCCATTTCCTGCCAATCGCCGATCAGCATCCCGCCGTTGACCAGCTTGGAAATGCAGGGCATGATCAGATGGTGCTGCATGGCGACGATCTCATCGCCCGCCTCTTTGGCATCCCGGATCTGCTGTAAAATCCACGCCAGATGCTCCGGGCTGTAGCCAGCCTTGCCGCTGCCG
Source organism: uncultured Eubacteriales bacterium (assembly GCA_949296825.1). Lineage (GTDB taxonomy): Bacteria > Bacillota > Clostridia > Oscillospirales > Acutalibacteraceae > RGIG2774. Next base: position 28,006 of record CASFQZ010000079.1, read on the forward strand.
TTCTGGTCGTCGTTCAGCCCCAGCAGCCGGAAGCCGTCCTTGATTTTGGCACAATAGGAGGACGAACCGTTGGGATGGACAAATTCCGAAATACAGCCCTTGACGCCGTATTCATAATAAAATTCCCGCAGCTCGGCGGGGGTCATGGTCTCCACATCGCCGGTGATAACCCGATCGCCCTCATAGCGAGCGGCATCCTCGGAGCAGCACCAATCGTGCGTGGCATAGACCACAAAGACCGGTTTTTTCCTGGCGAGGGCGTCGATTTTTTCCTTCATCTCCCAATGGCTGACCTTTTCGCCATCGTTGGACAAATCGCCAGCCAAAAGCACCGCGTCACAGTCTCCGGCGCCAATTAGATGGAACGCGGCGTCGACAATCGCGCCGCTTTCCGCCAGACATTTCTGATCGGTGGAGCTGCGGGTCTCATAGGCGGAGCCGGTGATACCCAGGGAAGGGGAGTAGTAATGCATATCCGCTAAAAGCGCCAATTTACAACGATTCATTATCTTTACCTCACGTTCTCTTCTTATACCAAAGGGTAGTTTACCATATTTTTCCCGCGCTTACAATGGCGGTTCTTTGCCAAAAATTCAATGGATTTTCTATGAAAAAAGACGAAAAGAAGCCCGGAAGAGCTCCTCTTCCGGGCATGATCTGTCAATCAAAGGTATCCAGCCTTACCGCCACACGCAAAATCATGCGCGCGTCGGAGGACAAGATTTTGCCGTCTTTGTCCACATCGCTGGACAGTGTCTGTATCTCATCCAGCGTCTGCAGCCGCACCGCAGCGCGCAGCGCCAGACGGGCATCGGCGGTGGTGACTTGCCCGTTGCCGTCCACATCACCGAGCATATAAACCGGCTCGGTCGGCGCAGGAACGGTGGGCTGGGTCGGCGCCGTCGGAAGGGTCGGCGCCGTGCTCGGCACGGTGGGTCGGGTCGGCGCCGTGCTCGGCTCCGTAGGACGAGTCGGCGCCGTGCTCGGCTCCGTTGTCGAGGGCTCCGTCGTCGAAGGCTCCGTTGTCGAGGGCTCCGTCGTCGAAGGCTCCGTCGTTGAGGGCTCCGTCGTTGAGGGCTCCGTCGTCGTTGGCGCTGTCGTCTCCGGCGGCAGGGTCGAAGGCGGCTCCGTGTTGGGGATATCGTCTACATAACTGGAAGACGGCTTGTTCCAAACGACACGATACTCGCCGCAGATACTGCACCGCCACGCCAAGGGGCTGCCGGTCCAGATATGGGCATTGGAATCGTTATATTCCGCATCAAACTCCGTGCCGCAGACCGTGCAGGTATGGTGCTTTAAGCCGGCGGCTTTACAAGTCGCCGAGCGAACAACGGTACCCGTGTCCTTCGTATGTCCCTTGGCGGGGACTTCCTCCGTTTTCAGCACAACACCGCAGCGCATACAGGTAAAGGTTCTGACACCGGGCTCGGTGCAGGTCGGCTCTTTGGTCACCGAACCGGTATTGGTCAAATGTCCCAGCGCGGCAACCGGCTCTTTGAAGCTGTCGCCGCAAATGGTACAGGTAAAGGTTTTTTCACCAGCCTCGGTACAGGTAGGCGCTTTGGTCTGACTGCCGGTATCGTAAATATGCTCATGGGTCAGGCGGACCGTCACCGAATAGGTCTGCCCGTCGGAGACCGCGATGGAAACGACGAAGCTTGTCTTTCCGCTGTGCAGCGCGTCCCGCGCCGCCGCCTGTACCGCCTCCTGCGACAGCACAACACTGTCGCCCCGCTGAGTCAGACCGGCGCTGCTGCCGGAAATCAGCGTATGAGTATAAAAATACAGCGGAATGACCAGCTCGCCGCCGCTATTATAATGATAAGAGACCTCGGAAACCGGCGCGGCGGAGCCGTAGCTGACACAGTGCAGCTGCGCATTCTGCACCGCGTCGCTTTCGTTCCTGTAGGTTATCTGCTGGCTGAAAATCTGTTTCTGGGAGGTTCCGCCGAAATCCACATTTTCAAAAACATGGAAAACCAGCCCGTTGACCTGCTCTGCCGTCAGGGAGCGCAGCGCGCTGTCATTCGTGCCACCGTAAAAGCCTCTGACATTTTTGGAAAGATAAATATCCTTGGAGACTCTGCCGGCGGGAATATAATAGATCTGGCAGGTATCCAGCCGGTTGCCGTTTTCGTCCTCGTCCCAGCGGTAAATGATGCCGTCGTCGGTGAAATACCGGGAGCGATCCGAAAATTCTGCTTCGGTGAATTCCATCGCGATACTCTCAAGGGCTGGCAAACCGCTAAACGCCTCAACCGGATATTCCGCCACATCCTCCGCTTCACTGCGCAGGGCGACGCCAAAAACAATATGCTTCAAAAACTCCATTTTGGTCCCGGAAGCAGTGTTGCCGAAGGCGGTAGTGCTGATTGCCTGCGGATTTTGATGGGGCGGCGCAAAATAAGCGGTATCGACCGCCTGCGCCGGCTTCGTAAGCGCAAAACGGAGATCAATCGCCGTGTCGGTTCCGCCGGGGAAATATCCGACCGCCCCGCCCTCTTTATATTGCAGCGCCTTCGACACACGAACCGTCAAATCGTCACAGGAGGGTGTAAAGAGCTGCTCGTTGACCTCCACGCGATTTTCGACCACCTGCATGGTATACGCTGCCGCGTCATCGCGGAGGGCCTTGAACGCAAATTTATACAGCGGCACCGTCCCCCGGGCGGGAATGGAAGCCTCCGTCACCTGCATCGCCTTGTCCTTCATCATAAAGGCGAAGGAAACATAGCCCATACCATCCTCTTTGTCCGGATACCCGGCGGCGGTCCCCGCCGCGAATTCCATCCGGTCGGCATAGGGGTTCACCTGCAAGCCGGCGCGCTTTGCCGGTTCGCTTTTCGCGGAAGCAAACTGAAAGACGTTCAAATCATACGCCAAAACCAGCGAACCGCTTTGCAGCCCCTGGATTTGGTCGGCGTAAACATAAACATAGAAAAACTGCCCCTGGACTGCGTCCACGGTGCCGTTCGCCCCGTTTACATCGCCGAGCACAAAGCCTGCCCCTTCGTCCGCCGCCAGAGCGATCGGCAGACCGGCGACAAGCAAAACAAAAGCCAACAACAAAGCCAGCGGCTTTTTCCAGAAACGTTTCATACCGGAACCTCCACATTCTGTTCTAATACTAATCATACTATATCTTCATCTATAATACAAGGGATAATTTTCGCTTTCCCGTCAGCCTGCACAAAGAAAGGGGCGCCGCTTTGTCAAAATAAGGAAATTTTCATATCATTTGCTGAAAAATTTGCGTGTTTTCTGTAGATTTTTTCTGCCGGATATGATAAAATAAGCGCACGGCTGCCGGCTGCGCCGGCGCCAGTTTGTGATCTACGAGGTGTCACACAATGAAAATCAGCGAAATCGTCGATATTCTGGAAGCCGACGTCATCACCGGTGCGGATGCACTGGAGCGGGAGGTCTTTACCGTCTGCGGCAGCGACCTGATGAGCGATGTTCTGGCTTTTGTCAAGGAACAGGCGGTGCTTTTGACCGGGCTTGTGAACCCGCAGGTGATCCGCACGGCGGAAATGATGGACATGACCTGTATTGTTTTTGTCAGAGGGAAAAAACCAGACCTGAATATGATCGAGCTTGCCAACGAAATGGAAATCGTGCTGCTGGGCACGGATTACGAGATGTTCACCGCCTGCGGACGTCTTTATACCAATGGGCTGCGCGGAAGAAGCGGAAAATGATGGAGCCTCTGCACCTGCATTATGACGTCAGCGGCACCGATTTTACCTGCGCAGGCGAAGCATCCGGTAAAATCAAGCGCACGCTGAAATCCCTCGGCTTTTCCCCGGCGGTGATCCGCAATGTCGCCATCGCGGTCTATGAGGCGGAGATCAATATGGTGATCCACGCCGGCGGCGGCGAGATCGACTGCACCATCCAGCCCGACCGGATCGTGATCGTGCTCAAAGACAGCGGTCCCGGCATCCCGGACATTGAACAGGCGATGCAGGAGGGCTGGTCCACCGCACCGGAAAATATCCGCCAACTGGGCTTCGGCGCCGGGATGGGACTGCCGAACATCAAAAAATATTCCGACGAGCTGAACATCGACAGCACCGTCGGCGTCGGAACCACCATGACCATTACGGTGCGCAACCGCGCGTAAGCGCACAAGGATTGGAGGCGCGCGTTACGGAACAGTATTACCATTCGGTCCGTCTGGACAAGGAAAAATGCGAGGGCTGCATCCATTGCATCCAGCGCTGCCCGACCCAGGCGATCCGTGTCAGGAACGGAAAAGCCATCATCGTTGCCGAACGCTGCATCGACTGCGGCGAGTGCATCCGGGTCTGCCCCCATAAGGCGAAATATGCCGAGCGGGACGGGTTGGAGGAGCTTGCCCGCTTTGATTATACGGTGGCGCTGCCCGCCCCCTCGCTCTATGGGCAGATCGCCAATGTGAAAGATATCAATTCCCTGCTTTGCGCCCTGCGCGACATCGGCTTTGACGATGTGTTTGAAGTGTCGGCGGCGGCGGAGCGCATTTCCTCCGGCACAAAAAAATTCTTAAAGGAAAACCCCGGCTTCCCCCGGCCGGTCATTTCCTCCGCCTGTCCGGTGATCTGCCGGCTGATCAGCGTCTGTTACCCGAACCTGATCGAGCATATCCTGCCCCTGCACTCCCCCATGGAGGAGGCGGGACGCCTGGCAAGGGAAGCGGCGGTTAAAAAAACCGGTCTGCCGCCGGAAAAAATCGGCATCTTTTTCATCACGCCCTGCCCGGCGAAGGTGACCGCCATCCGCCATCCGCTGGAATGCGAGACCTCCAACCTGGACGGCGCGCTGGCAATGAACGATATTTATCCCGCCCTGCTGAGCGCCCTCAAGCACGAGCAGGCAGGCGACGAACTGCAAAGCTCGGGGCTGATCGGTGTCTCCTGGGGAATGACCGGCGGCGAGGCGGCAGGTATTTTATCGGAGGACGCGCTGGCGGTGGACGGCATTGAAAACTGCATGAAGCTATTGGAGGAAATCGAGGACGAAAAGCTGCGGGACATTTCCTTCATCGAGCTGAACGCCTGCTCCGGCGGCTGCGTCGGCGGCGTTCTGACGGCGGAAAACCCCTTTATCGCCAAAGCCCGCCTGCAGCATCTGCGCAAATACCTGCCCGTGTCGATGAATCGCGCCTCTCTGGAGGAAACCCGGGACGTTCTGACGGCGGAAAAGCTGCCCGAGCCGGTGCCCGCCCTGCGGCTGGCAGACAATGTAGAAGAAGCCATGGAAAAAATGAACCGGTTGAACAGCCTGCTGGAGACCTTCCCCCGGCTGGACTGCGGCACCTGCGGCGCGCCAACCTGCCGGGCGCTGGCGGAGGACATCGTGCGCGGCTATACCACCGAACAGGACTGCATTTTCCGCATCAAGGAGGAGCTGGAAGGCGCGGGACTCGGCAAAGCCGCCGAGAACCTGATCCCCCCGCCGTTCCGTCAGAAGAAAGGCTGACCGCAAAGCCGCAGGCAAAGACGCGGCAAAGCCCGCCGTGCCGCCGAAAAACGGCAAACCCCTTTTTCCGGCAAACCGCGGGGATCTTCCCGAGCATAAAACCAAAACGCATCTGCCGCCTTTTTGGCGCAGGTGCGTTTTTTGCCGCGCACTGCGAAGCCGCCATACTTTGGCAGAGGGTTTGACTTTTTCCGAAAAACGGGGTATAATACTATGAAGTTTTTCGCCCGTGTTGGGTGGGAAAAACATGGGAACGGAGCGTGGAACCGATGGAATTTAAGGAATTGGAATTTATGCCCGTCATTCTGGGCGCGGATATCACCGCCTACAGCCTGGTGCGCAGCTTTCACGAAGAATACGGCGTCAAATCGCTGGTGCTCAGCCGCTCGCAGGCGAAAATCATCTCTGAAAGCCGGCTGGTGGAAAACCGGGTGTTTCCCGAGCTGGAAAAAAAAGAAGTGCTGCTGGACACGCTGCTTCAGATCGGCAAAGAATTTGAAGGCAAAAAAAAGCTGCTGATTCTGGGCTGCGGCGACTGGTACGTGCGCATTCTGATCGAAAACAAAAAGCTGCTCTCTCCCTATTATATCATCCCCTATATCGATGAGGAACTGCTGAATCAAATTGTTCTGAAGGATAAATTCTATGCCATTTGTGAAGAGCTGGGCATCGGCCATCCGAAAACCTATGTCTATGAGTGCGGCAAAGAGAACGACTTATCCTTTGATTTTTCCTATCCGGTGATCGCCAAGCCCGCAAACTCCGCGCTGTACCATTACGCAAAGTTTCCTTCCAAAAAAAAGGTCTTCCGTTTTCAAAAAGAAGAAGACCTGCGCGCCATGCTCAAGGAGCTGGAGGGCTCCTCCTATGATTATAAATTCCTGATCCAGGACTGCATTCCCGGCGACGACACCTATATGCACGTGCTGACCTGCTACAGCGACCGCAACGGAAAGGTCAAATTCGCCGCACTCGGGCATTCGCTTTTGGAGGACCACACCCCCACCGCCATCGGCAATCCCGTCGCCATCATCAACGAGGTGATCCCCGAGGTGATTGAGGCGGCGACCCGTTTTCTGGAGCATGTGGGCTATACCGGATTTTCCAATTTCGATATTAAATACGATACCCGCAACGGCACCTATAATTTCTTTGAAATCAATGTCCGACTGGGCAGGAGCAATTTTTATGTCACCGGCAGCGGCTTTAACACGGTCAAATGGATCGTGGACGATCTGATTTACCATAAGGAGCTGGAATACACCGTCGCCGACCGGGAGCATCTGTTTACCGTGGTGCCCAAGGGCATCATTATGCGCTATGTTCACCAGCCGCAGCTGCGCGAGCAGGTCAATCGCCTGTACCGCGAAAAAAAGGTCAGCTATCCGCTGTGGTACCCCTGTGACCTTTCGCCCAAACGCCGGTTCTATGTAATGGCGGCGCTTTTGAACCAGTACCGCAAATATCACCGGGTGGAGCAGGCGGAAAAGAAAAAAGCGCGCCAAGCATAAAAAAGAGGCGGTCAGAATGAAAGAAAAAATCCTCGGTGTTCTGGGCGGGATCGGGCCGCTGGCAACGGTCTATTTTATGGATATGCTGGTTAAAATGACCGACGCCGAAAGCGACCAGCAGCATATTCCGGTGCTGTGCTTCAACCATTCCACCATCCCGGACCGGACCGCCTATATCCTGGATCACCGCAGCCCCAACCCGCTGCCGGTGATGGAAGAGGACGCAAAGCTTCTGGAGCGGGCGGGCGCGTCCTGCATCGTCATCCCCTGCAACACCGCCCACTATTTTTACGAACAGCTGCAAAAAGCCGTTGGTGTTCCGATCATCAATATCATCACCGAAACCGTTGCCGCCATCACCAGCCGGCAGCCGGAGGTAAAAAAAATCGGCATCCTTGCCACCGAGGGCACCATCGCCGCCGGGTCGTACCAGAAAGCCTGCGCCGACCGGGGCGTCGCCTGCGCCGTGCCCGGCGAGGCGGACCGCCGCTCGCTGATGAACATCATCTACAACCAGGTCAAGGCGGGCAAAGAAGCGGATTTTGAAGAATTCATGCGCATCATCGGCGTGATGAAGCACGACGGCTGCGACGCGGTCATTCTGGGCTGTACGGAGCTGTCGATCATCCATCGGGATTTTCATATGAAGCGGGCGGACGTGGTGGATTCGCTGGAAGTGCTGGCGAAAAAAAGCATCGCCCTCTGCGGCAAAAAAGCCCTGGAAGAATAAAGAAAGGATACGCCTATGTGTGGTTTTGTTGGATTTTTGAACGATGAAGCAAACGGCGAAAAAAACACCGCCGTCATCCGCGATATGGCGGACAAAATCCGTCATCGCGGTCCCGATCAGGATGATTATTTTGTCGATTCCGATATTTCCCTCGGCTTTCGCCGCCTGAGCATCATTGACCTTGCCGGCGGCAGCCAGCCGATTCTGAACGAGGACGGCAGCAGGGTGCTGGTTTTTAACGGCGAAATCTATAACTTTCAGCCGCTGCGGGAGGAGTTGATCCAGAAGGGGCATATTTTCAAAACCCAGACCGATTCCGAGGTGCTGCTGCACGGTTATGAGGAATACGGCCCCGACTTTACCAAAAGGCTGCGGGGGATGTTCGCCTACCTGATCTGGGATCGGAACAGCCGGACCCTCTTCGGCGCCCGGGACATCTTCGGCATCAAGCCCTTTTTCTATTACGACGACGGACAGACCCTGCTTTTCGCCTCCGAGATCAAAGCCTTCTGCGCCCATCCCCGGTTCAAAAAGGAGCTGAACCGCGAGCGCATTCCCGAATACCTCTGCTTTGAATATATCCCCTCCAACGAAACCTTATTCAAACACGTTTACAAAATGCCTCCCGCCTCCTATTTTATCTGTAAGGACGGCAAAATGGAGATCAGCGAATATTATCACCTGCAATACCACATCGACGAGAAAAAAACGCTGGGGGAGTGGGAGGACCTCATCGCCGAGACCTTCCGCGACTCCACCGAGGCGCACGGCATCGCCGACGTGGAGGTCGGCTGCTTTTTGTCCAGCGGCATGGATTCCAGCTATGCGGTCAAGGAGATGGCGAAGGGTAACCGGGTCAAGACCTTTTCGGTGGGCTTCGCCGAGGAAAAATACAGCGAGCTGAAATACGCCGAGGAATACGCCAAGACCATCGGCGTGGATATTTTCACCAAAAAAATCACCGCCGACGAATACTTTGACGCGGTGCCCACCGTCCAGTATTATATGGACGAGCCGCTGCCGAATCCCTCCGCCATCGCGCTGTACTTTTTAACCAAAACCGCCGCCGAGCAGGTCAAGGTGGTCCTGAGCGGCGAAGGCGCGGATGAGCTCTTCGGCGGATACTATTACTATCAGGACCCGCTGGCGCTGCAAAACTACCAGAAGCTGCCCCGCGCTCTGCGCAAGGGCATTGCCAAAATCGCCGAAAAAATGCCCGAGGGCACCCACGGCAAGCGTTTTCTGGTGCGCGGCGCCCAGACCATCGACGAATATTATATCCGCAACAACTATAACTTCAACTGGCGCGAGCGTGCGAAATACCTGAGCCCCGACATCCCCGCGCCGGACCCCGCCGTGTTCACCAAGCCCTTTTTTGACGCCTGTCAGGGAGAGGACGACATCACCCGGATGCAGTATGTGGACATGAAAACCTGGCTGGTGCAGGATATTCTGGTCAAAGCCGACCGCATGAGCATGGCGAATTCGCTGGAATTGCGCGTACCGTTTTTAGACAAAAAAATGCTGGAGGTCGCCCTGTCCATCCCCTCCCGCTATCGTGTGTCGAAGGAAGTGACCAAAATCGCCCTGCGGGGCGCCGCCGCCAAACAGCTGCCGGAGAAGAACGCCAAAATGAAAAAAATGGGCTTCCCCGTCCCCCTAAACGACTGGCTCAAGCAGGAGAAATATTATAACATGGTCGAACGCGTCTTCCAAAGCGACACCGCCGCCCAATTCTTCAACCGCGACGCCATCCTCCGCCTCCTGCGCGAACACCGCGAAGGCAAACACAATATGAAACGAATCTGGACCGTCTATTGCTTCCTTTTATGGTACCAAGCGTATTTTTGCTGAACCAATCCCGCCGGAGAATAACCGGCGGGATTTTTTATGGAAAAACCGGCGAAAAGCTATCTCTATCCGCGCAGGGCGCCTTTGCTTGCTTTTTCCTCCGGCTTTTGGTATGATAGAGCAAAGAAGCAAAGGAGGGGTTTTGATGCGGATCTTTGCCAATCATGCCCATGTCATTCCGGAGGAATTCCGCCCGAACTGCGGTTTGGCGGGGCTGCGGGCTTTGATGGAGGAATGCGGCATTGAAAGGGCGGTTTGCTTTGCGCCGTTTCCCTATCAGATGGAAAAAAGCAGGGAAAAGGACGCCTGCCGGTACCTTTATGAGCAAATGGAAGGCGATCCCGCTCTGGTCGGCTTCGGGACGGTGGATTTTGAGCGGGACGATCTGGAGGCGCAGGTGGAGCGAATCGTTTCTTACGGCTTCCGGGGCATCAAAATTCACCCGGCGGCGCAGGAAGTGGCGGTCTTCGGCGATAAGGCGCAGCGCGTCTACGCCGCCGCTCAGGAGGCAGGGCTTTTCCTTTCGTTCCATACCGGCATCCACTGGCACCGTATTGCCGACTACCATCCGCTGCTGTTTGATCAGGTGGCGTGCAGCTTCCCCAAACTGAAATTCAGCATGGAGCATGTGGGCGGGTACCACTTTTTCAAAGACGCGCTGGCGGTGATGTGCAATCAGGCGCGCAATGAGGAGGGCGGCGGCGTGTACGCGGGCTGGACCAGCATCCATATGCCAAAGGACGGCATCGCCGACGAGTGGTCGCTGTCGGATCTGCAGCTGAAAACCCTTTTGTACCAGACCGACGACGAGCACAGCATCTTTGGGCTGGACTACCCCTATCGCCGGGGCGAAACCACAAAAGCAGACATCGACCGCATTTTGCAGCTGGATATCCCGGCAGAGAGTAAGGAAAAAATTCTGGGCAAAAATCTTGCCGCCGCGCTGGGAATGGACTGGTAAAAGAAAAAATATTTTTTCTATTGCACAACCGGTTGATTTTGACTATACTGTTTTATAAAGCTCAGGGATGGGTTTTTAGAAACGGTATTTTTTGGTGAGGCGAAATAACATGATATATGATACCATTCTGGACGCCGTCGGGCATACACCGATGATCCGCCTGCAGCGGATGGGCGACCCGGAGGGCGCGCAGATTCTGGTAAAATACGAGGGGCTGAATGTTGGCGGCTCCATCAAGACCCGCACCGCGTATAATATGATCCTCGACGCGGAAAGACAGGGGAAAATCCACAAAGACACCGTCATTGTGGAGCCGACCAGCGGCAATCAGGGCATCGGTCTGGCGCTGGTGGGGGCGGTCAGAGGGTATCGGACCGTGATCATCATGCCCGATTCGGTCAGCCGGGAGCGCAAGCTTCTGGTGGAGCATTACGGCGCAAAGGTGATTCTGGTCCACGACGCGGGCAATATCGGCGAGTGTATCGCCGAATGCGTGCGCACCGCCCAGAAAATGGCGGAGGATGACGAAAATGTTTTTATCCCCCAGCAGTTTGAAAATGAGGCGAATCCCCGGGTTCACCGCCACCGCACCGCGCTGGAAATCATGGAGCAGGTCGCCGGTCCGATCGACGGCTTCTGCTCCGGCATCGGCACCGGCGGCACCATCACCGGCATCGGCGAGGTGCTGAAGGCGCAGAACCCCTCCATCGTCATCTGGGCGGTGGAGCCGGAAAACGCCGCGATTCTGGCGGGCGGCACCGTGGGCACCCATTTGCAGATGGGCATCGGTGACGGTCTGATCCCGAAAATTTTGAACAAGGACATTTACGAAGATATCTGCGTGATTTCCGACCAGGAAGCCATCCGGACCGCCAAGGATCTGGCGCGGCTGGAGGGCTTGATGTGCGGCATTTCCAGCGGCACCAATGTGGCGGCTGCCATCCGGCTGGCGAAAAAGCTCGGCAGGGGTAAGACCGTGGTCACCGTGCTGCCCGACACCGCCGAGCGGTATTTTACCACCCCGCTGTTTGAAGAAGCCGCAGCGGAATCATAAATTCTGTGTTTCCTTCGACGGGAAACCGTAACCCCTGTTTTCTACAGAGCCGGCAGCGTCCTCTCCCTTTGCCGGCTCTGTCAGTCTGAATGTAAAGGAAGATACCCGATGAAATCCTTTTCTCCCTTTCCCCTGTGGGGACCCTACGGCAAAAAATATATGGGGCTGTCGCGCATTGTCGAGCATGGTCTCTGCGACGGCGTGCGGTTTGATTTCTGCACCGTGCCCGCCATTTTCGGCGGCGATATCCGCGTGCCCAACTGTACCCTGCCCTCCGGCTGCCATCCCTGGCGCTGCAGCCCCGATTATTCCCTGATCACCTACCGGCACGATCTGGAATGGAAAGACCGGGTCTACGCCGAGGTCTCCTATGTGCGTCTCTCCGAGGAAAGCATTCTGGTGCGCACCGAGCTGGTCAACCATTCCGACCTGATTCAGAATATGCTGATCAATTATTTTGAATCGCTGGAATTTCCGCGCCCGCGCTATGTCAAGGTCCGTCTGCCGGAAAAACACGACATTCTAAGCGCCACCGGCTATGTTCTTTATCAATACGCCACACCCCGCCCCTGGGACGGACAGAATGCCGACGGGTATAAAAAAGGGGAGTTTTGCGACCAGCGCTTTTCCGGCGGCTTCGGTCTGGGCGACCGGGCGGAAAAATGGCACCTGCCCCACCGGACCATCCAGCCCTTCGGTGGAGAAAGGGGCGATATGGTCCGCTGGGAGCTTCCCGTAACACACAGGTATGATAATGCCGTGCTGTGCATCCGCTACCGCACCAGCAGCATCCGGTACGAGCAGGGAAAAATGGTCGGCGTCCATTATACCAAAGGCGAAACGCCCGCCGTTTTCCGGATGAACGCAGCGCGGGAAATCACCTTTGCTCCGGCGGACGAGCTCTCCATCGCCGAAATTCCCGTCGGCCCGCTGACCGAGGGCGTTTTTCCCGTCGAGCTGATTTCCGAAGGCAAGGGCGCCATTGAATTTGATTTTTTAACTCTTGTTGAGAAAGAAGACGCCGGTCAGGTCAAAACGGAGACGGCAGCGTATGATTTTACGCCGGCTGTGACCTATCAGCCGCTGACCGAGGGCGGCGCGCTGACCCGGCTCTCCTATCCCGAAGTGGAAGGGTTTTTCGATTTTCGCACCTTTTCTGTAAATACCCGCTTCCGCGACATCGAGACCGGCGCGCTGGAGGACTGTATGACGGCGCGGCTCTCCAATTCGGATCCGAGCTTTGACGATGTGACCGAGAGCTTTACCGGCGCCTTTTCCCGCAAGCACAGCGACGACGGATTTTTCCGCAATACGCTGGTGCATACCATCTTTGTTCCGCCGGGCGAAACCCATGTAGAATACGCGGTGCTTTCCTACGGCGAGACAAAAATTCAAAGCGCGGAGGAATACGAAAAAATCTACCGGGAAAAATGCCGGCAGAACCCGCCCCTCTCCTACAACCGGGCGGGTCAGCCCTATCAACTGAGCACGGAAATTCTGAAGGCGACCCTTTTGACCAACGCGGTCTATCCCATCTACAAGCACGGCGAAAACATCATCCACCACACGCCGGGCAAGCGCTGGGACTGCCTTTATACCTGGGATTCGGGCTTTATCGGTCTGGGAATGCTGGAATGGGCACCTGCCTTCGCCGCTTACAGCCTTGACACCTACCTGAGCGACGAAAACAACCCGGATTATGCCTTTCTTCACCACGGCTCGCCGGTACCGGTACAGATGTATCTATATCTTGAAATGCTGCAGCGTGCCGGTGACAAACAGAAGCTTCTTTCTCTTTATCCGAGGCTGAAGCTGTATTATGATTTTCTTGCCGGAAAAATCAGAGGCTCGACCACGGCGAAATTCCAAAGCGGACTGACCACCACCTACGATTATTTTTATTCTTCCAGCGGTATGGATGATTACCCGGCGCAGGTGGCGATGATGGACCGGGGACTGCGGGACACCGCCGCACCGGTGATTTCCTCCTCTCAGGTCATCCGCTGCGCCAAAATCCTCGCCATGGTCGCTTCGCAAACCGGACAGACAGACGACGTCGCCGTTTATCTTGCCGACATTGACCGGCTGACCGACGCGCTGAACCGGTATGCCTGGGACAAAGAAAGCGGCTATTACGGCTATGTGCTGCACGACGAAAAGTACCAGCCCACCGGCGCGCTTCTGCGTACCGAAGACGGCGAAAACCTTGACAAGGGGCTGGACGGTGTCTATCCGCTCATTGCCGGCGCCTGCGATAAGGCACAGAAACGGGCGATTCTTTCCCATCTGAAAAACGAAAAGGAAATGCTTTCGCCTTACGGCATCAGCGCGGTGGATCAGAGCGCCTCTTATTTCACCGTGAACGGCTACTGGAACGGCAATATCTGGTTCCCGCACCAGTGGTTCCTCTGGAAAACCATGCTCGATCTGGGCGAAGGGGATTTTGCCTATGAGATCGCCAAACGGGCTCTTTCGGTCTGGAAGCGGGAGGTGGACGCCTCCTACTATACCTTTGAGATGGTCAACGTGGTGACCGGCAGGGGCGGCTGGTTCCATAACTTCGGCGGACTGTCAACGCCCATCGGTATTTGGGCGGACGCCTATTTCAAGCCCGGCACCTTTACCGCCGGCTTTGATACCTGGGTGGAAAACGCCCGCTTTTCCGACGGAAACCGCCGGTTTACGGCGACGCTGACCTCCTTCGCGAAACAGCCGGGCGGTACGCTCCTTGCCGGTCTGGATGACGGCAGAGCATACCGCGCCTTCCTGGATGAAACGGAAATTCCGGTACTTTCCCGCTTTGCCGGCGAAGTTGAACTGTCCTTTTTACCGAAAGACCATCAGCCCCACCGGCTGCTGATCGAAGCTGTCTGATCGTTTTATCACCAAAGACCGACGCTGCGCCGCCGGTCTTTTTTATACTCTTTTTATCGAAAATTTGTATTTTATTTAATACTCTATATATATAAAATATATAGATAAGTATTGTATTTTTCTTCGCTTTGTGCTACAATGGTTCCGTACGCGGCAAACGAACCGCTGCCAGACGCCGGAAAACGCCCGTTTTTGCTTTTTTTCGTGGAACACGATAGAGAACACGCCTTTTGCCGGTTATTTGATTACAGCCCGTTTTACGGCGCAGAAGGGATGGATGATATGGACTCCTTTCGCGATCTTTTTGAACAGGTCCTGCTTTTATGCAAAGCCGACGAAACCATCGCCGATGTGACCTATAACCTCTTTTTTCAGGATCTGGAACCGGTGGATTTTACCGATGACACCGCCGTATTGCAAACCGGCTCTGATTTTAAGCAGGGGATCCTGACCAGTAAATATGCGCAGCTGTTGCAAAAGAATTTTGAAAAGCTGCTCGGTTTTCCGGTCCGGCTGGAAATCCGCGTCAAAGACAAAGCAGCGGAAGAGACGGCGCCCGTCTTTACCCCCGAGAGCACCGCGGAAAAATATACCTTTGACACCTTCGTGGTGGGCGCGGAAAATAAATTCGCTTACGCCGCCTGTCAGCGGGTCGCCAGGGACCCGGGCGCCATCTATAATCCGCTGTTTATCTACGGGCGCTCCGGTCTGGGCAAGACCCACCTTTTGATGGCGACGCAGAACGAAATTCTCAAAAACAATCCGAACGCCAATATTCTATACACGACCAGCGAAAATTTTACCAATGACATGGTCAGCTTTTTGGCGCAGAAGAATATGGAGGAATTTCACAACAAATACCGCACCGTTGACGTGCTGCTGATCGACGACGTACAGTTTCTGCAAAACAAAATGGGCATCCAGGAAGAGTTTTTCCATACCTTCAACGCCCTGACGCAGGTCGGCAAGCAGGTCATCCTGACCTCCGACCGTCCCCCCCGGGAGATCGACACCCTGACCGACCGGCTGCGCAACCGGTTTGAAAGCGGACTTCTGGCGGATATTCAGCCCCCCGCCATTGAAACCAGAATGGCGATCGTCAAAAAGAAAGCCCAGCAGTACGATATGAACCTGTCGCCGCAGATTGTGGAATACATCGCCGAAAAGCTGAAGAACAATATCCGGCAGCTGGAAGGCGCGGTCAAAAAGATTTTCGCCATGACGTCGCTGACCGGCAGGGAGCCGACCATCGACATGGCGGAGGACGCCATTAGGGACGTACAGACCGACAATATGCCCATCGGCGTCAAAACCGAAAAAATCATCGAGTATGTCGCGCAGTTTTACGGCATCACCCCGGCAGACATCACCTCCAACAAAAAGAACGCCAACATCGCTCTGGCGCGGCAGGTGACCGTCTATGTGCTGCGGGAGATTACCGGACAGACGCTGCAGGTCATCGGCGAAGCCATCGGCGGCAAGAACCATTCCACCGTCAATTATTCCATCTCCCTGGTGGAAAAAAAGATGCGCAGCGAGCCGTCGTTCAAAAATACGGTCTTTGAGATCATCCATAATTTACAGGAATAAAATTCCTTCTTTGCTAAAAGTTTTCATCAAGTTTTTATTTATCAACAACCGTTTTTCGACATTTTTGTCTTTTTTACCTCCGGCAAAAAAGCAATCAACAGTCCCCGACATTTCATCAACAACGGGCAAGGGACGGTTTTTCCGACGGGACAACGCGTTTCCCCGTTTTCATCAAAACTGACAGCCCCTAATATTACGACGAAATACAAGATTATTTTTACGGACGTGAGAGTATGAAAATCGTTTGCAACACCGCCGCTTTGACCGAAGCGAGCAGCAACGTGCAAAGAGCCGTGGCGGCAAAATCCATAAACCCTACCCTGGAGGGAATCCGCATCAAAACCACCGACCAGGGCATCGAGCTTTCCGGCTATGACCTGGAGGTCGGCATCACCACCCTTCTGGACGCGGGAAAAGCAAAGGAAGGCGGCATCGTCTTAAACGCCAAAACCTTCTGCGATATCCTGCGCCGCCTGCCCGCCGACAATGTAACCGTCGAAACCGATGACAAGCAGCGCTGTACCATCCGAAGCGGCGATACGGAGTACCGCATCACCGGGATGGATATTGCGGAATATCCCGATCTGCCTTATGTCATGGGCGGCTCTCCCATGGTGCTGCCGCAATCGGTGCTGAAAAATATGATCCGCCAGGTCATTTTCGCCGTTTCCACCGATGAGAGCAAAAATGTCCACCGGGGCGTAAAATTTGAGCTTTCCCCCGGGCATCTTTCTCTGGTGGCGCTGGACGGATACCGCCTTGCCATCCGTCGGGAAGAGGTGGAGTATACCGGCGAGGAGATGACCTTTGTCGTACCTGCCAAGACGCTTTCCGAGGTGATTAAAATCATTGAGGACGAGGATGGTTATCTTTCCATCAATCTGGATAAGAAGCATATCGTTTTCGGCTTAAACGGCTATCAGATTGTGTCACGTCTGCTGGAAGGGAATTTTCTGGATTATGCCGGCGCGATTCCCAAACAGTTTGAAACCGAGGTCAGGGTCGATACCCGGGAATTTATCGAGAGCGTGGACCGGATGGCTCCCTTGAGCAATGAAAAATTCAAAACCCCGCTGCGCTGCGTCTTTGCCGACCAGTCCCTTCATTTTTACAGCAATACCACGCTGGGCAGCGCCAGCGACCGCATCAACGTGAATATCAAGGGTCCCGATGTGGAAAAGGGCTTTAACAGCCGCTATCTTTCCGAGGCGTTCCGTGCGATTGATTCCGATCAGGCGCTGATCCGTACCAATCCGCAGGCTGTTTCCCCCGCCTGCGTCTTCCCGGTCAGCGGCGACAGCTTTTTTTACATGATCCTGCCGGTAAGGATGCCCAATGACAACGGGTAAAAAGGTGATCCGCCTGACGGCAAGGGCGGCGCATAAACAAGAAAAAAGCCTGAACATCGGCACGCCCTTTATCAAGCTGGAGTCTGCCCTGAAGCTGGCGGGGCTGGCGCAGACCGGCGGCCACGCAAAAATGATGATACAAAACGGGGAAGCAAAGGTCAACGGCGAGGTTTGTTATCAAAGAGGAAAAAAATTAAGAAACGGCGATGGGTTTTGTGTCGGAAGCGAGTATTTTTCCGTTGCCGCGCCGGTAACAACCGATCCAAAAAGAGAAACAGAATGATACGCTCACTTATTTTGCGCGATTTCAGAAATATGGAAGCGCTGCGGCTCTGTCCCTCGGAGGGAATCAATATTCTCTGGGGAAAAAACGCCCAGGGAAAAACCAATATCATGGAGGGCATCTGGCTGTTCTGCGGCTGTAAAAGCTTTCGCGGCGCCAGAGACCGGGAGATGATCCGGTTCGGCAAAAAGGAAGCGGAGCTGTTTTGCGCCTTTACCGACGAAAAGGACGAGCGGGAAGCGAAAATCATAATCGCCGACCGCCGCCGGGCGTTTCTGGACGGGGAGGCGCTGCCCTCTCCGATGAAGCTGATGGGGCAGTTTTCCGCCGTGGTCTTTTCGCCGGCGCACCTGACGCTGATTCAAAACGGACCGCAGGAGCGGCGCAGGTTTATGGATACCGCCCTTTGTCAGCTGTATCCGGTCTATGCCGGAATGCTGGCGGCATATTATCGGGTGCTGCGGCAGAGAAATTCGCTGTTAAAAAATATAACGCTTCAGCCCATGGGGCAGGAAACCCTGGACGCGCTGGACGCCTTACTGGCGCAGGCAGCGCGTCGGGTGATGAAGGCGCGGCAAAAATACGTGCTGCTTTTGGAAGAAAAGGCGGGAGAGATTTACGACGGTATTTCCGGCGGGGAGAGCTTTCACTGCCGCTATCGTCTGTCGGCGCCGGAGGACGGACTGGAGGAAGCGCTGAAAAAATGCCGTCCGACGGATCTGCGGCGCAAAAGCACCGGCGTCGGTCCTCACAGGGACGATCTGGAAATCACCATCGGCGACCGGTCGGCGCGGATTTTCGCCTCCCAGGGGCAGCAGCGCAGTGCGGCGCTGGCGCTGAAAATGGCGGAAGCGCAGATTCTGTTTGAGCAGACCGGCGCGTATCCGGTGATCCTTTTGGACGATGTGATGAGCGAGCTGGACGCCAACCGGCAGAATTATATTTTAAATCAAATTGAGAATAAACAGGTCTTTATCACCTGCTGCGACCCACAGACGGTCCGCAAGGCGAAGGAAGGCAGGTTTTTTCACATACAGAACGGAACAAGCATAGAGGAACGATAGCATATGTACCTTCATCTGGGACAGGGCGAGGTCCTGCGCAGCCGGGATCTGGTTGCCGTCTTTGATCTGGATACCTCGACCGTCAGCAAAATCACCCGCGATTTTCTGGCGAAAGCCGAGCGGGAGGGCAGGGTCCGCTATGATTCGCCGGAGCTGCCGAAATCCTTTGTGGTTTGCAGCGCGCCGAAAACAGGAGAAAATCAAATCTATCTTTCGCTTTTGTCTGCCGCAACGCTGCAAAAAAGAGCGGCGCTTTCCGGGCGGGAGGGCGAGCAAAAGGAAATTTCCGAGTAAGGAAGAAAGGTGAAACCATGGATTCCATCGAAAAAAACGAAGTGACGCAGCCGCTGGATGCGCCCGGGACGGAGAAGCCGGACCCGCAGGAAGAAGAGGTCATGGACACCGTTGTGACCGAAAAATACGACGCCGACCAGATCCAGGTACTCGAAGGGCTGGAAGCGGTGCGCAAGCGTCCGGGCATGTATATCGGCTCCACCGGTCCGAAGGGACTACATCATCTGGTTTACGAAATTGTCGATAACTCCATTGACGAGGCGCTGGCGGGGTACTGTACCCATATTGAGACCGAAATTTTGCCGGGCAACGTCATTTCCGTGCGCGACAACGGCAGAGGCATCCCGACCGACATCAACAGACAGCAGGGGCTGCCGGCGGTGACGGTGGTGCTGACGGTGCTGCACGCCGGCGGTAAATTCGGCGGCAGCGGCTATAAGGTTTCCGGCGGTCTGCATGGCGTCGGCTCCTCGGTGGTCAACGCCCTGTCCGAGTGGATGGAGGTTGAGGTCTCCCAGAACGGTCATGTCTATTATCAGCGCTTTGAGCGCGGCAAGCCGGTTAATGATTTGACAATCATCGGCGATACCGAAGCGACCGGCACGCTGATCCGCTTCAAAGCCGACCCGGAAATTTTTACCGAAACCACCGAATATGAATTTGAAGTGCTGCAAAAACGGCTGCGCGAGCAGGCGTTTTTGAACGCGGGACTGAAAATCACCCTGACCGATTACCGCGATGACGAAAACGTGGTGGAGGAGGTCTATTGCTATCAGGGCGGTATTTCCAGCTTTGTGAATTTTGTCACCGAGAGCCGGGGACTGACGCCGCTGCATGAAAAACCGATGCACTTTTCCTCCGTACACAACGACCGCAGCGCGGAAGTGGCGATGCTGTATAACGACAGCTATAACGAAACGCTTTTAAGCTTTGCCAACAATGTGCGCACCATCGACGGCGGTACCCACGAGACCGGTTTTAAGAACGCGCTGACCCGCGTGTTTAACGATTACGGCAGAAAATACGGTATTTTGAAAGAAAAAGACAATAACCTCTCCGGCGACGATGTGCGCGAGGGTCTGGTGGCTGTTATCAGCGTCAAGCTGACCGAAGCGCAGTTTGAGGGGCAGACCAAGGGCAAGCTCGGCAACACCGAGATGACCCAGATGGTCTCACAGATGCTCTATGACAAGCTGATGACCTATTTTGAGGAAAATCCCTCCGTCGCCAAGGCGATCTTTAATAAAGCGCTGGAGGCTTCCCGGGCGCGGGAGGCGGCGCGCAAAGCCAGAGATCTGGCGCGCCGCAAATCGGCGCTGGAGGGCAATTCTCTGCCCGGTAAGCTGGCGGACTGCACCGACCGCAATCCGGAAAACACCGAGCTGTTTATCGTGGAGGGCGATTCCGCCGGCGGCAGCGCCAAGGAAGGGCGCGACCGCAATATTCAGGCGATTCTCCCGTTGTGGGGCAAAATGCTCAACGTGGAAAAAGCCCGGCTGGATAAGGTCATCGGCAACGAAAAGCTGATGCCGGTGGTTACGGCGCTGGGCACCGGGCTAGACGAGGAATTTGATATTTCCAAGCTGCGGTATCATAAAATCGTCATTATGGCGGATGCCGACGTGGACGGCGCCCATATCCGCACCCTGCTGCTGACCTTCTTTTTCCGCTATATGCGCCCGCTGATCGAGCACGGTTATGTGTATCTGGCGCAGCCGCCGCTGTTTCGCCTGACCAAGGGCAAAAAACACTATTACGCCTATTCCGACGAGCAGAGGGACGAATATATGGC
>CASFQZ010000080.1 GCA_949296825.1 uncultured Eubacteriales bacterium
AGATCAGACCGTTTCTCTCCCGACGGAAGCCCGGCCTTTCGTCGTTCTTTGGCTTACAACGAAAAAAAGGGGAAAAGAGAAAAAATCTCTTTTCCCTGAACAGCGGGAAATACTGCCCGAAGGCGCTGCGGCGCGCAAAAAGGCATCGCGCGGAGGCGTTTGCGCATAAAAACGCCTCCGGCTGCCGATGGAAAAGCGAAAGGATAGGAGACGTTTTATTTCCTGGTTCCCTCGCTCTGCTCGTTGCGGAAGGTGACGCAATCCACCAGCCGGTCCAGCTCGGTATCGTAGACCAGGATGGTCAGACCGAGATCCTGGCTATGGGTGACACCGTTGAACGACAGCTCGCAGAGGTAATAGGTATCGTCCTCTCCCCTGCTGCTTTGGGCTGCTAACTTCAGATTGTTCTTTTTGCCCAGGGCGATATATTTCTCAAAGCCTTCGGCGTTTTCTCCCACCAGCGTCCAGCCATTCTCCGTGCGCTCCCACACGCCGCCGAAGGTCAGCGACTCCTTGCCGGGGAAGAGGGTCTCCATCGTCCGCGCAAGCGGCTGAACCGACAGCACCTTCTGCCG
Organism: uncultured Eubacteriales bacterium; assembly: GCA_949296825.1. Lineage (GTDB taxonomy): Bacteria > Bacillota > Clostridia > Oscillospirales > Acutalibacteraceae > RGIG2774. The sequence continues at coordinate 576 of CASFQZ010000080.1, forward strand.
GTACTCTTCGACCTTCTTTCTCAGCTCGTCGGAAATTTCCTCATCGTGGAACACGGTGGTTCCGGTCTGCATGGACAGGGCGGACTCTTTGGAGATGCAGGTATTCTGCGCCAAAAACACCCGATAGCCGTCCGACAGCTCGCTCAGGCGATCCATATAGGTAGGCAGGTCGCTGACCTGCTTCAGATCATTGTTCTCATACAGCCGGTAAAACACCCGGGCATTTTCCTCCCAGGACGCATATGCCGCGTCGCCGCGGCGGTCCGGCAGCTCCAGCTCCTCCTTCAAAATTTTGCCGAAATAGCTGGTAAATTTGATGGCGCCGTTGTCGTTGAGGTGCTGCTTGCCGGAAAAATCCGTCGTAAAATCCAGTCCCATTTCATCATAGCATTTATTGAAATCAATAAAATGCACCAGCGGGCTGTCATATTCCCCGGTGATCCGGGCGGCGGTATTGACAGTGGTCTGGGTGTCGGAAGCCACTGCATAGGGAATGGAAATGATATAGATGGGGATCTGACGCTCGATCGCCAGCTCGATGATGGCGCGGAAATACCTCTCATGCTTTTCGGCAAAGGTCCTGGTATTGGTCCATTTTTCCGGCGTGGGGCGGTCAATCTCCTGGACGGTATCGTAGGTATAGAAGCCCTTATAGCTGTCGCCGTAATAGGCTTCGTCGCCGTTATCGGGCAGAAGGTCCGACGATGAAAGCTCCCCGTAGCGGGAATGATATTGATAAAAGGGCAGCAAAATCTCCGGAAAATCCTCTTCGGGGAACGCCGCCTGCATCGCAAGGTATTTGTTTTCGGACCATTTCATGCCGTACGTGGTTTTGATGGCGTTGGCGGTGGTGTCGTATTCCCCGTTGGTGTTCATCATATAGACGTCAAAAACCACCGCCTTGGGCGTTTGGGATTTCAGCGCCTCGACAAAGTAATAATAGGAGTTCCAGACCGTCTGCGCCGGGGCGCAGAGGTCATAGGCGGCGATGCCGTATTCCCGATACAGGACGGCGGGGGAAAGCCCCTCGTATACATGGCTTGTGCCCAGCCCCAGCACGTCGATGGTATTTTCCTCCTGCTCATAAAAACGACGGATGGAGGTGATGGAGTCGCTATAGCGATAGCGCAGCAGAAGGTCCATGCAGCCGAAGACCATCACCAGCGCCAATAGCGCGCCCAACGAACGAAGCAGTACCTTTTTCATGCCGTCGCCTCCTTAAAATTCCGCATAAATAAACGCGCTCTCGCCAAACCGGCTGCCGTAGCACCCGAAGAACAGGATTGCCGTCACCAGCGCCAGCGCGATCAACACCCGCAGGACGACAGGCTGCTCCCCGACCAGAGCGGCGAATTCTTTCTTTTTCCTGTCTCGCAAAAAGTCCACCAGAAACAGCACCGCCGTCCCCAAAAACAGCAGGTTCATTTCGGTGACGTCCAGCCCCAGCTCATAAATCGAGCCGTTCATCACATTCCACAAATCGGGACGGGCAAAGAGCCGCCAGACATAGACCCCCGCCTCGGTGAGGCTGCCGGCACGGAAGAAGATCCAGGCAAAGGCGCTCAGCAAAAAGACCGTCAGCCGCTGCGCCGCCCGAAAGGCGGGCGAAGCGGTGTCAATGCGCCACCGGCGGTACAGCGCCTCACGCTTTTCTCTGGTCAGACCGCCGATGATCTGATACGCCGCGTGCAGCGCGCCCCAGACCAGAAAGGTCCAATTTGCCCCGTGCCACAGTCCGCAGATCAGGAAAACCACGGCGGTGTTGAAATATTTGCGCGCCTCGCCCTTTCGGTTGCCGCCCAGGGGGATATAGAGATAATCCCGGAACCAGCTGCTCAGCGAGATATGCCAGCGCCGCCAGAATTCCTTGATGGAAAGGGAAAAATAGGGGGCGTTGAAATTATCGGTCAGCTCAATGCCCAGAATACGGGCGAAGCCCAGCGCCATATAGGAGCCGCCGGCGAAATCGCCGTAAATCTGGATGGAAAAAACCAACGCCCCCACCAAAAGGGCAAAGGAGCCGTGGTTCCAGAACTGGTCAAAGACGCTCGACACCAGGATGGCAGCCCGATCCGCCACCACCAGCTTAAGGAAATAGCCCCACAGCACGGTCAAAGCGCCGGAGCCGATGCGCCCGGCGTCCCAGAGCCGGACGCTCGAAAGGCTGCGAAGCTGCCGCAGCAAATGGTTTGAGCGCTCGATGGGACCGGAGGAAAAATTGGGGAAGAAGGCAAGGAAGAGCAGATATTTGCCGAAGCTTTTTTCCGCCTCGGCGCCGCCCCGGTACACGTCGATCAGATATCCCGCCGAAGCGAAGGTATAGAAGGACAGCCCCACCGGCAGCAAAATATCCGGCAGCTCGACCCGCCGGCTCGCCCCCAGGGCGCCGGCGATGTCATTGACGGTATCCGCCGCCATGCCGGCATATTTACAAATTACCAGAAGACCAAAAAGCAGAAGCAGAAAAACCGCCAGAATGGTTTTTCTTTTTTCCAAATTCGGTTTTTCCGGCTGGGGAGCGACCAGAATGCCGCCCAGATAGGTCGCCAGCGCGACGCCCAGCACAAAAAATCCGGCGGCAACCTCCCACAAAAAGACATAGCCGAGGCTGCCAAGCAGCAGCCAGCCCCAGCGCGCTTTGGCGGGCAGAACAAAATAGACCGCCGCCAGCACGGCAAAATACAGAAAAAACGTCAATTCCGTATAAGCCATAGGCTCCCCTCTTTCTGTACTTAATACTCGGTATCGTCGGCAAAGACGGCTTCCGCGCCCCGGATGCCGTCCACGGCGGCGGAAACAATGCCTCCGGCATAGCCCGCGCCCTCGCCGCAGGGATAAATCCCGCGCACGTTGGTCTGGAAGCTCTCGTCCCGCAGGATACGCACCGGCGATGAGCTGCGGCTCTCCGGGAAGGTCAGCACCGCCTCCGGCAGCGCGAAGCCCTTGAGCTTCCGGTCAAAGGCAAGGATCGCGTCGGCGATGGGGTCCGTCAGCCGCCGGGGCAGCACCAGACGCAAGTCCGACGGCGTCACACCGGTCGGGCAGGTGGGCTTTACCGCGCCCAATCTGACGGATTTTTGCCCCTTCAAAAAATCGCCGACGGTCTGACAGGGGGCGGTATAATCGCCGCCGCCGAGGGCGAAGGCGGTTTTTTCCAGCTGCCGCTGAAAGGCGAAGCCGGACAGGGGGTGGTCGTCCGGGAAAAAATCCGGCTCGACGCCGACCAGAATGGCGGAATTGGCGTTTTCGCCGTCCCGCCGGTAACTGCTCATACCGTTGGTAACGACCATGCCTTCCTCGGAGGAGGCGCAAACCACCGTACCGCCGGGACACATACAGAAGGTATACCCTCCCCTGCCGTGGGGCGGGTGGTTCGCCAGCTTATAATCCGCCGCACCCAGCCGGGGATCGTTCCAGAATGCGCCGTACTGCGCCCGGTTGATCAGCTCCTGGGGGTGCTCGATGCGCGTGCCGACCGAAAAGGCCTTTTGCTGCATACGAAGACCCTTGCGGCAGAGCATTTCCACCGTATCGCGGGCGGAATGCCCGATGCAGAGCACCAGACAGTCGGTCTCCACATCCTTCACGCACTCCCTTTCCCCCACATAGGACACGCCCTGAATGAAATCATTGGCGATATACAGCTCGCTCAGGCGGCAGCCGAACCGCACCTCGCCGCCCAGCCGCTCGATCTCCCGGCGGATGTTTTTGACCACGCCGCCCAGCCGGTCCGTCCCGATATGAGGGCGGGCGGACCAGAGGATCTCCTCCGGCGCGCCGAACGCCGCCAGCTCCCGCAGTACCTGACGGGTCCTCGGATCCTTGATGCCGGTGGTCAGCTTGCCGTCGGAGAAGGTGCCTGCGCCGCCCTCGCCGAACTGAATATTGGATTCCGTATTTAATGTTCTGTTTTTCCAAAAAGACTGCACATCCCGCATCCGGGTGTCCACATCGTGCCCGCGCTCCAGAATCAGCGGGCGCATCCCCTGCCTCGCCAGCCATAAGCCGCAGAACATCCCGGCGGGACCGAAGCCCGCCACCACGGGGCGGAAGGCGGAGCGGCGGCGCACCTCGGGCAGGACGTATTGGTATTCCTCATGGACCTGGGCGCGGTTTTCCGGGAAGCGGGCTGCCAGCCCTTCCTCCCTGCCGTCCAGACGCACGTCCACCGAATAGACCAGCTGCACCCGGTCCTTTTTGCGGCAATCCAGCGATTCGCGCACAATGGCAAAGGACAGGAAATCCTCCGCCCGAACGCCCAAAAGCCGCGCCGTCTGCTCTTTCAGCGCCTCCGCCGGCGTACCGAGGGGGACTTTGATTTCATGGATTCTCAGCATATGCGATTACTCAATTCCGTTTCTTTTCCAAAAGATATTTTACCGCCTGCGCACCGGCGGCTCTGCCGGAGCAAAACGCCCACATCAGATTATATCCGCCGCACGCACCGGTCACATCGACTGTCTCGCCGCAGAGGAACAACCCGGGGCTGCTGCCAGCCTGAAGGGTTTCCTCCAGCGCCGCCGCCCCCGCGCCGCCGCGTATCGTCTGCGCCGGACCGGCAAGCCCTGTCACCAGCCAGCTCGCCCACTTCATGTTCTGCGCCAGCCGGCGAAGCGCCTGTCCGTCGCCGGGCAAGGGCTTCGCCGGCGAAAGACCGCTCTGTTTCAAGGCATACAGCCACAGAGGCTTTGGCAGAAAGGCGGTCATTTTTCGCTCGGCGGGAATTTCTTCGCCGCGCCTCGCCTGCCGCGCCGCTTCCTCCGCCAGCGTCCGGACGGAGAAATCGGGCAAAAGATCCAGCGTCAATACAACCTTCCTGCCCCGGTGCAAAAACGGACCTGCCTCTAGCGACGCCTGCAGCACCGGGATGCCGGACACGCCTTTTTCGTTGAACTGAATCTCGCCGCGCTGCCATGCTCCGTCTTTTCCATCGCATTGAAGCCTTAAGGCGCCGATTTGGCGCGCGCCCTTCAGGGAGCGAGGATACTCCTGCGCCAGCAGAAGTCCGCAAAGCGCGGGGATTTCGGGCGAATAAGGCACCTCCAATTGCCGCAGAAAAGAAAAGGTCCGGCAATCGGAAAAGCCCTCCCCTGCCCGGCTGCCGGTGGCAAGAATCAACGCGGGGGCAAAAAATTCTCCGTTCACCAGATAACCTTCCGCCGTTTTATCGATGGTATTTGCGCCGCAGCCGCAGAGGATCGCAGCCCCGGCGCTTTTCGCCCCAGCCGTCAGCGCATCGGCAACGCCCGCCGCCTTGCGGGAGACGGGATAGAGCCTGCCGCTGCCGTCGTCATAGGCGGGAACCCCCAGCCCGCGCAAAAAACCGGGAACCTCTGACGCCGGATAACGGGAAAAAACCGCCTGCGCCAACTGCGTTTCCCCGTAGTAATGGGAAATCGAAATATCTCTGTTGGCAAAATTGCATTTGCCGTTTCCCGTCGCCAGGAGTTTTTTGGCTGGATATTTCTCTTTTTCTAAAACAAGAACCGACAGCGCCTTCCCTTCGGCGCGCGCCCTGTGTTTTGCCTCAATGGCGGCGCAAAGCCCCGACGCTCCGCCGCCGACGACGATCAGATCATAGGTTTTCATATCGCACTTCCGTTATCCTTTGCTTCAATTTTACCGCACCGCGCCGGGACTGTCAAGACAAACCGCCAAAACGCTGCCCGCCCGGAAAAAGCGGGCGGCGTTTTTTGTTTTCCCTGTTTTTGCCGCAAGCTGCGCTCCGCAGGAAAGACGGAAGCTTTCAGACCTGCTCCCGGGCGGCGGCGCATCGAAAATGTAAGAAAAGAGCACCCCGCTCTGCGGGGTGCTCCTGGATGACAAGAACAGGGAATCAATCCTCCGGAGTCAAAAGAACCTGAATCTGAGCTTTATCGTCGTAAGCACGATAAAGAATCAGCAGACGCCGCTCGTCCTGCGTCAGATAGCCGACATGACGGCATTCCTCGTCAAACAGCCGGGGGCAATCCTTGTTGGGAAACGCCGCATTCAGATTCGATTTTCTCACAACATCCTCATTCGGTGAAGCAAAAAGCATCTGCTCTACTGTCACGCCGAAAAACTCCGAGACTTTACAGAGCGTTTCAATATTCATATTGGTACGCCCCAACTCATAGTTGGCATAAGCCGTACGCTCGATTTTCAGCACGTCCGCGATCTGCTGCTGAGTCATGCCGTTCATTTTGCGGAAGCGTTTCAGATTTTCACGCCAATACAACGTTCGCATAGGGGATTTCTCCTTCCAAAAATATGAAAACACCATATTATAACAGCACCCTCCGTCCGGAGGCGGAGGGCAGCCTGCAGTAGATTAATCCTCTTTGCCGAGCAGCCAGTTGATGGTCACGCCCAGGGTATCAGCGATGGCAACCAACTCGTAGTCATTGACCGAACGAAGCTGACCCTCCAGCTTGGAAAGCCCGGACGCGTTCAGATCGATGCCTTTGATCTGAAGCTGCGTCAGAAGGTCCTTCTGTTTCATGCCGATGGCTTTGCGTCTTTGCTCGATTTTCGCGCCACAGATGTTGCGAGTACCGAGAGCTTGCTTTCTGATTCTCATGGGGATTTCTCCTTTCAATCTATGCTGATTAGTAGTTTAGCACATTATCTCGAAGAAATCAATTCCCTTTTTCAACCTTTTTTGATTTTTTTCATAGTTTAATTGTTTGTTCATAATTTGGCATAGATATATCCATATTTTGTTTTTTTATGCCAAAAAAGAGCAGGTTTATCAAAAAAACTTTGATTTTTGAATCGGTTTTTTACATGGAATCGACGTTCACGGTTTGAAAAAATGCGCAAGCTGTGATAGAATGAAGGAGCAATTCAGATGGCAGTCCCATCACAACGGAGTTGATACTTATGAATACGCTGCCAACGCCGGAGAAATTGTCGCTGATGATGGACGTTTACTCCGCGGCGGCTTCTGCCGATTTTTTCACGCAGAGCAAAAAGGAGGAGACGATCTGCTGGTTTGACCTGTCCTTCCGCAAGGTGCCCGAGCTGGGCGGCTTCTGTATTACGGCAGGCTTACAGCAGGTTGCCGGTATTCTGGAGAATCTGCGCTTTGACGAAGGGGAGCTTACGGAGCTGAAAAGCCGCGGCTGTCCGGATTCTTTTCTGGATTATTTAAGAAATTTCCGATTTTCCTGCGACCTCTGGGCGGTACCGGAGGGGACGCCGGTCTTCGCCGGCGAGCCGGTCCTCAAGGTCCGCGGTCCTGCCGTACAGGCGCAGATGATCGAGACCATTCTGATGCAGACGATCAACCACCAGAGCCTGATCGCCACCAAGGCGAACCGCATCGTGCGCGCCTCCCAGGGGCGGCGGGTGGTGGAGTTCGGCGCCAGACGCGCCCAGGGGGCGACGGCGGCGCTGTCGGGCGCCCGGGCGGCGTACATCGGCGGGTGCAGCGCCACCACCTGCGCGGCGGGGGCGCTGATGCACGGGATCCCCGCCTTTGGCACGATGACCCACAATTATATTCAGATGTTCCCCAGCGAATATGAGGCGTTCAAAGCCTATGCCAAAGCCTTTCCCGAGCAGTGCGTGCTTTTGATCGACACCTACGGCGCTCTGCAATCGGGGCTGCCCAATGCCATCCGCGTCTTTAACGAGGTGCTGCTGCCCATGGGCAAGCGTCCCTGCGGCGTGCGCATTGACAGCGGCGATCTGGCGTACCTGTCCAAAAAGGTGCGGCGGATCCTGAACGAGGCAGGCTTCCCGGACTGCGACATCATCGCGTCCAATTCGCTGGACGAGCATATCATCCGCGAAATGATCCAGCACGGCGCCAGGGTCGATACCTTTATGGTCGGCGAAAAGCTGATCACCTCCAATGAAGCGCCAATCTTCCCCGGCGTATACAAGCTGACCGCCACGGAAAAGGATGGCAAAATCACCCCGATCATCCGCCTGGCGGAGAATGTGGAAAAAATCACTACCCCCTGTCCCAAACTGCTGTGGCGGCTCTTTGACATGGAAACCGGCAAAGCCATCGCCGACGTCATGAGCACCGAGGACGAGGAGCTGTCAGACTGCGAGAGCTACCGGCTCTTTGACCCGGACTATACCTGGAAGCGGAAGGAAGTGCGCAACTTCGTGGCGCGGCAGCTTTTGACCCCCTTCTTCCGGGCGGGAAAATGCGTCTACCGCTTCCCCTCCCTGCAGGAGACCCGCGCCTACTGCGCCCAGCAGGTGGACTCGCTGTGGGAAGAGGTACTGCGGTTTGAATATCCCCACAATTACTATGTAGACCTTTCCCAAAAGCTTTGGGACATCAAAAACGACCTGATCCAGAAAATGAGAAACGGAGGCGGCGAGGAATGAAGCTCATAAGAGAAATTGAGGAATTAAAAAAGACCACCGACACGCTGATTATGGCGCATACCTATCAGCCGCCCGAGATCATCGAGCTGGCGGATGTAGTCGGCGACAGCTTTGCTCTGGCAAAAAAGGCGCCGTATGCCGCGCAAAAAAACATCCTTATGTGCGGCGTGCGCTTTATGGCGGAATCCGTTAAAATTCTATCGCCGGAAAAGACCGTCCTGCTGCCCGCCCCGGAGGCGACCTGCCCCATGGCGGAGCAGATTGACCCCCTGCGGGTGCGCGCCTACAAGAAAGCCAACCCCGACGCCGCCGTCGTCGCCTATATCAACACCACCGCCGCGCTCAAGGCGGAGTGCGACGTCTGCGTCACCTCCTCCAGCGCCCTGACCATCGTCGGCAAGCTGGACGCGCCGGAGATCCTGTTTATTCCCGACAAGAACCTCGGCGGCTTTGTCAAGGCGAAATTCCCGGATAAGAATATTGTTCTGTGGGACGGCTATTGTCCGATCCACAACGCTCTGACCGAGGAGGAGGTGCTGGCGGCGAAAAAAGCGCATCCCGACGCGCTGCTGGCGATGCACCCCGAATGCCCCGCCGACTGCGTCAGGCATGCCGATCTGGTCGGCTCGACGGCGGAGATCATTCGCTTTGCAAAGGAGAGCGAAAAGCCCGTCATCATCGGCACCGAGCGGGGTGTGGCGGACACGCTGATCCCCGCCTGTCCGGACAGGACCTTCTATTATCTGGCGAAGGAGAAGCTGATCTGCCCGGATATGAAGAAAATCACCCCCGAGCTGGTGCGCGACACCCTGCTGGGCAAGGCGGGCGAAGCGCTGACGCTGCCGGAGGACCTGCGTCTGCGCGCCAAAAAGAGCATCGACGCCATGCTGCGGCTGGGAGAATGAGGGGGCTTTGCCATGAGTAGTACAAAAAAGGAAATTTATGATGTATTGATTGTCGGCTGCGGTGCGGCGGGCTGCTACGGCGCGCTGCAATACACCCCGGACATCAATATTTTAATGCTGTCCAAATACTCGCTGACCACCTCCAACAGCAATCTGGCGCAGGGCGGCGTGGCGGCGGTTCTGAGCTTTGAGGACGACAGCTATGAGCTGCACATCAACGACACAATGATCGCCGGGCACCACGCCAATAATATTGAGGCGGTAGAAACGCTGGTGCACGAGGGCCCCGGCGATGTGCGCAAGCTGATGGAGTACGGCGTGACCTTTGACCGCAAGGCGGACGGCGAATTGGACAAGACGATGGAGGGCGGGCACAGCCGCCGCCGGATCGTCCACCACAAGGACACCACCGGCGCGGAGATCGTGCGCGGGCTGCTTGCGCAGGTACAGCAGCGCGAAAACATCGAGGTAGCGGAAAACGCGACCCTCTGCTCCCTCTCCCGGGTCAACAGCGGCTTTCGCGCCGACCTTTTAATCCACGGCGAAGCGCACAGTATTTTTTGCAGCTATTGCGTGTTGGCGAGCGGCGGCATCGGCAGAATCTACCGCTATACCACCAACCCGAAGACCGCCACCGGCGACGGCATCCGCATTGCCTACGAGCTGGGTGCGTCCATTAAAAATTTAAGCTATATCCAGTTCCATCCCACCGCCTTCAATTCCGACGACGGCGAGCAGTTTCTGATCAGCGAATCGGTGCGCGGCGAGGGGGCTTATCTGCTCAACTGCAATAAAGAACGATTCATGGACCGCTACGACAAGCGGCTGGAGCTGGCGCCGCGGGATGTTGTTTCCAAGGCAATCATTCTGGAGAGCCGGCGCACCGGCAGCGACCGGTTTTATCTGGACATTTCCTATAAACCGGCGGATTACCTGCTGAACCGCTTTCCGGGCATTGCCGAAGGATGCCGCAATTACGGCGTGGACATTACCAGGGACCTGATCCCGATTTTCCCCTGTCAGCATTATCTCATGGGCGGCATCGAGGTGGATATTGATTCGCGCACCACGGTGCCCCGGCTGTACGCGGCGGGCGAATGCTCCAACACCGGCGTTCACGGCAAAAACCGTCTGGCGAGCAATTCGCTGCTGGAGGCGCTGGTTTTTTCGCGTCACGCCGCCGAGGACATCATGCGCTGCATAAAGGCGGGCTATCCCGGCGTCAGTGCCCATCCCTATCACCGGGACATTACCGGCGCGCCGATGCCCGGCAATATCAAAAGCGAGATCCAGAGCATCATGCAGCGGGCGTATTTCGTCTTTGCCGACGAGAGCGCGGTGCGCACCGGGCTCAAGCAGCTGGAAAATATCCTCAAGCGGCTGAAGGGCTCCAAATACGCTGTGACCACCGAATACTGCGAGGCGCTGAGTATGGCGACCTGCGCTTATATTGTTTTGAAAGAGGTTGACGAGCAATGAAACTCTTATCTTTTACCGTAGACGACATCATCAAGCGCGCCCTTGCGGAGGACATCAACTATATGGACGTCTCCACTGTCTATCTGTTTGACGAGGACGCCCGTTCCGACGCCTATTTTGTCGCCAAGGCGGACGGGGTGCTTTGCGGCATTGAGATCGCGCTGCGGGTCTTTGAGCTGCTGGACCCGACCGTAAAGGCGACCCTGTATTTCCACGATGGGGACCGCATCAAAAAAGGCGACCGCATTGCCGATTTCAACGGCAAAACGACCTATCTTTTACAGGGGGAGCGGACGGCGCTGAATCTGCTGCAGCATCTGTCCGGTGTGGCGACCGCGACCGCGCAGGCCGTTGATTTAATCAAAGGGACCGGTGCGACCGTTGCCGAAACCAGAAAAACACTGCCGGGTCTGCGGGCGCTGCAAAAGTACGCCGTGACCTGCGGCGGCGGCCGAAATCACCGGTTTAACCTGTCCGACGCTGCCATGCTGAAGGACAATCACATCGACGCCGGCGGCGGCATCGCCAAAACGGTGGCGACCCTGCGGCAAAAAGCCGGGCACACCATCAAAATTGAGGTCGAGACCCGCAATCTGGAAGAGGTACAGCAGGCGATCAACGCAAAGGCCGACATCATCATGCTGGACAATATGAGCATCGAGGACATGGCGGAGGCTGTCCGACTCATTGACGGCAAAGCGCTGACCGAGGCATCGGGCAATATCACCGCCGAAACCATCCGGCAGGTCGCTTCCTGCGGTGTGGACATCATCTCCATCGGCGCGATCACCCATTCCGTCAAAGACATGGATATTTCCATGCGAATCCAGAAGTAATCGAAATAAAGCGAACCGCCGCAAGCCCATGGCTTAGGGCGGTTTTTTCGCAAAGAAGCCCCCACCGCCAAGGGAAGGGGGCTTCTTTGGGTGTGGCAGCGCTTCGTTCTTTCCTTTGAAACGGCGCAAAAAGCCGGTGCTTTTCAGGAAACAGGCTCTGCCTTTACGATCTGGTAATAGGCTTTGGCGGTCAGGGTATAGACAATGAAATAGAGGACGGCAAAGACCGCGAAGCAGACCAGCGCGCAGAGGACAAACAGCTGCGCATTGCTCAGGCTGAACAGCGTCAGCAGCCGTATCAGGGCGGGCATGGCGACCGTCAGATGAAGGCCGGCAGTCAGAAGCGGCAGGAAAAACACCAGAAGGATCTGGCTGCGGACGGTCTTTTTGACCTCGGCACGGTCCATGCCGACCTTTTGCAGAATCTCAAAGCGGCTGCGGTCCTCATAGCCTTCGGAGATCTGTTTATAGTAAATGATCAGGATGGCAGCCGTGACAAAGAGGATGCTTAAAAAGATGCCGAGAAAGAGGAAGCCGCCGTAGAGAGAGCGCACATCCGTCTCGGAGGCGACCCGGGAGCGCACCTGATAGTCGGCGGTCCAGCCGTAATCGTTCAAATGCGCCGCCATAAACTCCGCCGCCGCCTTCTGCTGCGTCTCGCTGCCCTCGCCGTCATAGCCGTAATAGGTTTGCAAGGGGGACGCGTTGTCGCCGTAAACCGCTTTCTGCTTGTCATACAGCGTCCGGAGCACCGCTTCGTCCTTCACGGCAAAGCAGGCGGAGGGCATGGAAATCATCGCCGCATTGCCCTCGGCAGGCATTTCCGGCACGATTTTGCGGATCGTAAAAGCTTCACCGGCGATACGGATCGTCCCCTCGGGCAAGGTCAGACGGCTGCTGCACGCCAGCACCTCGCCCTCGCCCAGCTGCTCGCCGGCGCCGTACCAGCGGTTATACTCCGCAACGGTCATAAAAAACAGATTGACGGTCCGGCTCTGCCCCGCCATGCTGTAATCCGCCCGGAGGGAAAAGGTGTTTTCATTTTCCTGATAGGACGTAAAGCTCAAATACGTGTAGCTGTTTTTTTCGGTCAGCCTCATGCCGTTGGCGCTTAAGGCTGTGACGGCGCACTGGTCCACCGTCCGGTCGATATCCGGGTCGGCGGCGTCCACCAGCACGGTGATATCCTGCGGATATTGCTGCGATAGCGCCTGATCCAGCCCCAGCCACAGGCAGATGGTCGCCGACAGCATGACCAGAACCATGGTGGAAAGGATGCAGATATTCCCCAGCCCGACGGCGTTCTGCTTCATGCGATAAATCAAGCCGGACACCGAGATAAAATGGTTCGGACGGTAATAATATTTTTTATTTTTTTTAAGAAGCTTCAAAAAAGCCACACTGCCAGCCGAAAACAGCAGGTAGGTCCCGAGGATGACCAGCATCACGGCAACAAAGAAAAGGGACAGCACCTGCAGCGGGTTTTCGACAAAGAGGGAAATCCCATAGCCGCCGCCCAGGCAGAGGATCCCCAGAAGCGCCATGAACCAGCGCGCCTTCGGCTCCTTTTCGCCGACGGCTTCGCTTTTGAGCAGCTGCGCAGGATTCTGCGCGCGGAGCTGGAAAACGCCCCGCAGAAAAAGCAGCAGAAAGGTCAGCGCAAACAGCAGCACCGTCAGCGCGGCTGCCTTGCCGGAAAAGGAAAAGCCCAGCGGCACCGATGCGCCCATCAGCCGCAGCAGGACCAGATAAATCAGTTTATCCAGCAAAATGCCCGCCGGAATGCCGCATAAAAGGGTCAGCGCCAGCAGCTGCCCGCTTTCAAAAAAGAGCACGGCGGCGATATGTTTTTTCTCCATGCCTAATATATGAAACAGACCGAATTCCTTCTGCCGGCGGCGCATCAGAAAGCGATTGGTATAAAACAGAAAAATCACAATAAAAATTGCGACCACCGCCGCCCCCATCTGCATGACGGCTTTCACCACGTCCGCGCCCATCATGCTGTCCAGCCCGGTGTTGCCCGTCAAGGAGCAGATGATATAAAACATCGCCGCGCTCAGGACGGAGGAAAGCAGAAAGGGCAGATAGAGCCGGCGGTTCTTTTTCAGATTATCCGCCGCCAGGGAAAAAAGAAAGCGTTTACGCATGATTGCCGCCTCCCGCCGTCAGCACCGTCAGGGTGTCGGAAATTTCGCGAAACATGGTTTCCCGGCTCTTTTCGCCGCGATAGAGCTGATGAAATACCGCGCCGTCCTTGATAAAGAGTACCCGCCCGGCGTAGCTTGCCGCCAGGGTGGAGTGGGTCACCATCACGATGGTCTGCCCTGCCCGGTTCACCTCGGCAAAGGTTTGCAGCAGCGATTCCGACGCCTTGGAATCCAGCGCCCCGGTCGGCTCGTCCGCCAGAATCAGCTTTGGCTCGGTGATCAGCGCCCGCGCCACGGCGACGCGCTGTTTCTGTCCGCCGGATATTTCATAGGGGTATTTATCCAGCAAATCGGCAATATGCAGCGTCAGGACCACCGGCTTCAGCCGCTTTGCCATCGATTCGTACGCCATCCCGGAGAGCACCAGCGGCAAAAGGATATTATCCTTGACCGAAAAATTATCCAACAGATTAAAATCCTGAAATACAAAGCCCAGATTGCTGCGGCGGAAGGCGGAAATCTCCCGGTCAGACAGGCTGGACAGGCTCTTGCCGTCGAGAACGACCTCGCCGGCGGTGGGCTGATCCAGCGCCGCCAGAATATTCAGAAGGGTGGTTTTGCCGGAGCCGGACTCCCCCATCACGGCGACGAACTCCCCTTTTTCCACCGAAAAGGTGACATGGGAAAGCGCCTCGGTCTGATTACCGGAAAATCGGGTGGTATAAATTTTCTGTACGCCCTTGACTGTTAAAAATGCCATGGGAACAACCTCCTTTTGCCTTCCAGTATACCCCCTGCGCCGCGCCTTCGCCATTTCATCCGGTGACATTTCGCCCCCGGCGTCTTTCATTTTTGTAAGGCGGCGCGCTGCGATTCGGACAGATCAATCCTGAAATCCGAGCCTTTGCCGACCTCGCTTTGGACGGTCAGCACCGCGCCGATGCGCTCCGCCGCCCGTTGGCTCAAATACAGCCCCAGACCGGTGGAACGCTGTTGCGCTCTGCCGTTTCCGCCGGTGAAGCCCTTGTCAAAAATGCGGGGCAGCTCCTCCGGCGCGATACCAATCCCGGTATCCTTCACATGCAGCACCTGATTTTCGTCCAGAAATACCGCCACCTCGCCGCGCTCTGTATATTTGACCGCATTGGACAGCAGCTGCTCCAGCAGGAATCCGAGCCATTTTTCATCCGTTAAAATTTCGGCGCCGGTATCCTTGTAAACAAAGGAAATATTTTTGCTGACGAAGAAAGAAGAATATTTCCGGGCGGCGGCTTTAACAATCGGGTCCAGCCTCTGGCGGCGGTAGAGAAGATCCGAGGCGTCCGGCGTCAGCCGCGCGAAGCACAGCGCCATACCGACATAATCCTCCACCCGCTGCAGCTGACCCAGCAGGGCGTGCGCCCGATCGCTGTCCTCCTGCTGCAGCTCCAGCCGCAGCACCGACAGCGGCGTTTTGATTTCATGAACCCAGGCGGTATAATAATCATTGGTTTCCCGCTTGAACGCTTCCAGCGCCGTGCGGTTGCTGCGGTTCTCCTCCCACAGAATACGCAGCAGCCCGACATACAAAAGCGCCTGCGCCTCCTTTGGCACGTCGGACGCCTCCGGTATTTCCGTCACGATGGTTTTCGCCCGCTGCCGCAAATACCGGCAGGTGCGCCGGTAGCGAAGAAAGGAAACCGCAAATATCACCACAGCGCCTGCCAGCCACAGCACAAGAGCATAAAGCACCGCTTCCGTTTTTTCGGCATACAAAAAAAATACGACCGCGCCGATCAGGGCAAAGAGCAGCGCCGCGCCCCAGCCCGCAGCGTGGGCGCGCCAGTAGCTGATAAACAGCTCCCATTTGTTTTCCTCTGCTTGCAATGGAGCTTCCTCCTTTTCCGTTGTCGAAGCCGCCCTGACGGCGGCACGGTCCGAGCCGCGCCAACGCTTCCCGGACAAAAATATATGTTTTCTTAACCAAAAAGGACTGCCGCAGAAAAACCCTTTCGTTTCCGTATGACAGTCCCTTTATTCCCTTGTTTTTGGCTGACACAAAAGCGCAGCCTTGTTTTATTCGACGTCAAACAGGGCGGTGGAAAGGTACCGCTCGCCGCCGTCCGGCAAAAGGACGACGATCTGTTTGTTTTTCATTTTCGGACGTTTGGCAATCCGGACGGCTGCCGCCAGCGCCGCACCGGAGGAGATACCGACCAGAAGCCCTTCGGTGGCGGCGGCTTTTCTTGCTTCTGCGAGGGCGTCCTCCGTGGAAACCGAAATCACTTCATCCAAAATGTCCCGATTCAGAAGCTCCGGCACAAAATTTGCGCCGATGCCCTGTATGCCGTGGCTTGCGCTCCTGCCCTCGGAAAGCAGGGGGGATTCCGCCGGCTCTACCGCGACGATTTTGACAAAGGGGTTATAGGCTTTGAGCACCTCTCCCACTCCGGTGATCGTGCCGCCGGTGCCTACGCCCGCAACGAATACATCCGCCTTGCCGTATAAATCCCGCAATATCTCCGGCGCGGTGGTTTTGCGATGGGCGCCGGCGTTGGCAGGATTTGCGAACTGATCGGGAATCCATGCTTTTTCCGTTTGCGCCGCCAACTCCTTGGCCTTTTTGACCGCGCCTTCCATGCCTTCCGCGGCGGGGGTCAGCACCAGCTCGGCGCCGAGCATCCGCAAAATCTTTTTACGCTCTTCGCTCATGTTTTCGGGCATGGTCAGCAAAAGACGATAACCCCGAATCGCGGCGATAAACGCCAGCCCGATCCCCGTATTGCCGCTGGTCGGCTCGATGATCGTGCCGCCGGGAAGCAGGGCGCCGCTTTGCTCCGCCGCCTCCACCATCGACAGGGCAGCGCGGTCCTTGCTGCTGCCCAGCGGGTTCATATATTCTAATTTTGCAATAATCGTTCCGTCGCAGCCCTCGTTTTCCATCAAGCGCTCCAGCCGAAGCAGCGGCGTTGCGCCCACCAGCTCCGTCAGGTCGGAGGCGACGCGGCGGGTCTTATCCACACCGAAGCCAAAGGTAAATTCTGCCATGGTTGTCTCTCCTTTTACAGCTGCAAATCAAAATAACTTTTCGCATTCTCAAAGGCGATGCCCCGGACAATCTCCGTCAGACGGGCGGTATCGTTGGGATATTGTCCGCTTTCGACCAGGAAGCCGATCAAATCGCAGACAATGCGGCGAAAATACTCATGCCGGGGG
Organism: uncultured Eubacteriales bacterium; assembly: GCA_949296825.1. GTDB lineage: Bacteria > Bacillota > Clostridia > Oscillospirales > Acutalibacteraceae > RGIG2774. The sequence continues at coordinate 17,472 of CASFQZ010000080.1, forward strand.
TACGAGAGGAAGGAGCGGCTGTCGGTCACCATGCCGACAAATTTGGACAGCACACCCAGATTCATCAGCGCCTGCATCTGCGCGCGCATCCCGTCGATATTATCATTGAACCACCACGCCGAGCCGAATTGGAGCTTGGAGACCGCGTCGTCGTTCTGGAAATTACCGAGCATGGAACCCAGCACATAATTATCCTTGGGATTCAGGGCGAAAAGGATGGTTTTCGGCAGCGCATCCTCCTCGGCAAGGGAATCCAGAAGGCGGGAAAGCGGCTGCGCCACCGGCGCGTCGGCAATGGAGTCGTAGCCGGTGTCCGCGCCCAGCAGGCGGAACATTTTGGCGTTGTTGTTGCGCATGGCGCCGATATGGATCTCCATCGCCCAGCCGTGCGCCGCGTACTCCTTCGCCAAAAAGCGCATAAGCTCGGTCTTGTAGGCGGCAATCTCCTCCGGCGTCAGCGCGTCGCCGCGCAGGGCTTTTTTGTAAATCCGATTCACCTCGCCCGGCTCCGCGCGCAAAAACAGCACCTCGGTCAGCGCCTGGTCGGAAGCGCGGCAGCCCAGGGAATCGAAATCCTCAATGCGGGTCGCCAGCGCGTCGCAAAGGACCTCAAAATTGTCCAGGCGGCGGTTGACCCGCCCCTCCAGCTCATGGATCCAGCCGGCGAAGGTCGATAGCTCTATACCCAGCGCCTTATCGGGGCGGAAGGCGGGAATGACCTTGCAGGAGAAGCCGCCCTCCTCCTTGAGCATCCGGTGATAGTCCAGGCTGTCCGCCGGGTCGTCGGTGGTGGCGACGCAGACAACATTGGATTTTTCAATCAGCGCCCGGGGCGTAAAGCCCCCCGCCCTGATTTTTGCATTGGCTTCGTTCCAGATCCGGTCGCAGGACGCTTCGCTCAGCGGCTCGTCAATATCAAAATACCGCTGCAGCTCCAGATGGGTCCAGTGATACAGGGGATTGCCCAGAAGATAGGGCATGGCGCCCGCCCATGCGCGGAATTTTTCATAAGAAGAAGCGTCGCCGGTGATATACCGCTCCGGAATGCCGAGGCTGCGCATGGCGCGCCATTTATAGTGGTCGCCGCCCAGCCAGAGCTGGGTCAGGTCCTGCGGCGTCTCGTTTTCATAAATTTCTTTAGGCGAAAGATGACAATGCCAATCGAAAATCGGCTCCCGGCGGCAGGCGGCAAAGAGGGACTTCGCCGTGTCGGTGGAAAGCAGGAAATCATCATCCATAAATTTTTTCATCAAAAACACTCCTTCGGCATTATTGGAACAGACTCACGATCGAAAAGCCGGCGGGCAGGGCGTAAACGCCCAAAAGCGCGGCAATATACAAAAGGCAGAACACGCCGTAAACCAGCTTTTCCAGCGGCGCGGGCACCTGAATTGCCTTCTTTTTCAGCGCAAAGATCAGTAAGACGGCAAGGAGCACAGCGCCGATGGCGCTCAACGCCGCACCGAGGGATAATCCCTCCGGCACAAAGGTCAGCGCCGCCTCCCCTTCGCCCGGGGGCACGGCGATCGCCATCCAGCCGCCGAAGACCTGATAGATCTGAGCATCGCTGCCGTTGACCTGCGCCCGCCAGCCGCCGTCACAGGAAACGGGCAGGAAGAGATAGCGCGTCTTGTCGCTTTGATTTTGATAGGTCAGGGAAATCTGACGCCCCTCGGCGGTCAGTTCGGTGCCGTCGCCGGCGTGCAGCGCGGTAAGCTCCTCCATTTTTTCCAGCGACAAAAAGCCCAGCGCCGGCTCGCAGTCCACCTCGTCCAGGACGCGCAGGCGCACCGTGACAGTCTCATCCTCAAACACACCCAAGAGCAGGCAATTATTGTTGTATTCGGCGGTATAGGCGGTGTTGTCCTCCCGGTGGTAGGACGGCACCTGAACCGTCTCGCCGTTGACGGAAATCTCCAGCCGGCTCCAGCTCAGCGCCGGGTCGGTCAGATAAAGGACTTCCTTCCCCACCGCCCGCAGCTCATAGGTGATTTCGGTCGAAGTGCCGGTTTGCCGGAGCATCATCGCCGGGTCCGTCTGCGGGGTACGGAAAAGGGCGCCGCTGCCGCCCAGGGCGCGGTACAGAAGGTTCTGGTTTTCAAAAACGGCTTCGCTGTTGCCGCTGAACATCTGTGTCAGCTCGCAGGAAATCAGCTCCTCGCCGCAGAGCATCCCCACCGGAAGGGTATATTTGTTTTGATACAGGGTATAATCCCCCACATTGCCGGTCTTTTGATAGAGCTGCTCGGGCAGCTGCTCCTTGGAGACCGTTTCCGTCATATTCAGAAGCGCATCGGAAAGCAGTGTGCCGCCGCCGTCCAGAAGCAGCGTATAGGTGATGCTGTACCCCAGGGAACGGGCGGCGTATTGCAGTGAAGCGGGGATTTGATGGGTCCAGTTCGACAGCGCCGCCCTGCCCATCACGAAACCGTAGTTGATGTTCAGCGACATATCCGGGTTATGCACCCGCTCCAGCTTCGTCGGGTCGGCGGTCAGCTTTTTGCCGGTTTCAAGGGACGGCTCGATGTACGCGGTGTCGTGCTCGCGGCGCTCATAGCGGATCGGCGAGCCGGTACCGACGGTTTGCAGCGCAAAGGGAAACAGCATTCCGACACAAAGAACCAGCGTTACCGCGTCCACGACGCGCCGGTCCGGCAGCTGGCGAATCAGGTAAAACGTCAGCGCCGAGCAGAATAAAATCGTCAGGGAGAAAAAAAGTGAGGTTTGCTCCGCAGAGAGGACGCCGACGCTGCCGCCGAACACGGAAAAGGCGGCGGCGGTCACAGCGGCGGTACACGCCACGCCCAAAAACGCCCAAAGGGCGGATAGGGCAGCTTGCTTTTTCTCTTTTTCCTTTTCTTTTCCCTGCTCCGGCTCGGAAAATTTCCTTGCCGCCAATGAGAGAAGAAGGAAAATCGCCACAAAGCCGAAGCGGTACGGGAAATCCCGATAGGAGCCGAAGTGCAGCAGCGCGGCGCTTCCCTCCAAAAGCAGGGGAGAAAACAGAAGCAGCAGCGACGCCAGGGCAAATTTTGCCGTGCGGGGGTGTTTTTTATATCCAGCCAGCAAAAGCGCCGCGCCCAAAACCGCCAAGCCCATACTGTAAAACATCCAGATGGTATTCTCGTTCAGCTCGGGCAGCGCCCCCAATATCTCGCGCCAGTCCTCCGTCAGCGCGTACCGGGCGGAATTTTGCATCTGCAAAAAAGCGGGCAGCAGCAAAAACATCGGCATCAGCCCGCCGACTGCCGTGCCCAGCCCCAGGCGGAACACAGCGGCGGGGCGTTTTTCTTTTTCCAACAGCGTAAACACATAGGCGCCGCTGATCAGGAAGACGCAAATCAGCGTCATAATGCCCAGATAAAAGCCGGCGACCAGGCTCAGCGCCAGGCAAAGCGCATAGGGAAAGACCCTGCCGCCCTGGAGCATTTTTTCGCCGAAATAAAATAAAAGGGGCAGCAGGATCAGCACATCCAGCCAGATGATGTGAAGGTAATATAAAAACACATAGCCGGACAGGGCGTACAGCACAGAGAGGACGCTGGAAAGCCCGACGGAGAGCCCCCGAAAGCGGCGGTGGAAGAAGAACTGGGCGCTGACGGCGCAGAGGACAATTTTAAGGATAAGAAAAATATTCAAAAAATCGACCAGTCCGTCCCGGCTCGTCAGGTAAAAAAGCAGATTCAGCGGGCTTAAAAGTCCGTTGACCGCCGCGACGCCGATCATATTCACGCCGGTGCCCGACAAAAAGTCAAAAAGCAGCGATTTATCCCCATGCAGAAAATCGTAGAGGTGATAATACATCGGGATATAGCCGTGACACATATCCATAATCGCCGCGCTCTGCCCGCCGAAGGGGAAGAAGCCTTTGACGGCGTATAATATCAAAAGAAAAAACAGCGTAATCAGTCCGCCGCAAAGATACGGCAGAGCTTTTTGCGCTGTTTGGCTGGCGGAGTTTTTAGTTTGCGTCGGCATTCTCCGTGTCATCCTTCCGCGTTTCGCCGGTACCGGCGACTTCCGTTTCCTCCCTATGTAAATACTCCGGGCTGACAAACCGTGCCTCGCCGATGGGGATCGGCATCTGGGCGCCAAAGTTCAGCCGTTCCTCTTCCACGACCAGCGGACGCTTCATAATCCGGGAGTTGATATTTAAAACATATTCGCCCAAAAAGCCGATAAAGAACAGCTGGACCGCACCCAAAAAGAACATGCCGATCAGGAGCGGCGCGGTGCCCATGGGATATTTATCCCAATTGATCAATTTTAAAATAAAGAACACCAGACCGATCACCGCGCTGATGAACGCCATGGCGAAGCCCAGGAAGGTGGCGAGGCGCAAGCCGATCTTGGTATAGGAGGTGAAGCTGAGCATGGCAGCGTCAAAGAGAGAATAGAAATTGTTGTGGGTCTTGCCCGCCCGCCGTTTTGCCTGCTCATAGGGAATGTCCTTGCGCTTAAAGCCCAGCTCGGCTACAATGCCCCGCAGGAAGGGACGGCTGTCGTCAATCTCGCGCAGCACTTCGATAAAGCTGCGGTCATACAGCCCGAAGCCGGTGAAATGCTCGATCTGCTCAACGTCGCTCATCCTTTTGATGACCTTATAATAACAGGTGCGGAAAAAGCGCATGATCGGATTTTCCTTACTGGCAGTCTTGATGGCGGAGACGATTTTATAACCCTTTTCCCACTCGGCGACCAGCTTGGGGATCATTTCCACCGGATCCTGGAAATCGGCGCACAGCAAAACGGTGCAGTCGCCGGTGGACTGGCACATGCCATAATAGGGCGAATTGAACTGCCCGAAATTCTTGGCGTTGAAAATCGCCTTGATTTTCGGGTTATTGGCGCAAAGCCCGCGGATCAGGGCGCGGGTATTGTCCTGGGAATCATTATCAATGAAGATGATCTCATAGTCGTAGTCCGGCAGGCTTTTTTGCATCTCATCGATGACCGCCTGACTGATCGGTACGACGTTTTCCTCTTCGTTAAAACAGGGAATGACGATACTGATGGTTTTCACAAGAGGCATCCTTTCTGACTCATTACAGTCCGAGAACTTCTTTTCGCCAGGCGGCGGTGCGGCGGACTCCTTCCTCAAAGCCGATTTTCGGCGCAAATCCCGTATCCTGCCGCAATTCCGACAAATCGGCGCAAAGGCGCATGACCTGCCCCGGCGGATAGGGAATCTCCCCCAAAAACAGCGGCGCAGCCGGCGCGACGACATCACGCATGGCGGTAATATATGCCGCTAAGGTGCGGTTCTCGCCGCTGGAGAGCGGGTAGATTTTGCTTTCCTTCGCCCTTTCGCCGATCCGGTAAAAGGCGTCGGCGGCATCGTCGCAATAGAGGAAATCCCAGAGCTGCTCACCCTTGGTGAAGACAGCTTTTTCGCCCTTCAGAAACTTATCGATGGAGGACGGAATGATGGAATTGGGGATGCTGCCCACGCCGAAGACGCTTAAGATACGCACCCAGACATGGGTAAGCCCCAGACTGTCCGCGTACAGGCGCGACAGCCGTCCGGCGGCGAATTTTGCGATGCCGTAGCCGGTCACCGGCTGCACGGCAAGCGAAGCGCTGAGCGTCTGCTCGGTGGGACCCCACTCCGCCTGGGAGCCGGCGCCCACAAACAGACGACAGCCCGTCTCCTTCGCCAGCGTAACGCAGTCGACGGTATAGCGGATGTTATTATTTTGCAGATACGGATCGTCCCGCCCGCCGCCGAAGGTACCCAGCCACGCAAAATGATACAGCACATCGCAGGGCTTGGTAATTTGCTCTTTTGCGGCAAGAAATTCGGAAATATCCGCGTCAATCACATGAACCAGCGGATGGAGAAGGCAGTCGATCCCCTCGGCGGTGCCGGGTTTGCACAAAGCGAAAACCTCGACCCCCGCCTCGGTCAGGCGGCGGATCAGCGCCGTGGCGATCATGCCGGTGGCGCCGGTCACGATTGCGGTTTTCATAGGATCACCATGCTTTTATGAAAATAGGGAGAAACGCGCCGCCGATCCGGCGAAAAGCGGTCGGGCGGCGCGGATCCTCAGTCTTTTTTAATCAAAGGAATATACATATTCGCCTTCAGCTCGTCCTCGGGCAGGAAGGGCGCCAGATCCTCCAGCGGCGGGGACACCAGCGTACCGTCGGGCAGCTTTTTGGTGGCGGATTTCGGCTCGAAGTTCTGCTCGGTGGTCACGACGATTTCACAGAACGCGGGACCGTCGACCGCCAGCGTGTCGGCGATGGCGCGATCCAACTCATCATTTTTCGCCGCCTTGAAATAGGGGTAGCCATAGGCAGGCGCGAGCCTGGACATATCGGGAAAGCTCAAGTCGCCGCTCTGCGGACCGATGCCGACATAATGGGAGTCGAACATATTGGTCTGGGTCTGACGGATGGAGTGATAGCCTGCGTTATTGATCATGAAAATTTTGATGGGCAGGCGGTTGGTGATGATGGTTTGCAGCTCCTGAATATTCATCTGGAGGCTGCCGTCGCCGGTCAAAAGGATGATCTGTTTGCCGCCGGCGGCATAACAGGCACCGATGGCGGCGGGCAGGTCATAGCCCATGGAGGCGATGGCGGAGTTGATGAAAAAGCGCGAGCCCTTTTTGATCACAAAGGCGTGGGACCCGACAACGCAAGCGGAGCCGTTGCCGACCACCGTCACCTGCTGCTCGGGCAGCGCGTCCGACACCTTTTTGACAAAGGCATAGACATTGGCGGCGTAGTCCTCCTTGAAATGCTTCGGCAGGACGACCGGATATTTCTGCTTCCAGAGCTGACACTGCCGCACCCATTCCCCGGAAAACAGCGGCGCAGTCTCCCCTTCCAGATAAGCAAGGAATCCCTCGATAAAATCCTTTGCGTCCGCCCAGAGGGGCATATCGGGATGAATGGTCGGTTTTTTCAGCTCCTCGGCGTCCACATCGACCACAATTTTATAGGCGGCTCTCGCCCAGGTCTGCCAGTTATAGCCGACCTGACGAATGGAGAGACGGCTGCCGACGCTCAGCAGCAGATCGCTGTTCTGCACGGCGAAATTGCCGGCCCGATCTCCCATGATGCCGGCTCTGCCGGTATAGAGGGGGTCCGCATCCTCGATCAGGTCAATACTGTCCCAGCCGGTGACCACGGGGATGCCGAGCTTTTCCACAAGGCGGCGAAACGATTCGTACGCCCCCGCCCAACGGATGCCCGCTCCGGCGTTGAACACCGGGCGCTCGGCAGTCTTGATTTTTTCGACGATGGTCCGATACACTTCCGCACCGGGCTTCGGCGGCGGCGTTTCGTCGTCCGCACCGTCGTAGCCGCACAGCTCGTCGGTGTCCACCGTCGCGCCCTGGATGTTCAGCGGAATATCCAGCCAGCAGGGACCGGGTCTGCCGCTGTGCGCCAGGTGGAAAGCCTTTTCCAGGCAATAGCGGATCTTATTTTTATCGGTCACCATCTCGCAATATTTGGTCATAGAGGCGACCGCTTTGCAGATGTCGAACTCCTGATCGCCCATGGCGCGGATACCAAGACCGGTGGAACGGGCGGTGGTGTCATAGCGCACCTGTCCGGAGATAATCAGCATCGGGATCGAATCCAGCCAGCCGCCGACCACGCCGGTGATGGCGTTGGTGCCGCCGGGACCGGTGGTCACGCAGACCGCCGCGATTTTATTTTCCAGTCGGGCATAGCTTTCCGCCGCAATGGCGCACGCCTGCTCGTGATGGTTATACACACAGTGAAGCCCTTTCTGGTGTCCCAGCGCATCGTTCAGATGCATCGCGCCGCCGCCGGTGACGGTAAAGGCGGTGTCGATGCCGTGCTCGACCAGAAAGGACGAAACATATTCGCTGACTTTGATTTTCATAAAACTCTCCCCCTGTCGGACATCAGGCGTTCCGTACCGCCTCGGTGACGATACGAGCCATATAATCCAGCATTTCATCCGTCATACCCGGATATACGCCGATCCAGAACGAATCGTTCATAATCCGGTCGGTCTGGGAGAGGTCGCCGACAATACGGTACCCCTCGCCGGTTTTGCGCATTTCGTCAAAACAGGGGTGCTTGGTCAAATTGCCCGCGAACAGCATTCTGGTCTGCACGCCGTGGCTTTCGACAACATCGACCACCCTTTTGCGGTCAATCCCGTTCCGGCAGGTCATGATAAAGCCAAACCAGCTGGGATCGGAATTTTCGCACGCCACCGGCAGGATCAGCTTGTCGGAAACTCCTTCCAGCGCCTGATGCAGACGGGCAAAATTATGCTTCCTGCGCTCGACGAAGGAGGGGAATTTTTCCAGCTGGGCGCAGCCGACCGCCGCCTGCATATCGGTCGCCTTCAGGTTATATCCGAAATGAGAATAAACATACTTATGGTCATAGCCCAGCGGCAGCTCGCCGTACTGGCGGTCGAACCGGTGACCGCAGAGGTTGTCCTGACCGGAGGCACAGGAGCAGTCCCGCCCCCAGTCGCGGATGGAGCGCATGATTTTATGAAGCAGCGGGTCGTTGGTATAAACAGCACCGCCCTCGCCCATGGTCATATGATGGGGCGGATAAAAGCTGGAGGTGCCCAGGTCGCCGACCGTGCCGGTGAAATATTCCTTTCCGTCCAGCGTATATTTGGAGCCGAGCGCATCGCAGTTGTCCTCGATCAGCCACAGGTTATGCTTTTTGCAAAACGCCTGAACGGCTTTCAAATCAAAGGGATTGCCCCGCGTATGGGCGACCATGACCGCCTTGGTTTTGTCGGAAAGAGCCTGCTCGAGCATGGCGACGTCGATGTTGTCGTGGGGACTGGGCACTGCCACAAACACCGGCACCGCGCCGTATTGAATGATCGGCGTGACGGTGGTCGGGAACCCTGCCGCCACGGTAATCACCTCATCGCCGCGGCACACGCGCCGCTCGCCCAGAAGGGGCGAGGTGAGCACGCTGAACGCCAGCAGATTGGCGCTGGAGCCGGAATTGACCAGCGCGCAATGGCGCACCCCCAGATACGCCGCGAATTTTTTCTCAAATTCATTGGTATAGCGTCCGGCAGTCAGCCAGAATTCCAGCGCGCTGTCCACCAGATTGACCATCTCCGCGCTGTCGTAAACGCGGGAGGCGTAGGGAATGCGCTGCCCCGGCTGAAACGGGGACTTCTGGTTATGGTATGTGTCACAGTACGATTTCACCGCACTGAGGATGGCTTCTCTTGCGTCTTTTTCCGTCATGTTCTTACAAAGTCCTTTCGCGTTACTCGTTCTTTATTCCGAAAAAAACTCCTGAATTTGCCTTAGCGCCGCTTCGGCGGTATCGCCGCCGGCGGCATAGACCTTCGTCCATTCCACGGTTTTTTCCACCGCCTGCGCTGCCGTCCAGACCGGCTGCCAGCCAAAGGTTTTCCTGGCAAGGGAGCAGTCCAGCTTAAGGAAATTCGCCTCATGGGGACCGTCCTTCTGCACGGCTTCCCAGCGCTGTCCCTCGCCCCAGCTGCGGCAGAAAATCGTCGCCAGCTCGCCGGTGGTCAGGCAGTCGGCGTCGTTGGGGCCGACGTTGTAATAGCCCTGCAAGGTGCTGTCCTGCGCCTGGCGGGCGACGATGGTCAGATAGACCGCCAGAGGCTCCAGCACATGCTGATAGGGGCGGATGGAATTGGGATTGCGCACACGGATGGGCGTTTTTGCCATGGCGGCGCGCACACAGTCGGGGATGATGCGGTTCGCGGCAAAGTCGCCGCCGCCGATCACATTGCCCGCCCGGGCGGTAGAGACCGCCACGCCTTTCTGGTCAAAGAAGGAGACTTTATAGCTGTGGGTCACCAATTCGGAGCAGGATTTGGAATTGGAGTAGGGATCGTACCCGTCCAGCGGCTCGTTTTCCCGATAGCCCCAGCACCATTCGTTGTTCTGGTAAACCTTATCGGTGGTAACATTCAACACCGAGCGCACCGTGTCGGACTGGCGCACGCATTCCAGCAAATTGACGGTACCCATCACGTTGGTTTCGTAAGTATAGCGCGGCTGCTCATAGGAGGTGAGCACAATGGGCTGCGCCGCCAGATGAAAGACCAGCTCCGGCGCGGCTTCGTCAAACGCCTCTTTCAGGCGCGCTTCATCGCGGATGTCGCCGATCACCGAATGGATTTGATCCTCGACGCCAATCATCGAAAACAGGTTCGGGTTGGTCGGCGGCTCCAGCGCGTAGCCGGTCACCTCGGCGCCGGCATAGGTCAAAATCTTGACCAGCCAGGAGCCCTTGAAGCCGGTATGTCCGGTCACAAAAACGCGCTTGCCTTTATAAAAATCAAGAACAGAATTCATCATATCTCTCCGAAGGGATCAATCCCAGTTTTTCCAGGGGGCGTTGCCGCTTGCCCATAATTTTTCCAACAGCTCTTTATCGCGCATGGTATCCATCGGCTGCCAGAAGCCCTGATGCTTATAGGCGTTGAGCTGCCCGGTTTTGGCTGCCTGCTCCAGCGGGTATTTTTCAAAGACGGTGGCGTCGCCCTCGATCAGGTCAAAAATCCCCTGCTCCAGCACCATAAAGCCGCCGTTGATAAAGCCGCCGTCCTGGGCGGTTTTCTCCCGGAACTCCTGCACGTTCTGCTTTTCGTCAATATCAATGACGCCGAAGCGCTGGGTCAGCTGGATGGCGGTCAGGGTCGCCATCTGCCCCTTCTCCTGATGGAATCGAACCAGCTGATCAATATCAACATCCGAAACGCCGTCGCCGTAGGTCATCATAAAGGGCTCGCCGTTCAGATGGGGACGGATGCGCTTGATTCTGCCGCCGGTCATGGTATTTAACCCCGTGTCGACCACCGTAACCTTCCACGGCTCGGAATATTCGTTATGAACCAATATTTTGCCGCCGCTGGTAAAATCAAAGGTAATATCACTGCGGTGCAGGTAATAATTGGCGAAAAACTCCTTGATCACCTGCTGCTTATAACCGGCGCAGATGATAAAATCATTGTAGCCGTACGCGGAGTAATGCTTCATGATATGCCACATGATCGGCATCCCGCCGATCTCGATCATCGGTTTGGGGCGCAGATGGCTTTCCTCGCTGATGCGGGTACCGAAGCCGCCGGCAAGAATCACAACTTTCATACAATAACCGCCTTTCTTCAGAATAGAGCGTTTTCATTTCTTTATAGCAAAAAACCTCAGGCGATCCCACACCGCCTTACCGGCTTTTTGACAGACACAGTTGAATTATAATATATTTCGGTGAAAAAGTAAAGCCTTTTCCCGCAAGGCGCCGGGATTGATTCCTTCTGCTCAGCCGTTCGCCACGGCAATCACAATCTGCTTGCCGGTGAAATCATACACCGCCGCCACGCTTTCGCTGCCGGACTTTTCATAGAGAGCGGCGACCTTTGCGGCGTCAATGGTTTTCTGGGCGCAGGTAAAGCCGCAAGCTTCCAGGAAGTGGAGATAGGATTCAAACAAAACAAAATCCGTCACATTGCGCTCGGCGGAATAGAAATAGGCGACATAGCCGATCTGATAGCGGGATTCGACGCAGAGCTTGCCCGCGTAGCTGTCAAAATCGGGGACGGAGGAATCCGGATAAAAGCTGTCCGCCTCTCTGGCGACAAAATTCACGGTCATTTCGCAGGAAAGCTCCTGCCAGCGGACGGTAAATTTCTTTTCGCCGGGCAGCTCGCTCGTTAAGTTTTCCGGCTCGATGGTAAAGCCGCCGTCCAGCAGGGCGTGGCTCGCGTCGGGATAGACGGCAATGACCTGCACCGCCTTCGGGTCCAGGGCGCTGCCCGCCTGGGGGGCCTCGCCGGTATAATAGGCATAAATCGCCAGCGCCTCGCCGGCTTCGGGCGTTCTGCCAATGGGATTCGTAAGCTGCTCAAGCCCCACCGCCGCCCGCAGCGCCCTGCGCGCGTCGGCGGTCGTCACCTTGCCATCGGCGTCGCAGTCGGCTGCCAAGGCAACGGCGGCAGGCAACTGCTCCAGCTTTGTCGCGCAGCGCAGAATGGAACGCGCGTCCGACGTTTTGACAAAGCCGTCGCCGTCCGTGTCGCCGAAGACGGCAAACACGCCGATATCCAGCACCGCGTCGCCATCGGTCACAAGGACCAGCGTACCGGTGCAAAGGCGGGTATCGGCATAGGGCAGCACCTCCCCGCCGGGAGAAAGAAAGAGCATCCGCTCGCCCGCCGCAAAGCGCGCGGCGGCGTCGGAAAGATCATCGCCCGGCAAAAAACCGGTAATCATCTTGACCGAATCGGACAGATAAACCGCAACGGTGTCGGAATGGTCCGAAAGGGAAAGGCTTTCCCCTTCGGCAAAAACGGGCAGACCGCCGCCGCAAAGCAGCAGCAAAACCAAAAGACAGGACACCGCCTTTGTCAAATGCTGATATTTCATCCAACTGACGCCTCCCTTGCCTTTTCTTTATTGTACAATTTGTTCGATTGATTGTCAAGAAAAACCGTCGTCTTTTGGCAAAAGCAACAAGTTTTTTCTGGCGGCAGCATCGGTTCCGACGAAAATCTAAACAAAAAACAGAAAACAGAAAGGGCATTTTTGTTATATTATCTTAAACTAAATATTTTGTCAAAAATCCCTTGACAAACCGATATCTGGTGACTAAAATAGGCTGTATTCTAAGGATAATGTATAATAATAACTACTGAAAATTTGATTGTAATCGAGAGGATACCTATGTACCGAATCTTCAAAAAGGAAGTGCTGAACCCGACCACCACCTCGATGTGGGTCGAGGCACCCGCCGTGGCGAAAAAAGCCCAGCCGGGGCAGTTCATCATTCTGCGGGCGGAGGAGGACGGCGAGCGCATCCCGCTGACCGTCGCAGACACCGACCCGCAAGCCGGGCTGGTACGCATCATTTTTCAATCCGTCGGCGCGACAACGATGAAGCTTTCCCGCAAGGAAGAGGGCGACGCGATCCCGGATTTTGCCGGACCTCTGGGCAACGCCACCTACACCGCCGGTTTGAAAAAAGTGGCAATCGTCGGCGGCGGCGTCGGCTGCGCCATTGCCTATCCGGTGGCGAAAAAGCTGCATCAGCAGGGCTGTGAGGTGCATTTCATCGCGGGCTTTCGCAACCGGGACGCCATTATTTTGCGGGAGGACTGCGAAAAGGTCAGCGATCGGTTCCTCCTTTGCACCGACGACGGCTCCGCCGGCAAAAAAGGCGTGGTGACCGACGCGCTCAAGGAGCTGTTGGACAGCGGCGAGAGCTACGACGAGGTCTTTACGGTGGGACCGCTGATCATGATGAAATTTGTCTGTGATATGACGAAGATATACCGCCAGAAGACCGTGGTCTCGATGAATCCGATCATGATCGACGGCACGGGCATGTGCGGCGGCTGCCGCCTGACGGTCGGCGGCGCCATCTGCTTTGCCTGTGTGGACGGTCCGGAATTTGACGGACATCTGGTGGATTTTGACGAGATGATCAAGCGCAACGGCGTCTATCGCGACTGGGAGCGCCACGCGTATGACGAGACCTGCAATCTGTTGAAGGGGGCGGCAAGCCATGGCTGATCAGAAAAACCTGCGGCGGCAGCCCATGCCGGTACTGCCGCCGAGAGAACGGATTTATTCCTTTGCGGAAGTGGCGCGGGGCTATGACGAGACCGAAGCGGTGGCGGAAGCGACCCGCTGCCTGCAATGCAAAAACGCGCCCTGTGTCAAAAAATGTCCGGTCAATATCGACATTCCGCGCTTTATTCAAAAAATCAGCGAGGGCGATCCGGAGGGCGCCTACGGCGTGATCTCCGAGCAAAGCTCCCTGCCCGCGGTTTGCGGCAGGGTATGTCCCCAGGAGAGTCAATGCGAAAGCGTCTGTACCCGGGGCATCAAGGGCGAGAGCATCGCCATCGGGCGGCTGGAGCGCTACGCGGCGGACCATCACCGCAAAAGCGGCAGCAAGCATCCCGAAGCAAAGCAGAAAAACGCGCACCGGGTGGCGGTTATCGGCTCCGGACCCTCGGGGCTGAGCTGCGCCGGCGAGCTGGCGCGGCGGGGCTATGATGTAACGGTTTTTGAGGCGCTGCACCAGGCCGGCGGCGTGCTGGTATACGGCATTCCCGAGTTCCGCCTGCCTAAAAATATTGTCAAAAGCGAGCTTGCCGCTCTGGAAAGTCTGGGGGTGCGCTTTTGCACCAACACCATCATCGGCAAAACCTTTACGGTGGATGAGTTGCTGACGGAGGAGGGCTACGAGGCGATCTTCATCGGCAGCGGCGCGGGACTGCCGCGTTTTTCCGGCATTCCCGGCGAAAGCCTCTGTGGTGTATATTCTGCCAACGAATTTTTAACCCGCACCAACCTGATGAAAGCCTATCAGTCCGACAGCGCGACGCCGATTCGTCCGGCGCGCAAGGTCGCCGTTATCGGCGGCGGCAATGTCGCCATGGACGCAGCCCGGGTCGCAAAGCGCCTGGGCGCCAAAGACGTCACCGTCGTTTATCGCCGCTCGGAAGCAGAGCTGCCCGCCCGGAAAGAAGAATATGAAAACGCCCTGGAGGAGGGCGTCAGCTTCCAGTTCCTGACCGCGCCGATCCAGATCCTTTCCGATGTCAAGGGCTTTGCGCGGGGGATGCTGTGTGAAAAAATGGAGCTGGGCGAGCCGGATGTTTCGGGACGCCGCCGTCCTGTGCCCGTGCCCGACTCCGATTTTATCGTGGACACCGACTGTGTCATCGTCGCCATCGGCACTTCGCCGAATCCGCTGATCACCTCCACCACCGACGGGATCATCACCAACCAGAAGGGCGGCATTATGACAGATGAAAACGGCATGACCAGCCGTCCCGGCATCTTCGCCGGCGGCGACGCGGTCACCGGCGCGGCAACGGTCATTCTCGCCATGGCAGCCGGGAAAAAAGCCGCCGACTCCATTGACCGCTACATCAAAAGCAGGCATTGACCCCATACAAAAACCGCCCCTGAAAAAAGGGAGCGGTTTTTTCATATGCAGCGGTTTTCATGGGCTTCGGTTTTCATACACCATGGTGTTTCAGGCGCTGTGTTTTTTATGCCTTGTGATGTTCATGCGCGGCGGGCGGGCAGAGCGTCCAGGCTTACGGCGGCGCGCAGGATCTTGCGGGCGTCGGAGGTGGTGATTTTTTCATCATTGTCCACATCGGCGGCTTTTTGCGCCGTCTCCCCCAACACATCCAGCTTCATCGCCGCGCGGAGGGCAAGCCGGGCGTCGGCGGAGGTGATGCTTCCGTCGCCGTCCACATCCCCCGCCCGGATTGCCGGCTTTGGCGCGGTGGGTTCCGGGTCGATGGGTTCCGCTGCGGCGGTGGGGGCGGTCGGCGGGAAGCTCGGCGTCGGCGGCGGAGGCGGCAGGGGCGGTGCAGTCGGCAGCGGCTCTGTCGGCGGGTCAACCGGCACGGGCGCCGGCGTCGTGCCGGAGGACCCATCGGGCGCCCCGGTGGCCGGCTCCAACGGTGCAGTCAGCATTTCGGTGGTCGGCTCCTCCGGCGCTGGATTCCAGTCCGTGGGGAGGATCACTTCATTTTTTGTCTGCTTGCAGCGGCAGCATTCATCAAATTCAATCCCCACCAGCCCGTTCTCCGGAGGCACGAGGATATGGACCCATTGATGCCCCAACGGGGGGATTTCTTCTGTTTGCTCATAACCGCAGGCGGAACAGCTGCGCTTTTGCGCGCCGGCCGCCGTGCAGGACGCCGGCGCCGCCATCTGCCATTCGCCAAAGACATGGGCGCCGCCGCTTGCCGAACAGACGCTGCCGTCGCTCTCTCCGCTGGCAGCAATCGGAAGCAGCGCCAGCAGCAGGGCAAGCAAAACCGCCGCCGCCAGTTGTTTTTTAAACCGGTTCATATGTTCTCCCTCGATACCATTTTTTCTATCATATCATAGATGGATGCGATTATCAAGGAAAAAGTGCTTACTCCGACAATATGTGAAAAAATTTGACGGTTGTGCGAAAATCCGTCAAAAGAAGCCGAAGGCAAAAGCCTTCGGCTGTAATGAAAAACTTAATAAACCAGGATTTCCGACGGGTTTTTGAAAATCTCTTCCAGACGAACCAGGAAGGGCTTGACCTCGCCGAAATCCAGCGCGCGGTGGTCAAAGACGACATTCAGCGGCAGAATATCCGCCGAGGTAATGATCTCCTTGCCGTTTTCGTCGATACGGACCACGGGACGCTTGACCACGGAGGAAATACCGATGGCGCAGATCTGCGGCGGGATAATCATCAGCAAAGCGACGGCGCCGTCGATACCGCGGGTGATGGAGCCGATGTTGGAAATGGTGATGGTACCCTGCTTGAGGTCGGTTTTGGTAATCTTCTCGTTATCGGGGATGGCGTCATACGCCTTCTTCGCCGCGCCCTTTAAGGGGGTGATGCGGTGGCGCTTGGTGGTTTTGGAGCCGATCAGGCGCTGGATCACGCGTACGACCTTGCCCTTGCGCAGCGCTTCAAAGGTATCGTTCATAGACACGGAGATCATCGCTTCGTTCAGATCGGTCTTTTTGATCTTTTCGGCGGTCTGCTGCATATACTCGGTCATATTGCCCAGGCTGCGGTTGCCCATATCCTTCATATTGATGGTCATCATGGTCTGATCCGGCAGGATCCAGGGCATGGAAACATCGATATTATCATACTGGATGATCTTGCCGCGAACCAGCTTGCGCTCAAAGTGAATGTGCGCGTTCATCTGGGGCGCAGCTTTGATCGCTTCGGTCAGCGCTTTTAGGATGACGGTGTTCAGGGTGACATGCTTCCCCTCCGGGAGCGAAGCGTCAAACTCCTTGTACTTGCGGATAAACTCCGTCACATCGGGCTCATAAATATAGCTGACGTGCGGAATGTTCTGCCAGCTTTCGCTGGTCATGTTCGCAACGATCTTGCGCTGAATACCAAAACGACTGATTTTTCTTACTTGCCCTTCCACAATCAATGAATACCTCCTGAAAAAATAAAATAATATAAAAATAGACTTCAGTTAGCAAAATACAGAAAAATATACAGAAATAAGGCTGCATTAGTTTTGAATGTATTTTAGCAGAGATTCATGATAATTGATTCCAAACGGATTGAACATATTATGAACAAGCGCCAATTTTTGCTACAGAATTTTGCTATATTCTATTTTTATATCAAAAATTAGGCAATTTGCCGAATCTTTTTCGCTTTTTTATTGACAATCGTCAACTAATATTGACGAGATATTTCGGTTTTTTGACCTGTGCTTTGCGGCGGATTGACAGGACCGCCGCAGAGCGGTATAATAAATTCGCTTGGGCGAATGAATCTCCGTTTCGCCGCTGCCCTGTGGCGGGCGCTTCACGTCCGCCCGGCGAGCATGAAATGATACGGTGCGGTGGCGTTCTCCCCTGCACTTACTTAGAATGATCCCATACAAAGGAGTTTTTCTTTATGAACGAGGTATTGCAAAACATCCGCGCGCGCCGGAGCGTCCGCGCCTTTGAAGACAAAGCGATTGCGGAGGACGTATTGGCGCAGATTCTGGACGCCGGGCTCTGGGCGCCCAGCGCGATGAACCGCCAGCTCTGGCAGCTGACCGCCGTCAGCGGCAAAGAGAAGCTGACCGCCCTGCAAAACGCGCTGAAAAAGGTGTTGGACCGCCCGGACTACGGCTGCTTTTACAACGCCGATACGCTGGTGCTGGTTTCCGTGCCGCGGGACTATGAGCACGGCATGGCGGACACCGCCTGCGTGCTGGAAAATATATTCCTGGCGGCGAAATCTCTGGGCGTGGGCTCGGTTTGGATCAACCAATTCAAAAACAACTGCGACGACGAGCGTCTGCGCGCGGTGCTTAGCGACTGCGGCGTACCCGCCGGCCATGTGATCTGGGGCGCGGCGGCGCTGGGCTACGGCAAGCCCCAAAGCGAGACGCGCGAGAACAAGGGTAAAATTGTCCGGGTGCGCTGAGATTTGATTCGTTCGGCACGGTTTTGCGCCGTGCCGATTTTTTAAGGGGATTTTCCATGACAAAGCAATCGACCGCCGGCGCCGCTCTGCGCGCCGCCTTCCCGAAAACACTGCCGATTCTGGCAGGCTTTCTGTTTTTGGGCTTTTCCTACGGCATCTATATGAACGTGTCGGGGTTTTCGTTTCTCTATCCGCTGTTTATGAGCCTGCTGGTTTTCGCCGGCTCGGTGGAGTTTGTCGCCGTCAGTATGCTGCTGGGCGCCTTTGACCCGGTGCAGGCGCTGCTGATGACGATTATGATCAACGCCCGCCATCTGTTTTACGGCATTTCGATGCTGGACAAGTACCGTGGTCTGGGCAAAAAAAAGCCGTACCTGATTTTCGGGCTTTGCGACGAAACCTTTTCCATCAACTGCACCGCCGACATTCCGGCAGGAATCGACCGGGGATGGTTTTATTTTTTTGTTACGCTGCTCAACCAAATCTATTGGGTCAGCGGCGCGACGCTGGGCGGGCTGCTCGGCAGCGTGCTTCCGGTCAAAACCGAGGGGCTGGATTTTGTGATGACCGCGCTGTTTGTGGTGATCTTTCTGGACCAGTGGATGAAGGAAAAGAACCATTTCAGCTCTTTGACCGGTCTTGCGGTGTCGCTGGTCTGCCTGCTGATTTTCAAAGCCGACGGCTTTATGATCCCGGCGATGGCGGGGATTCTTCTTGCGCTGACGGCGCTGCGCAAGCCACTGGAGAAAGCGGAGGCGAAAGCATGACGACGACACAACAAATCATTACCATCGCCATGGTGATTCTGGGCACGATGCTCACGCGCTTTCTGCCCTTTCTTCTCTTCCCCGCCGGAAAAAAGACGCCAAAATATATTGAATATCTGGGCAAGGTCCTGCCGGCGGCGGTATTCGGGCTGCTGGTCATTTACTGCGTGCGCAATGTCAGCGTGCTGGAGGGCAGCCACGGCATTCCGGAGATTCTTGCCATCGCGCTGACGGCGGGTCTGCACTTATGGAAAAAGAATATGTTTTTATCCATCGCCGCCGGTACGCTTTTTTATATGGCACTGTTGCAATTTATCTTCTAAGCGCTGTATAAACAGCAGAGCTTTTCCGTATACTATTCATAGAAACTAATATATGGAGAGAAGCAAATGAAGAAGAAAAAGCAGAAAATTGCGGAAAACATCAACGCGCTGGACGCCCTGGGCAGCAGCGTGGCGTCGGCCAACGAGTGCACCGGCATGATCCCGAACGGAGACGATACGCAGACGGCGCAGGAATTTTACAATGAGATGATCGATTTTCTGCCCCACGGCGTAATTCCGGACGACAAGTACCGCGACGAGCCGCAAGCATAAAAAAACCGGCGTTTTTTGACGGAATCCCCCGGGATTTTGCGAAAAACGCCTTGTTTTTTTGCGCCGGAAGGACTATGATAAAGCATCAGAAAAAACAAGGAAGCGAGGGTATGGATATTCAAAGGATGAAAGAGGATCTGCGGAAGGAATACCCCTTCCGGCTGGAGCTGCACGCGCACACCAAGCCCGCCTCCCCCTGCGGCGACATCCCGCCGAAACAGGTGATCGACACCTTTCACCGCGCGGGCTATGACGGCATTGCCATTACCAATCATTTTTACGCTACGCTGTTTGAAACATATTACAAAGCCGCCGGCAAAAAAGAGGCGCTGGACAAGTACCTTGCCGATTACCACGAAGCCGCCGAAGAAGGCGAAAAGGTCGGTATGAAGGTATATCTGGGCGCGGAGCTGCGCTGGCCGCATCTGGCGAACAACGATTATCTGCTGCTCGGGATCGACGAGCAGATGCTCGCCGACGTTTACGACTATATGAACGCCGATCCCCAGACCTTTGTAAGGGACTGCAAAAGCGAAAAAAGCTTCTTTTTGCAGGCGCATCCCTTCCGCGACGGGCTGACGCGGCTGGACCCTGCCCTACTGGACGGGATGGAAGCTTTTAATATGCACCCCTATCACAACTCCGCCATCGCCCTTGCAGAGCAATTCGCCGAGCAGCACCATCTGATCAAAACCATGGGCACCGACTACCACCACGAGGGGCACCACAATCTCTGCGCCACCCGCGCCAGAACCCTGCCGAAGGATTCCTTTGAGGTGGCGGAGCTGTTGAGAACCGGCGATTTTATCTGCGAAATGACCGGCACGATCTTCCTGCCCTAAGCATCAGCGCAAAAAACCGAACGCTTTGCCGGCGTTCGGTTTTTATAAATCGATCCCATCTTCACTCGAAAGTGTTTTTTGCCATCCCCGCTTTTCGGAAGAAAGGCAGTTTTACAAAAAAATCCCCCTCTTCGGAGGGCAGGCAGTTTTACAAAAAATCCCCGTCTCCCTTTCGGAGACGGGGATTGTATTTTTGGAAAAGTCAGGAAAGAAGGGCTCGGTCGTTGGCAAATTCGGAGCCGCTGACCTCCTCAAATTTATGAAGCAGCGTTTCGACGGTCAGCTTCTTTTTTTCCTCGCCAGAAATATCAAGAATGATCCGCCCCTCATGCATCATGATCAGGCGGTTGCCGTAATTGATGGCGTCGTTCATATTGTGGGTAACCATCATGGCGGTCAGATGCTCTTCCTTGATGATCTTATCGCTGAGCGATAGGACCTTGGCGGAGGTTTTGGGGTCCAGCGCCGCCGTATGCTCGTCCAGAAGCAGCAGCTTTGGTTTTTGCAGCGTCGCCATCAAAAGCGTCAGCGCCTGGCGCTGACCGCCGGACAGAAGACCGACCTTGGAGGTCAGACGGTCCTCAAGCCCCAGCTCCAGCGTCTTTAAAAGCTCCTTATAGCGGGCTTTTTCCTTGGATGTCACGCCCAGGCGCAGGGTGCGCCGCTTGCCGCGGCGGGCAGCCAGGGCGAGGTTTTCGACGATTTCCATATTCGCCGCCGTGCCGGTCATCGGGTCCTGAAACACCCTGCCGAAGTATTTGGCGCGCTTGTGCTCCGGCTGATTGGTCACATCGATGCCGTCCACGACAATAGAGCCGCTGTCGGCGGAATAAACGCCGGAGACCATATTCAGCAGGGTGGATTTGCCTGCGCCGTTGCCGCCGATGACGGTGACAAAATCACCGTCGTTCAGCGTCAGGCTGACATCGGTCAGGGCGACCTTTTCGTTGATGGTGCCGGGGTTAAAGGTTTTGCATAAATGTTTGACCTCAAGCATCCGCTGTCTCCCCCTTTGTCTGTTTTGTCTTTTTGCCGGAGCGCTTGCCCGCAAGCTGTTTTTTCCAATAGGGGACACCGAGGAAGATGGCGACCACCAGCGCGGAGAAGAGCTTCAAATCGTTGGTATTCAGACCAATCTTCAGCACGATGGCAATAACGATATAGTAAATAATGCCGCCGATGACGCAGGAGAAGAGCCGGAGGGCAAAATTCTTAAAGATTTTGCCGAAAATCACTTCGCCGATGATCACCGCCGCCAGACCGATGACGATGGCGCCGCGCCCCATATTGACGTCCGCCATGCCGCTGAACTGCGAGAGCAGACCGCCCGCCAGGGCGACGATGCCGTTGGAGAGCATCAAGCCGAGAATCTTGCGGGAGGAGGTGTTGATGCCGTTGGCGCGCGACATGGCTTCGTTGGCGCCGGTGGCGCGGATGGAATGCCCCATCTCCGTGCCGAAGAACCAATAGAGGATCGCAATGATCACAACGATAAAAATAGCGGTCATCAAAATGGTCTGCGGCAGCAATTCCTCGTTGGAGGAAACAATGAGGTCATATTTTCTGTGGCTGATGGTGGTATTGGCTCTGCCGTCCATGATGCGCAGATTTACGGAATACAGCGCCAGCTGGGTCAAAATACCTGCCAAAATGGCGGGAATGCCAAAAGCGGTATGCAGAACGCCGGTCACAAGACCCGCCGCGCAGCCAGCCAGGAAGGCAATGAACAGCGCCAGCCAGATATTCATCCCGCCGGTGGTCAGCACGACCAGCACCGCGCCGCCGGTAGCGATGGAGCCATCGACGGTCAGATCGGCAAGATCCAACACCCGGAAGGTGAGGAAGACGCCAATCGCCATGATGCCCCAGATCATGCCCTGCGCAATGGGAGAGGGCAGCGATTGCAGGAACTCTAAAACCATGAAATACAAAACTCCTTAACACGCCGAAAGAAAGCGATAAGTCGCCTTACCGCTTTCTTTGGGATATTTACCTTTTGCTTCTTTTATTCGGCAGCTGCAGCATCCTCGAGGACGATGGTTTCGTACCCCTCGGGGACGGTAATATTCAGCGCCTCGCAGCGCTCGGTGACGGCCTTTTTGGTCAGACCTTCGGAATATTCGATCGCCATGGTGGCAGGATCGGCGTCATTGACCAGGATCTCATATGCCATTTCGCCGGTCTTTCTGCCAAGGTCATAATAGCTGATGGACAGGGTCGCGATGCCGCAGCCCTTGCAGATGCCTTCTTCACCGGCAATGATCGGCACACCGGCAGGCTCGGCGATATTGTTGATCGCCTCGGTGTTGGAAGCGGCGGTGTTGTCGGTGGGAATATAAAGGACATCGGAATTGTCCACGGCGGTCTGGGTGACCTGCTGGACGTCATTGGTATCCACAAAGGTATAGATGGTGGGGTTCAGCCCAAGGGCGGTCAGCTCTTCGGCGATCACGTCCGCCTGATATTTGGAGTTGGATTCGGCGGAGCAATAGAGGATGCCGACTTCCTTCGCATCGGGGCAAAGCTCCTGAATCATCGCAGCCTGCTCCTCCAGGGGCGCAAGGTCGGCGGTGCCGGTGACATTCATGCCGGTGGTGCCGGTCCAGTTGTCGATCTGGAGGGCGGAGCCGTAATCGGTAATGGAGGTGCCAACGATCGGGATTTCTTCCGTCGCGGCGGCAGCGGCGACAAGAGAGTCGGTGGCGTTCGCCATGATCAGGTCATAGTCGGAAGAAACAAACTGGGAAATGATGGTGGTGCAGTTCGTTTTTTCGTTGGAAGCGTTCTGCTCGTCAAATACGACGCGATCGCCCAGCTTTTCGGTCAGATAGTCTCTAAAGCCCTTGGTGGCAGCATCCAGCGCCTCGTGCTGAACCAGCTGGCAGATACCGATCTCATAGGTTTCGGCGCCGGCGGCGGCGCTGTCGCTTGTGCCGACCTCACTCTGCGGATCGTCGGGCGTCTCTTCCTGATTGCACGCGGCAAAGGCGAAAAGCATCACGACGGCAAGCAAAAGCGCAAGAATCTTCTTGGATTTTTTCATTGACTTTTCCTCCATTATGTTAGATGAACGAAAACGCGGGATATTTTGGGAAAGCCGCGCTAACAGAATATAGTATAACCGATTGTTCAAAAAATGGCAATAGACAAAATACACAAAATGCTTTAGCAATTTAAAGCAAAAGCACCAAAAAGCAGCAAAAGAACGCAACATTTGTCGCCGAACGTCGGATTTTATGGCGTTACGATCCGATATTCGCCGGAAGCAGCCGGACGGACGGTTCTGCCGTCGGCGAAGACATAGCCCGCCGGCAGGCGCAGAGCGCCGTATTTTCCTTCCGCCATTTTGAGTCGCAGGGTGATGCCGCCGTTCTCCCGCATCCAGCAGACCTCGGTCCCACCGAAGCGGGCGGAGGCCATGGACAATCCGGCAGGGAAAAGCGGGGCGATATCGACCCGGCGGGGATCGGTTTTTTCTTCATTGACACGAATGCCGCCGAAGTATTCCATAAACCAGGCGCTGATGTCGCCGAGGAAATGATGGTTCAGGGAATTGACGTGTTCGGCATAGGGCGAAAAATCCTCACACAGGGAGGTTTCGCCCCGTTCGAGCCATTCCCCGTAGGACGGGGCGGTCTTCTGCTTGAGGATACGCAGGGCAAGGTCGGCGTCGCCGCCGTCGCTCAATACCCGGAACAGCACCCGCGCACCGAGCACGCCGCAGTCGATATGCTCCTGCTGCTCGCGGATGAAATCCAACAGCCGGGCGTAGGCTTTTTCCGCGTCCTGCGGGGTAAAAATACCGTAAAACAGCGCCATTGCCTGGGAGGTCTGGCAGGCGCCCGCCGCCGTCATGGTCCCTTCGTCGATCAGGTGAGCGCGGATTGCCTGATACAGCGAATCCGCCAGCGCCGCGCATTCCGCCGCGTCGCCATCCCGCCGGATTTCTCCGAGAAGAAAGGCGGTCTTTTGGGCGATATCCCGGCTGATTACGCTATCGGTCAACAAAAGGGGCGCCTTGGGATCGCCATGGGGCGCGCACCAGTCGCCCAGACCGATGGCGAGCAGACCTTTTTCATCCCGCCTCGTTTTTAGATACCGGCAATATTGCAGCATCGCCCCGGCGTTTTCGGCAATCACAGCTTTGTCGCCGGTGAAGCGGTAAACCAACTCGGTCAGGGTGACCAGCACCTGGTCCCAGGCGGGACCGTTGCCCCAGTCAAAGCCCCAGCCGGTGGTGGGGATAATCCCCGGCAGGCTGCCGTCCGGGCGCGCCGCCTTACGGATATGCAGCAGCCATTCGCGGTAATTTTCCGACGGGTCAAAATTCATCAGGCAGGCTTCGGCGGAAAGCGCCGCATCCGCCGTCCAGCCGTTCTTTTCGCGGTGGGGACAATCGGTCGGGAAATGGAAGAAATTCGCCAAAATCGACCGGCGGGTCATCTCCTGCAGGCGGTTCAGCGTATCATCGGAGCAATAAAAATCTCCCCTTTCGCCCAAATCGGAGTGGGCGACGGCGAAGGACAAAAGCGAAGGCTGCGCCTGACGGGCGGTGACGCCGCTGACCAGCGCATAGCGCCCGCCGTGGTAGGTGAAGCGGGGCATATAGACCTCCTCTTCCCCGCCCCGGCAGATATAGATGTCCTTCTGCACCCCCGGCGGCAGGTGACGGTATTCCTTCCGCAAAAAGTCAAAGCGGATATTGGACACGTCAAAATGCCCGTCTTCGTTGATGTATTCGCCGAAAATCATTTCGATTTTCTGTCCGCGCTCACCTTTGACGCGCAGCACCGGCACCCCGGCGGTGTTTTCGCCGAAATCATACAGATAGCCGCTGACGCTCTCCTCCCGGTCGGGGTAGGTAAGCACGTCCATGCGGATTTTTTGGGCGGGCAGGATTTTTTCGATCCGGATTGGCTTCGCCCGACAGAGGACCTTTTCGCCCCCGGGCGCGGCAGCCGGCTGGGCGGCTTGCCAATCCCCGTCGTCAAAACCCGGCAGGGTCCAGCCTGCCCTTTCCAGCCGCGCGTCATAGACCTCGCCGCCGCGCAGATCGTCCCAAAGCACCGGCGAAGGGGCGGTTCTGACCAGGCTGTCCGCCTCCCAATCTTCGGTTCTGCCGTCCGAAAAGATCATACCGCACCAGAACGCCAGCACAGGCGAAGAGCGGAAGGACGCCCGGTCAAAATCCCAAACATAACCGCCCATGGCGTTCTGCATCCCGTTGCCGAGCCGGAACGCCAATACATTTTCGCCGGTCTGCAAATAGGGCGCGATGTCATACAGATCATAATCCAGCACATCGTCCGGGTTGGTGATATAGGGCGAAAGAAGCCCCCGGGTCAGCCGGACACCGTTGACCCAAAGCTCATAAAAGCCCAGACCGCAGACCGTCAGCGCCGCCTCCCGGGGAATTTCCGTCAGAGAAAACCGGCGGCGCAGGTCGGGGGCGCTGACCGGTTTTGTCCACTCCGCCCTCCGCAAGCCGGCGCAAACAAAGGAATCAGACAAATGATATTGCATAAGAACCCTCCTATAACAAGAGGGACCCGAGCCGAAAACTCCCTTTTCGCTTCGGGTCCCTGTTTTTCATACAATCAGCCCAGGTGCTGCGCAAGAAACGCAAGCGCCTGCTCACTCAGGAGCTCGGCGTGGGTCTCGTTGAGCATATGACCGGCGCCCTCGACCGTCACCTTTTCGGCGGAAGCCAGGGCGGCATCCATCGCCTCGCTCATGGCGCCGGAGACAACCATATCCCGGTCGCCGCGCGCCAGAAGGATCGGCATTTCCAGCCCCGCCAGCGCCTCATAATCGGTCGGGCGGGCGGTGGTGACCATATACATCATCCCCAAACCGGTGCCCTCCACCGTCAGCGGGTCGGTCAGGGTCGGGAGGTTATACGCTTGAGAATAGGTCCAATCCATCGTCGCCATATACATCATCAGGCGGACAAGGCAGCTCATCTGCACCGCGATTTTTATCATGAAAGAGAGCATTCCGCCCATAAAATCGGAAGTCAGCAGACCCCTGACGCCATCGGGCAGCCCATTGACCGGCGCGGGAGCGTACAGCAGCAGCGCCTGAACGGCTTCGGGCTTTTCACAGGCGATGTTCAGCGCGACGCCGCCGCCCATGGACTGACCGGCAAGGATCCAGCCTTCGCCGGGAGCGAGCTCTTCCATCAAGCCCTCGACCAGCGCCTCCCGCTCAATCAGCTCGGTACCGGCGTTTTCACGGGTGCTGTAACCGAAATTCGGCAAATCAACCAAAACGCAGGTATAGCCCGCTTCGCTCAGAAGCTGCGCCATGGGGGCGAAGCTCTCGCCGGAATACATAAAGCCGTGCAGGCAAAGGATATTGCCCTTGCTCTCCCCTTCCGGCTCGATCACGCGGTAATGGATGCTGTAATCGCCCTGATGGTAGAACCGACTGTCTTCAAAGGGTGTTGCCAGGTCGGCAGCCGCCGCCGGAACCACCAGCGAAAACAGCAGCGCCAGGGACAAGAGAACGGATAAAAATTTCAGTCCGGTTTGTTTCATTTCATATTCTCCTTTTCCTTTCATTCCGGCTTGCCGGTGACGGCGATGCCCAACTCCTGAAGCTGCGCCTCATCCACCGGGGACGGGCACTGGGACATGGGCTCGGTGGCGTCCTTGAGCTTCGGGAAAGGAATGACATCCCGCAAGCTTTCCGCACCGATCATCTGCATCATCAGGCGATCCAGCCCGATGCCCATACCGCCGTGGGGCGGCGCGCCGTAGCGGAACGCCTCCAGCAGGAAGCCGAATTTCGTCCGGGCTTCCTCCTCGGAAAGTCCCAGCAGGCGGAAAATACGGTCCTGCAGCTCGGGGTCGGTGATACGGATGGAGCCGCTGGACAGCTCGATGCCGTTGAGCACCAGATCATAGGCTTTGGCGCGGACGTTGGCTTTGTCGGTCTCCAGATAAGGCAGACACTCGTCCAGCGGCGCGGTGAAGGGATGGTGCATGGCGACAAACTGTCCGAGCTCCTCGTCCCAGTCAAAGAAGGGGAACTCAATAATCCACAGGAAGTTAAAGCGATCCTTCGGGATCATATCCAGCCGGCGGGCGACCTCGCAGCGAAGCAGCCCCAGAACGGACTGGCAGAGAGAATTTTTCGTCTCGGCAATCAGCAGCACCACATCGCCGGTCTGCGCCCCCGCCCTTTGGAGGATCTGCTCCATCTTTTCTTCGGAGATAAATTTACCGAAGGAGGAGCTGACGCCGTCCTCGGTCAGGCGAACCCAGGCAAGCCCCTTGACGCCGGAACCCTTGACAAAGTCGGTGAGCTTATCAATCTCCTTGCGGCTCAGGGTCCTGACCGCGTTTTTGGCGGTAATGCCGCGCACCGAGCCGCCCGCAGCTACGGCGTTTTCAAAGACACCGAAGCCGCAGTCTTTAACGATGTCGCTGATGTTATACAGCTCCATGGCAAAGCGGGTGTCGGGCTTGTCGGACCCGTAACGCTCCATTGCGTCGGCATAGGTCAGGCGCGGCAGAGGCGTCGGAATGGTGACGCCGATCGCCTCGTGAAAGACCCGGGCAATGTATTCCTCAATGATTTGCAGCACATCCTCCACTTCTACAAAGGACATTTCCAAATCGATCTGGGTAAACTCCGGCTGCCGGTCGGCGCGCAGGTCCTCATCACGCAGGCAGCGGGCAAACTGGATATACCGGTCAAAGCCTGCGACCATGGAAAGCTGCTTATAAATCTGCGGGGACTGGGGCAGCGCATAAAAGCTGCCCTTATGCAGACGGGAGGGCACCAGGAAATCCCGCGCCCCCTCGGGGGTGGATTTCATCAAAAGAGGCGTATCGATTTCGATAAATCCTTTTTCGTAAAAATAATCCCTCGTGATTTTCGAGACTTTATTGCGCAAAAGGATATTGCGCTGCAAATCGGGACGGCGCAAATCCAAATAACGGTATTTCAGGCGAGTGGTTTCGGCGGTCGGACAATTTTCGACGATCTCAAACGGCGGGGTCTCGCTCTTGCCCAGAATGCGCAGCGCGGTCACCGCCAGCTCGACGTCGCCGGTCGCCAGCTCCTTATTTTTCGCCGAACGCTCCCGCAGCACGCCGGTCGCCGCCAGCACGTATTCGCCGCGGACGGTTTTCGCCTTTTCCAGCGTTTCGGCGGGGGTTTGCTCGTCCAGCGCCAGCTGTAAAATACCGGTGCGGTCCCTCAGGTCGATGAAAATCAGCGACCCCAGGTCCCTTCTTCTTTGTACCCAGCCGAAAACGGTAATTTCCTTTCCGGCGTCCGACAAACGGAAATCGGCGCAATAGCCGCTCCGCTTCAGTCCTGCCAACAGATCCATATCTGATCCAGATCCTTTCTTCCTGTTGCTGTAGCTTTATGATAAGGGCGGGCGTTTTTTGCCCTTGCCGCCGTCGATGACCCGCAGCGCAGGCTCCGGCGGGAGGGGGGCTTCCTCGCCGGCAAAGTCGTTTGCCCATTCATCAAAAGCCTGATCAACCATTTCGCTAAACACATCGACGAAGTTTTTCAGTGGGACGGCGAGCGTTTCACCGGTCTGCATATATTTGAGGCTTACCTCGCCGCTTTCGAGCTCCTTTTCGCCGATAACAACCGTAAACGCCGCGCCGATTTTGCCGGCATATTTCATCTGTGCTTTCAGCGAGCGGCCGCACAGATCCCGCTCGGCGGCGATCAGCCTGCCGCGCAAATCGGCAGTGAGCAGCGTAACCATTTCCTCCGATGCCGCATCGGCGCAAAGCACGAAAATATCACACTGGGGCGGCGCGGGGAAGAAACAATCGGTGTTTTCCATCAAAAGCTTCAATCGCTCCACGCCCATGCCGAAGCCGAGGGCAGGCAGGGCTTTGCCGCCCAATTCCTCAATCAGCCCGTCATACCGTCCGCCGCCGCAGACCGTCCCCTGGGCGCCGATGGCGTCGGAAACAAACTCAAACACCGTGCGGGTGTAATAATCCAGCCCGCGGACGATGCGCGGATTGACGGTATAGTCGATCTCCAGCGTATCCAGCTCTTTTTTGACGCCCGCAAAATGGGCGCTGCAATCGTCGCAGAGATAATCCAGAATGACCGGCGCGCCCCCGGCAATCTCGGCGCAGACCGGACTCTTGCAGTCCAGAATGCGCATGGGGTTCTTTTCCAGTCTGCCTTTGCAGGTATCGCAGAGCGCATCGAGGTGCTCGTTAAAATAGGCTTTCAGCGCGTCGTAGTACGCCTTGCGGCAGGTCGGGCAGCCGATGGAATTGATCTGCAGCGATAGCCCTTTGACTCCAAACTCATCAAAAACCTGCTTCGCCAGGGAAATGACCTCCGCGTCCGCCTTCGGCGACTCGGCGCCGAAGCATTCCACGCCGAACTGGTGAAACTCCCGCAGGCGTCCCGCCTGGGGCTTTTCATACCGATAACAGGAGGTTGTATAATATAATTTTTGGGGCATGGCGTCGGATGAAAGTCCGTGCTCCAGCAAAGCCCGGGCTGCGCCCGCCGTCCCCTCGGGACGCAGGGTAATGCTCCGCCCGCCGTTATCAGTAAAGGTGTACATCTCTTTCTGCACCACGTCGGTCGTCTCGCCGACCGAGCGTTGGAACAGCTCCGTATGCTCAAACACCGGCGTGCGGATTTCCCGGTAGCCGAACATACCGGCAATCACGGCGAAAGTCTGCTCCAGATATTGAATTTTATTGGTTTCATTCGGCAGAATATCCGCAGTGCCGCGCGGCGCCTTGGTCAACAATGCCATTTGTTTTCTCCTTTCGCGACAGAAAAAATACGGGCGCGTCACCCGTATTTTTTATCTTAAAAAACGATGTTTTGCGAACCGCCTGCTTCGCGCCAATCCAAATCGCCGCGCTCAAGCGCGTGGATCAACGCCTCCGCCGTGGCAATGTTGGTAGCGACGGGCACGTTATGAACATCGCAGAGCCGCAGCAGATTGCTTTCATTCGGCTCGGAGGGCTTGGCGGTCAACGGATCCCGGAAGATCAAAAGCAGGTCGATCTCGTTGCAGGCAATGCGCGCGCCGATCTGCTGGTCGCCGCCCTGGGCGCCGCAGAGGAAGCAGTTAATTTTCAGTCCGGTCGCCTCTGCGACCAGCTTGCCGGTGGTTCCGGTGGCGCAGAGCGTGTGGCGGCTCAGGATGCCGCAATAGGCGATACAGAAATGGGTCATCAATTCTTTTTTAGAGTCATGCGCCATCAAAGCGATATTCATACAGTTCATCCTTTCCAGAAGAGCAAATGCGTGGGCACATTCTTACTTACTGTAGCTATCTTAACATATTATTCCGATAGTTTCAATGATTATTTGCAGATTTTTTCCATAAAAATCAGCGAAATATCTAAAATTTATTTCAAGAGCGAGACGTTCAGGGAAATCTGCTGTCCCAACAGCCGCCCGGCGATGCGCCCATAGGCGTCGATGGCGGGGCTGGCGGGCTTCGGCAGCAGTCCGGCAGAGCCGAAATACCATAAATTTTTATCTTCCGGCACAATGCCGATCAAACGGACGCCGGCGCGGTCGATCATATGGTCCACGTTGATCTGACGGCATTTGCGCACCGCCTGGAAGCGGAAGCGATTGATGATCAGCCGGGTCTGGGCGGGACCGCAGGCGCCGATGCGCCGCGCTGCCGCCGCACAGCCGCTGACGGAAACATCGTCGGGGGAAGAAAGCAAAAGCGCCTTTTCGGCGGGAGCGGCTGCCAGCGCCATCCCCGCGCCGATCCCGGCGGGACCGTCGATCAGGATAAAATCATAGGCGCCGTCCAGCGATTGTATCAGCCCGCGGAACGCCGCCGGGGTATGGTCGGCGGACGGGAGCCCGGGGGCGGGCAAAAGGGAAACGCCGTCGCCGCAGCTGACAATGCAATCCCGCACGGCGGCGCCGGTCAGCGCGTCCCCCCAATGGTAAACCGTTTTCTGCGCCGTGCCGGTCAGGATGCTCAGCGCGTTCATACCGACATCCGCATCCACCAGCAGCACCTTTTTGCCGGCGGCATGAAGGCTGCGCGCCAGCAAAACAGCGGCGGTGGATTTCCCCGCTCCGCCCTTGCCGGACAGGATCACAATTCGCTGCGCCATAACGTCCCCTCCTTTATCGCAGCAGCTCGCCGGTATTCTGCGCCGGGGCTGCCGTTTCGGTTCTCGAAAAATAGTACTCGTAAATATCTCCCGCCACGTCGGCGACCGCCGTACCGCTGTTGACATTTTCAATCACCACAGCAATGGCGATTTCGGAATCTTCATAAGGTCCGAAGGAAATCAAAAAGCCGTTGTTGCCCCGCACGACATAGCCATCGACATAACGGTCCACCTGCGAGGTGCCGGTTTTGGCGGCACAGTCCACCGG
>CASFQZ010000081.1 GCA_949296825.1 uncultured Eubacteriales bacterium
AAATTTGCCAAAAGTCATCGGCTGAGCGGCCTCTATACACACACGTCCATTGTCGAAGTTGTTGTCCGGCGCGGTGAAGCCGCCGCGGAACAGCCGAACAATCCACAAAAAGATACGCTGAAACAAATTCAGCGAAAAGGCGTTTTTGTTCAGCGTTGCCTGATAGGTAAAAGAGAGACGCTCTCCAGCTCCGAGGGTGGCCATTTCTTTTTGCACCTCACTCTTTCTGCCAACCGGCGCCAACTCATCAAAAATTGCCGCAGCGCTGACATTGGCTACCGGAGATTGTGAAATATTGCTGACCGATACCGTAACCGTCGCAACACCCAAGGTGGAATAGCTGTCTTTGTTTGCCGTCATCGTGACGGCCAAGGGGGATGCGTCCGTCGCTGTCGTTTCCGCTAGCTCTGCCCACGCCGGTACACTAGCAAGCATAAACAGCA
Organism: uncultured Eubacteriales bacterium; assembly: GCA_949296825.1. Lineage (GTDB taxonomy): Bacteria > Bacillota > Clostridia > Oscillospirales > Acutalibacteraceae > RGIG2774. The sequence continues at coordinate 444 of CASFQZ010000081.1, forward strand.
AAACAGACAAGATAAGACTGACCATTTTTTTACTCGTTTGCATGTTTCTTTTCTCCTTCACTTTTTATTTCAGCCTCAGTCATTATTTCAGCCTCAGCCAATAAAAATATAACATATCAGGTTGTATTTGTCAACCCATTGCCCTGTTTTTCAGAGGGTAAAGTTTTGATAAAATGAACATGATAGGTTGGGTGATGAGATGAGCGACTACAAAAAAGAACTGGGACAACGCATAAAAATTCGCAGGAAAAAAATGCTGTTGACTCAGGAAGAATTGGCAGAGCAGCTGGGCATTTCAGTCAAACATTTCAGCGAAGTGGAACGCGGTCTCACGGGATTGTCCATTGAAAATCTGATTCAATTAAGTGATCTATTAGGACTCAGTCTGGACTATATGCTGAAAGGCGAGGAACAGCAAACCAATTGGGATACGGTAATAGCCGCGTTGCGGCGGCTCCCCAAAGAAAAAGAACCTCTCGTCTTGGAATTATTGCAATTGTGCCTTAAAATTGCCCAGAATTAAAGCAATATATATTCCCGAACAGTGGAGCTTGCTGTTCGGGAATTTTACATATAGAACGAAATAAGGCAAACCGAAACAGGAATGTTTTTGTTCTGCACATATATGAATATTTGAAACCGAAAATTTATGCTGTCCGCAACATAAATTGAAATAAATTAAAAAGATTATGCTGTGGATAGTACAAACTTCAAAAATATCAATCGTTTGTGCCATCTAATATCAATCGTTTGTGCCATCTATTGCATAAATATGGCAAACAAAAAAAGGCTGCCAGTGGCAACCTTTTTTCATGGATAAAACGATATGGTCACTTTATATACGCGCAACACCGGAGCGGCGGGCGGCTTCGGCGACGGCGGCGGCGACGACCTTGCCGATGCGCTTATCGGTGGCGCGGGGCAGAATATAGTCTTCGCTCCGCTCGTTCTCGTCCACCAGATTGGCAAGCGCCACGGACGCCGCCAGCTTCATTTCCTCGTTAATATCCCTGGCGCGGCAGTCCAATGCGCCGCGAAAAACGCCGGGGAACGCCATCACATTGTTGATCTGGTTCGGAAAATCGGACCTGCCGGTACCGACCACCTTTGCGCCCGCCTGTTTGGCAAGGCCGGGCATAATCTCCGGCGTGGGGTTTGCCATGGGGAAAACAATCGGGTCCTTCGCCATGGATTTCACCATCGCCTCGCTGACGATATTGGGCGCGGAGACGCCAATAAAAACATCCGCTCCCTCCATCGCGTCGGCAAGACTCCCCTTTTTGCCGGAACGATTGGTCTGCTGCGCCAGCTCCTGCTGGGCGGGATTGTTTTCCGGCGCGCCGTCATAGAGGATGCCGAACCTGTCGACCATGGTCAGCTCCTTTACGCCGATGCGCAATAGATGCCTGGCGATGGCAATCCCCGCGCTGCCCGCGCCGTTGATCACCACCCGCACCGCATCAAGCTCCTTTTTCACAACCTTCAGCGCGTTCAGCAAGGCGGCGGCGACCACAATCGCCGTGCCGTGCTGGTCGTCGTGAAAGACCGGAATATCACAAATTTCCTTTAGCCGTTTTTCGATTTCAAAGCAGCGGGGCGCGGAGATGTCCTCCAGATTAATGCCGCCGAAGGAACCGGAAATGCGGTAAACGGTGTCGACGATCTCGTCTACGTCCTTTGTCCGCAGGCAGAGGGGAAAGGCGTCCACATCGGCAAACTCCTTAAACAGGGCGCATTTGCCCTCCATCACCGGCATACCGGCTTCGGGACCGATGTCGCCCAGCCCCAAAACAGCGGTGCCGTCGGTGATGACCGCCACCAGATTGGACCGGCGGGTCAGCGCGAAGGATTTTTCGTAATCCTTCTGTATCTCCAGGCAGGGCTGCGCCACGCCCGGGGTATAGGCAAGGGATAAATCCTCCATCGTCTCGATGGCGACGCGGGATTTGACCTCGATTTTGCCCTTCCATTCATAATGCTTTTGCAGCGATTGTTCTTTGATATCCAATTTTCATTCCTCGTTTGCCGGTACATTGGTTTAGTTTTTGATTGCAAAAAAGCCTGATATAAAATCAGGCTTTTCGCATGGCGGAGAGCAAGGGATTCGAACCCTCGAAACCGCGTTGACGGTTTACACGATTTCCAGTCGTGCTCCTTCGACCAGCTCGGACAACTCTCCATACTTCAAATTCACTTTACCGCCGTCACAGACAGCTTATGTATTATAGCCGATTCTGCCGGGAAAATCAAGTACTTTTTCAAAATTTTTATCCCGAACAGATTTTTTACCCCCGGACCGCCTCAGCGGCGCAGCCTTGTCAGAACGGGCTGCAAACGGTTCGCCAGCAAAAGCGCCAGCGCCATTTTTAACAAATCGGGCAGCACAAAGGGAAAAACGCAGGTGCTCAGCACCGAAAAAACGCCTGCTCCGCCGCTTCGGCGGGCATAAACCAGGAGATACCAGAGCGTCCCGAAGGCATAGAGCAGCACAATCCCCGCGCCCAGGGCGACCCCCTGCCACCGGCGCTTTTCACCCCAAACGACGGTCAGCAGCCAATAGACCAGCCCCAACAGAAGGAAGCCGACAAGATACCCGCCGGTCAGCCCCAAAAGATGACCGATCCCGCCGGTAAAGCCGGAAAAAACCGGCACACCAAAGGCGCCGAGCAGCAGATAAACGGCGATCGCCCCGGTACCGCGTTTTCCGCCCAGCAGCAGCAAAACCAGAAACACGGCGAAGGTCTGCATGGTAAAGGGGACCGCCGCCGGGATGCTGATATAGGAGCAGAGCGCGATCAGCACCGCGCCCAGCGCCGTCAAAGCCAGATCGGCAGCGCCGGTTTTGGATTTTACGGCAGTGGTTTTTTCCATCGGACGTCCTCTTTTCTGTGCGAATGGCTCTATCGTATCATCCACCGCGCCAAAAGTCAAGAACAGGGCGTCAGGAATCCCACGCCCTGTTCATTTTTTCGCTTTATACCAATGCATACGCCCGGTCAAAGTCCGGGAAATCGCCGCCGAGCCAGACGCCCTCGGCGAAGTTACGGGCTTTGAACACCACGCGGTCTTCATAGACCTGCATCACAATGCCCTGCCCCGCCGGTTCATAACAGCGGGAGGCAGGCTTGCCGACCGGCGGAATGTTGACAAGATTCACCCCCGGAACGCTATCGTCATAAGTATATTCCCCAAAACCGGAGTGAGTGTGCCCGGACAGGAAAAAGACATTATCATATTTTTGGATAATGTCCTTGATTTGCGCGCTCTGTTCACCCAAATCGCCGGTACGCCAAATCTCCGGCAAGCCGTGGGTATTGCTCAGCGGCTGGTGACAGATCACAAAGGCGGGCTTGCCGTCTTTGGTGCCATCGGCAAGGGCAGCATCCAGAAAGTCGAGCTGCTCGTCGCTGAGATAGGCGCGCTCCAGCCGCTGTTTTTCGGAACCGAGCACCACAAAGGTATAGCCGCCGACCGTCGTGCGGTAATAGGGCTTGTCGATCACCGCGTCACCGCTGCCGAGGGCGTTGGCGTCGGCGATAAACCGCGCCATGGTGTGGGTATAATTCAGACGCACGTCGTGGTTGCCGGAGGCAATGAGCTTTTTATCAACCGAAAGCCCCGCCAGCAAATCAATCACAATCTGATTGGTGGGATCGTCGCCGGACTCGGTCAAATCGCCCGCCAGCACCACCGCATCCAGTGCATCGGTGTTGTTCTCAATATCCTCACAGGCTGCCATAAAGGTCCAGTGGCGGTCAGAGTTCGCCCAGATTTGCGAATCCGCCAGCAGAGCGACCTGCAGGATCGGTTTTTCCGCGCCGGACGGCAGCGGACTTTCGGTCCGGGGCGGCGTGAAGACGCCCATCGAAAGCAAGAGAGAGGTAAACAGCGCAATCAGCTTGCTGAAAAAGGTTGATATGGTCTGAATCAATGACAACATCGCTAAGCCTCCGTTTCGGTCACTTATATACAAAAAAGTATAACAAATGTCGCGTAAAAATACAAGACTTTTTTACACTTTGTCCATTTCTTTCTGTTTTTCCATTATCCTTCAGAAAAGGACATAATTTCAAGAAAATTACACAGAAAACGAAAAATCGCTACTTGACAGTACCCCGTTTTTTGCTATAATAATAGATGAAAAAATTTTTGAAAAAAGAGTGTGGCATATGAAAAAGATCAGACGATTGACCGCTTTGGTTTTGCTGGCAGCCTTTACGGTTGTGGCTTTCGCCGGCTGCGGCGCGGCGAACGACGCGGTTGAAAATCCCATCATCTGCATTTCCATGAATTATGGCGACGGCGCCTCCGACGGTACCGGCACCGGTACCGGTACAGGCACAGGCACCGGCACGGGCACCCAGACACCGACGCCCACCACGCCGCAAGCCTCGACGCCTTCCGCCTCTACGCCGGACGCTTCGACCCCGGATGCTTCGACCCCGGACGCCTCCACGCCGGACGCCTCCACGCCCGCAGACGACAGCGGCGAGCAGGGCGGCGCAGCGACGGGCGCGCCCTCCACGCCGGAAGAAGTGGTCAATTACTATAAAGAGTGCTATAACAAGATCGCAACCGAAGCCAGCGGCGCGACGCTGACCTATACCAACAACACCAACTCCCCTGACGTTCTGGAGGTCGGCGGTCTTTCCAGCATCGCCGGTACGCTGATGGGCATGTTCCTGAAAGAGTCCCAGCCCAACACGGCGCTGACGCCTGCGGATGTGGCGCCCAAGGGCGTGACCACCTGCAATCTGACGCCGGATATGGTTGCCGAAGCGACCTGCACCGACAACGGTGACACCTACACCGTACATATCAAGCTGAACTGCACGCAGGATAATCCTGATATCAACCCCACTGCGGGCAGCGGCAAAGCCGGTACGATTGTCGACGTGGTCAATGTCAGCGACATCACCGATGCTGCCGGCTCCATGATTGATTTCACCGATGTGCAGAACCAGTACTTCGACACGGAAGTGACCGCGACCATCGAAAAGTCCACCGGTCACATCACCGAGCTAAAAACCATTTCCCCGACCATCATGTCCTTTGGTTCGGTTTCCGCAATGGGCGGTCTGCTTTCTCTGGACAATGCCCGCATCGGTCTGACCTATGAGAATCATTACACCATTGCCTATTGATCTGATTTTCTGCGGACTGTAACATAATAACGTTCCTCCCGTACACTGTTAGTGAAGTTTGAAGCTTCCAATCTATGTACGGGAGGATTTTTTATGCCGGATTCCAAAAAGCCCTGCGCCGACGCGGTGCGTCCGATCAAGGAAGCCGTCTGCATCGACACCAACCGCGTCTATGATTCCTGCGCCGACAAGGACTGTCTGGCGGATTTGCGGGTCTATTTTACCGCCAACGGACAGGACATCATTGACAACGCGACCAGCGTGCGCTGCCGTGGCTGTGAGGTGCTGAATGTTTTCACCGAAACGGAAAAGGTTCCTTTTAACCGCGGATATTACACCGTCGATCTGACCTTCTTCTTTCTTGTCAGCCTGGACGCGTTTACCGCACCGACCGCAGCGCCCTGCACCGTAAACGGACTTTGTGTTTTTTCCAAAAAGTGCATTCTTTACGGCAGCGAGGGCAAGGTCAAAATTTTTTCGTCGGAATACGCCCAGGACAGCGACGACCAGCAGCTGCCAATGCGCACCACCAATCCCCGGGCAAAAATCCAGGTCGCTGACCCGATTTGTCTGGATGTACGGATCTGCCGCCCCTGCGACTGCTGCGACAATATCGCCGACTGCACCAATGGTATTCCCGGCTGCATCCGCCGCTGCTTTGACGGTCCCTTCAATTATCCGAGCCAGGAAAAAGCCGTCAAGGTCACCCTGGGGCTGTTTACCATCGTTCAGCTGGAGCGGGATGTGCAGATTCTGATCCCCGCCTACGATTTCTGTATTCCCAATAAGGAATGCACCTGCGAGACGGAGGATCCCTGCGACTCCTTCCGCAAAATTCGCTTCCCGGTGGATGAATTTTTCCCGCCCAACCGCCAGAGCATCCACTGCGACACCTGCGATGATCCGGTGGTTCCCTCCGGCGGCAGATGCTCCTGCGGCAGCTGAAGTCTCCCTCTTGCCGACGCAAAAAGCGCCGCGGACGGTTCATTCGTCCGCGGCGCACTTTTTTATCCATGGCGAGAATCAATATAATCCTGTAAGATCATCACGGCGCTGACCGCGTCTACGGTCTGTTTGCGCTTCTTGCCAAACACGCCGGAATCGCTCAATGCCCGGTGGGCGCTGACGGTGGTCAGCCGCTCGTCCCGCAGAATCACGGGAACGTCGCAAGTCTCCCGGAGGATTTGGGCAAAGGCGCGGCACGCCTCGGCACGAAAGCCCTCGGAGCCATCCATGTTTTTCGGCAAGCCCAACACAATGGCTTCCGCTTTTTTTTCGACGCAGAGCGCGCGGATCTTTTCCGCCAGCCGCGCTGCGTCCGGCTCGGTGAGCACCGTCACCGGCGAAGCCAATATTTCACCGGGATCACAGATCGCAATGCCGGTGCGCACATCGCCGTAATCCACCGAAAGGATAACCATCAGCGATCCTCCTCCCCTTCCGGCGCGGCGGCAGTGGGCGGTGGCGGTTCGGTGGGCGGGTCGGTCGGCGGATCAGTGGGCGGATCGGTCGGCGGGGTTGTCGGCGGCTCGGGCGTATCCTGCCCGTCGCCGTCGGTCGTCTGCGCTGCCGAGGTCTCCTGGGCGGGCGTATCGTTGCCGCCCTCTTCGCCGCGAATGGCGTCGCCGTAGGAGCCGCAGTTGGTGCAATAGCCGGGGATATTATCCTCTTTATACCAACCAACGCCGGTGGAGCCGCAGGTGGAGGACGCCAGCTTGCCGGAGCCGCGGCAATAGGTACGGCGGACCACGGAATCGCTGTGTTCAAATTCCTCTGTCTCTTCCAGCCCCTCGTGGATGCGGTCAAACACTTCCTTAAAGACATGACCGGACGGCGAATTGCCTGCGATGTTGCGCAGGGGGCGGTTGCTGTCGGGATAGCCGAACCAGACCGCCGCGACATAATAGGGCGTACCGCCGCAGAACCAGCTGTCGTTATTGTCGGTAGTGGTACCGGTTTTGGCGAAGGTGACCTGACCGTCGATGCCGAAGCGGCGGGCGGTACCGTCAGAGGCGGTGACGACGGTTTGCAGCAGCTCGTTCATGACATCCGCTGTGCCGGGGTCGAGCGCCTGTTCATAAGCCTCACGGTCCGTCTCCAGGATGACTTCACCCTCAGAATTGCGAACTTCATAATAGGAAAACGGCTCATAATATTTGCCGCTGTTGCCGATGGTGGCGTAAGCAGCCGCCATTTCCAGCGTTGTGGTGCCGTAGGTCATACTGCCCGTCGCCAGCGGCGCGAATGCTGCGTCCGTTTCGGTCACATGTCCCAGATGGAAAACATCGGTCATATATTGGATGGAGGTCTCGATGCCGAGCTTTTCGAGTACCTGGGCGGCAACGGTATTCAGCGAAGGCGCAATCGCCTGCTGAATCGTGCGATAGGAACCGGGCGAGCCGGGGTCGCCGCCGTAGTTATAGGGCCAGATCTTGCCGTCCACGCGCATGACGCCATAGTTCTGCACCTTGGTGGAATAGGTAATCAAATTTTCATTGATCGCCGGCGCATAGATGGAAAGGGGCTTGATGGAGGAACCGGGCTGACGGGGAGAATCCGCCGCCATATTCAGACACCGGTTGCCGGGCTTGGGACCCGCCTGACCAACGATGGCGACGATCCTGCCGCTGTAGTCCATGATGGTCATGGCGGACTGAACCTCCTCATCGTCGGGGAAGCTGATGCGGTTGTAGTATACCTCCTCCAACTGCTCCTGTACGTCCAAATCAACGGCAGTATAAATGGAAAGTCCGCCGTAGTAAATCTGACGCTCGGCAACGGAATAGGTGTAATCGTATTTGTTCATCAAATCCTCGATGACCATATCGATCACCAGGTCTGTATAATAGCTTTGGAACTCGTCCTGCTCTTCTCTATCGGACGAATCGTCCTCATCCCGGTCGATGGAAACCTTATTTTCGCCGACATTGAAGACCAGCTCGTAGTCCTTCGCTTCCTGCATCTCCTCTTCGGTGATCAGCCCCTGCTCAAACATCATATCAAGACACATCCGCTGACGCTCTCGATTGTTCTCAAAATTGATGATCGGGTTATATGTGCGGGGCGCCTGGGTGATGGCGGCGATGCAGGCGCATTCCGCCAGGTTCAGATCCTGTACTTCTTTGCCGAAATAATACTCCGACGCGGTCTCCACTCCGTAGCAGCCGGCATCCAGATACAGCGTATTCAGATAGGCTTCGAGAATCTGGTTTTTATCATAATGGCGCTCCAGATTCAGCGCCTGGATGATCTCGTTGAATTTACGGCTGAACGTCCTGCCGTTTTCGCCGGTCAGATTCTTGATCAGCTGCTGGGTGATGGTGGAGCCACCTTGGGAAAAATGCTCCTTGACAATTACACCAATGGTACGGATCCAGTCCACGCCGTGATGCTTCCAGAACCGTTTGTCTTCCAGCGCAATATAGGCGTTCTGCAAATTTTTGGGGATGGTATCCAGATCCACCCAGATGCGGTTCTCCTGCCCGTGCAGCCTTGTCAGCTCGGTCAGGTTGCCGCCGTTGTCATAGGCATAGACAATGGAGGTCTTGCTCTGGTTGGCAGTCTGCGTGTCCAGGTCGATGATGACATCGCCGTAAACATTTTTCCCCATATAAACAAAAGTATAGCCGCCGATGAGACCAACCGTCAGCACGCCAATACAGAAAAACGCGCCGAATACCAGCCAGAAGCGCTTGGCGCCTTTGGACATCGGCTTTCTTTTTTTTCGTTCTTTTTTGGGCTTCGGCGGACGATTCGACGAAGCGAAGCGAGAGGGCTTCGCCGCCCACCGTCTGGCGCCCTTCCCGTCTTTCTCACCGGCAGCTGCGGACGCTTGCTGCGCGGCGGCGGGACGTACCGGCGAAGCGAAGCGCCGGGGGTCGGAAGCCGGAGCCGAAGCGCCCTGCTTCGATTGCGGATGCGCGGAGCGAAGCGGCGCTTTGCGATGCGCGGTGTTTCGCGCCTGCGGCGGTATCGACGAATCCGGTTTTTTCGCAGCCCTGTCGGGGGTCCTTGCCATTTCATCCAGAATCCGGTTCATTTCCTCTTCCGTTCTGTTGTTTTCGTTTTGAGCCATATCATCTTTCCTTCCAAAATAAAGGAATCAGTCTATTTTTGCCGCTGTTTCCAACATCTTTTCATAGCTGTATTTACAGGAAGCCAGGGCGCTTTCGCTCCAATCGCAGTCCTGCTCATAGACGGCATAGGGGATATCGCATTCGCCGCAGGTCCTGTAGACCGCGTCGAAATCCATTCGCCCTTTACCAAACTCGATGAAGCGGCGTTTCTCTCCCTCAAAGCAATAGTCCTTCATATGAACGACCTTGATGCGTGCTTTGTTCTCGCGCAGGAACCGGCAAGCGTCCATTCCGGCGATCTGAAGCCACGCCACATCGGGGATCAGCCCAAACAGGGCGGGGTCGGTGTTTTCCAGAAGAATTTCCATGCTTGTTTTTCCGCTGGGCAGCGGGCGGAACTCGAAATCATGGTTATGGTACGCCAGACGCATTCCCTGTTTCGCCATTTTTTCGCCGATCTCGGAGGCAAGGCGGGCAAACGCCAGCACCTTGTCAGGGTCATCACGGTACTCACCGGGCATGGAGCCGATGCCGATGGTGTCGCAGCCGATCATGCGGTGCTCCTCAATCAGCGCGTCAAGGTCATTGACCATCCGCTCAAAGGGCTTGTGGGTCACACACACATCAAAGCCGAAGCGCTCGACCAGCGCCTGCACGGTTTTCGGCGCTATGTCGCCGATGCCGGAAATCTGCACCACATCGCAGCCAAAATCTTTGATATAGGCAAAGGTTTTCTCGGTATCCTCCACCGTCTGGATCAGATCGCGAACGGTATACAGTTGAATTCCCTGCTTCATTTTCATGGTGATACGCCTCCAATAATTAACAGTATAGCACATTTTTCCTGAGAATAGCAAGCAGTTATTGCTAAAAAAAGGTTACAGGAAAATGAAAAATAGCAACAGAAAAGGAACAATCAGCGGCGAATTCCGTCGGTATAGACCGCTTTGACCTGAAGCGCATCATCCAGCAGAACAAAATCCGCGTCGTAGCCTTTTTCGATCCTACCCTTGGTTTTGCCGAAGCCGACGACCCGAGCGGGAGTGGAAGAACACATACGCACCGCCTCTACCAGGGGCACGCCAACGGTTTTATACAGATTTCGGCAGATGGCGGACATGGTGGTGACCGAGCCGGCAAGGCAGGAACGGTCAGCAAGCTTCATTACCCCGTCCTCATAGACCACGGAAAGTCCGTTCTGCTGGCGATAGACCTCGCCCTCTTCCATATCCAGCGCGGCAAATTCCAGACCGTCGCTGACGCCGTAAGCCAGATCTGCGCCCTTGCATTTATAAATAATGCGCAGCAGCTCCACCGGCAGATGGCGAAGGTCGCCGATAAACTGGGTGGTAAAGCCGTCCAGCGACAAACCGCCCTCCACCACGCCGCCGACGCGGAAATTATTGATTTTTGTACAAGAGGAACAGGCGGAATAAATGTGCGTCACATCGGAATAGCCGTTTTCCAGCGCCCGAGCCATCACATCGTAGGTGGCGGCGGAATGGGCGACAGAGGCGATGATCCCGCGTTTTGTAATCTCTCTGCCCAGCGCGACACCGCCCGCAATCTCCGGCGCGGCGCCCATCAGGCGGATGTTTTTCGAGTGATCCAACAAAACCGCCGGGTCTTTTTTTGCCGGGGTCAGAATATCGTCCGGCGACTGCGCGCCCTTAAATTGCAGGGAGATATAGGGTCCCTCCAGATGGATGCCGAGAATATGCGCCTTGTCGCTTTGTTCCATCGCCCGATCGATGGCGTCCATCGCGCCATGCAGGTTCTCGATGGTGGAAGCCAGCGTTGTGGGGACGATGGAGGTGGTGCCGTGCGCCAGATGAGCTTCTGCCATTTTGACAATATCATCCGGGGAATGGCTCATGGCGGAATACCCTCCGCCGCCATGCACGTGGACATCCACAAACCCCGGTGCCAGATAAGCGCCGCCGCAGTCCTCGGTGGGGATCCCTTCCTCCGCCCGCTGAGCAAGCGCAACGATTTTTCCCTGATCAACCAGGACCACACAATCTCTGATTTTATCAAAAAGAATGACCTTCGCATTGACCAATGCTTTCATAAAAACAGACTCCTTTTCAGCGGATAAGCGGGATTGTCAGCCCGATCCGCTGCTCAAATTCTTTGGTAAAGGCGTACATCTGCCGGATCTCCGCTTTGCGGCTGGCGGTCAGCTCCGCCTCGGCGCGGCTTCTGGTGCGGGTGGTAACGGGCAGTCCGTCCAGCGACAGATAATACTTCGCATTGACCGGATAGACCTGACATTCCGCCATAGAGGCGAAGCCGGCAAAGTTTTGCAGGAGCTGCGCGCGCTGCGGATCGGTCTTCCGGCAAGCGAGCATTTCGACATAAATTTCCGGATGAAAATTTGCCATTACACCGGAAAAGCCGGCGCAGCCCATTTCGACACTGTCGAGCACCGTGGCGCAGTTGGCGTTGAAAATTTTCAAGCCGCTGCCCTTGGTAACCGCCAGACGGCGTCGGATCAGCTCCGGATCGCAGCAGGTATCTTTGACGAAACGGAACCGCCCGCTGTTTGCCATTTCCGACAATACACGCTCGCTGAGCAGCCGTTTATAAGGGTAGGGACACTCATATACGCCCAGAGGAATTTCCGGCAGCGCCGCAAGAATCTGCGCCATGCGGGAAAGATACACATCATCGTCTTCGTCCTCGGCTGCCAGTCGGTTGGAAATCAGCACATAGGCATCGATGCCGGTATCAATCAGCCGCTTGGCTTCCTCGATCTGCCGGGGCAGGCTGTCGGCGGTATGCCCCGACGCAACGACGGTCACATCCTTCGGTTTATGCGCCATAACAAAGCGCAGAATCTCCAACTTTTCCTCCGGAGAAAGAAAGAAAATTTCACTGGACTGGCAGATAGCGAACAAGCCGCGTACCCCCCGCTCGTAGTACCAATCGATCAGCTGCTCCAGCGCGGCGTAATCCACCCGATTGTCGGCGGTGAAGGGGGTCAGCATGGTCGGATAGACCCCGTCCGGAATGGTCACTGTCATCATAAAGCCTCCTCAAGCTGTTTTCAATAGCTGATTTTCAGGGTTTTGATCTCAAAGGGGCGGAAAGTCAGCTTCCCTTCCGGCGCGCCGCCGGGCAGCGGCTCTTCGAGCATATCGGTCAGGACGACCTGTCTCGCCCCGGGCGCAAGAGCAAAGGCGGTATTCGTATAGGCGCCCTCCGCTTCATACAAGCGGGCGATGAAGGCGTTCTCCTCGTCCTCACAGGGCTTGATGGTTTCAACAATGATATTGTCCGCCGCGCAAACGATGGGCGGAACCGCTTCATAAGTGCCGCTGCCTGTCAACAGGGGCGCATTCAGCGCGTAAGCGGGCTGAATAACCGATTTCGCTGAAAAAGGACCGGTATGCGGCAGGAAGGAATAGATGCAGCGATGCACCCCCTTGTCGCCATGATGATCCGGACGCACACCGCCCTTATGCAGGGACAGCGCCATCCGCGAGCCGTTCAGCAGCATCCCGTATTTACAGTCGTTCAGGATTGCCACGCCAAAGCGGCTTTCGGAGAGATCGGTGTATTTATGATTCAAAACCTCAAATTTCGCCTGCTCCCAGGTATTGTTGCGGGTGGTCGGACGTTTGACATAGCCGAATTGAATTTCCTGCCTGGCAAAGTCTTCCCGGATCGTCGTATCGAAGCACGCCTTGAGCAGGCGGTGCTCCTCCTGCCAATTCATTTTTGTATCAAAGCGTACTTCCGGCGTATCGGCGAACAGGATCACATCCTGCGTCAGGGTGCTTTTTTCGGAAAGGCGATAGGTATGGCGCAGGATATGGGCGCAGGCGCCGGAGGAGACGACCTCGGCGGAAAGCAGCCGCGCCGTGGGCTTCAGCTTACCCTCGATGTCCGCGTCGATGTCCCAGTTGTCCCACTCGCAGGGCACATCCTCTGCCATCAGCAGGGTGTTGAGCGCATACCCTTCGCCGCACAGCTCCCGCTCGGCACGGGTGTCGACAAAGGAGGTGAAAGCGCCGTTTTCATCCAATACAATCCGCGCAAAGGGCGTAACAAGGGCTGTGCCGTCCTGCCGGATAAAGGGCTCGCTTTGCGCCTCGCCCTCTTCCCAACGCAGGGTAACAGACGAAAAAGCGGGAACCGTCACGCCGCAGAGGATCAGCTTTTCCTCGCCGTCCAGATCGGTATAGATCTGCTGGCGGTAACCGCCGCCAATATGATACCCTTTGCGCGCGCGCAGGAACACCGGTTCCGAACGGTCAAAGGACAGAGTATTGATCAGCGTCACGCCCTCCCCCTCCCCGCGGGCTGCTTCGGCAATCAGCGCCTCGGCGTCAGCGAGCAGTTTGGTGGTGGCGGCGCGGCTTTCCGCGTGGGCGCGGTGGATGCAGGTGCCGGGGAGAATATCATGAAATTGATTGAGCAGCAGCGTTTCGACCAGCGGGTCGACCGCCCCGTGACGGGCGGGCTGCCCCGCTTTCAGAGCGTTGCTGACGGTCAAAAATTCCAGGTCATGGATCGCGCCCTCGCTTTTGCGGTTGTTGCGTTTGATGGTATGCTGGTTGGTCAGAGTGCCCCGGTGCAGCTCCAGATACAATTCCCCACGGTAAACATTGGGGTGCTTCGCGGTCTGCTCCAGCTGACGCATAAAATCACCGGCGCTCATATGGCGGCTTTTGCCCAGCCCCTCCAGATCGGCGCAGCGGCGGGCGCTTTCAATCATCTCATAGGTCGGTCCCCCGCCGCCGTCGCCAAAGCCGTAAGCCATATATTTCCGGTTGGTCACTTCCGGCTGGGCGATCTGACCGAAGCGCTCGTACATATCTTCCGCATCGGGGAAATGATGGGTCGTGTTGAAATGGGCGAAGACCCGTGTGCCGTCAATACCCTCCCAGACGAAGGAATCATAGGGGAAGCGGTTGGTATCGTTCCAGCTGATTTTAGTGGTCATAAAATACCGGCAGCCGCAGCCGCGCATGATCTGGGGGATGGAGGCGGAATAGCCGAAGGTATCCGGCAGCCAGAACACGTCGGAGGTATAACCGAAATATTTCCGCGTAAAGCGCTGCCCCCACAAGAACTGACGGACCATTGACTCGCCGGAGGTGATATTGCAGTCGCATTCGACCCAGACGCCGCCGTTGGGCTCATAGCGCCCCTCCTTTACCTTCTGCCGGATACGCTCAAACAGGCTCGGATAATATTTGCGCATGAAATCGCTGTGGCAGGAAGAGCTTTGCAAAAAACGGTATTCGGGATATTGATCCATCAGATTCAGCGCGTTGGAATAGGTGCGAGCGCATTTTTTGATCGTTTCGCCTACGTGCCAGAGCCAGGCAGTATCCATATGGCTATGACCGGTCAGACCGGCAAAGGGCGCGCTGTCGGAGGACGGCGAAGCAAGGAATCGTTTTAACAGCGGCTGAACCTCACAAAGGGCAGAAAGAAACGCTTCTCCCTCGGCATGTTCGGCGTCGTAAAAGATTCGGTTGTGGACTTCATATAAGACCGAGATCGCCTCCCCGCGCCGGAAATCGTCCTCGGACAGAGCCTCCGCCATCTGACGCACGGTGCGCAAATCGAAATACAACTCCTGATACGCCTCGTCTTTGACGCAGATCTGCGCGCCGTTGTAAGTATACATAAATTCGGTTTTCTGCGGCGTGGAAAACGGATGATTGCCCGGGTCAAAATGCCCGCAGTACAGCTCCAGCGTCAGCTCGATCTCTTCGCCCGCCGCCGCGCCTTCGGCAAAACGGTCGCAGTAATGATTGCCATGGTCGGTATACTGGATCTGGTGTTTATTGGCATAGGTGCCGAAGGGCTCACCATTGACAAAAAGCATCCCCTCATAGCAGCCGATCTGCGGCAGCAGGAACAGCCGCCTGCCCGCGAGCTTTTCCGGCACGCGGTACGTGGTCCGGAACCAGCCGTACTGCCCTTCGCCGCCCCAGGTTTCGCCTCGCGCGATAGGACGGTAGCCGTCCGACGGCGCTTCGGTAAGCCAATCTCCGGTCTGCCTCAGCGCAAAATCCACCGAGTCAACCGGCAAAAAAATCCGGTCATAGAGCGTATTTTCCAATCGTTTGATTTTTCCGAGCATTTTTCGGATTTGTGGTTGGTTTAGCATAGACACACCCCTCTATCGCTATGGATTCATGTTAACTATAGCAAAATCGGCGCCGCATTGCAAGAAAAAGCGGAAAAAATCATTGCTTTTGCCCGCGTCATCCGGTATAATGAAAAAAAAGCGTGATTGCGAGGGGTTTGCATGACAGCGTTATTTACTCGAATCTGGACGTTTATCACGGCGATCTTCGTGTTTATCACCGGCCTTCTCAGCCCGCCGGGGCTGCATAAGGGCGGCGAGAGCCTGCCGCTGGTCGAGACCAAACAGCTGGTGCTGGTGGATGCGCTGGCGGGCGGCGGTCAGGGTATCACCAACGACGGCACTTACTATTACACCTCCGGCTCCCTTGCCGGCATTCAGCTGGCGGCGCTGGCGAAAATCGATATGCGGACCGGCGAAATTTTACAAAAGGAGCTGGACGTGATTCCCGCCGAATTTAAGGCGCTGGACTATGACCACATCGGCGACCTCAGCTACGCCGAGGTGGACGGCGAAGGGCTGCTTTATTGCGCGCTGGAAAATCTGGACGATAATGCCGACCATCTGGTGCTGATATACGATACCGATTTGAAGTATACCGGTCGTTATGCAAAGATGCGCGGCTATGAGATCACCGAAGAGCTGGGGGCGAATCTGCCTGCCGACGAGCGCCCGGACGCCGGACAATTCCTTTGCGATGGGCTTCCCTGGTGCGCAGCAGACGAAGAAAACGGCAAGCTGTACTGCGCCCGGTTCAAGGGGGCGGACCGGCTGTATGTTTACGATCTAAGGACGCTTTCTTTCCTTTATGAGCTGCCGATTACCGGCATCGACCAGGTGGATCGTATCCAGGGGGCGGAGGTCTATGACGGCGCGCTGTATCTGAACATTGACCACGAAACCGAGGAGGGCGCAAAGGACCGCATCGTCGGCAAAATCGACCTTGCGACCGGCGCGTATGAGACCGCCTATGTGCGCCCGATGACCGGACTGATCGATTGGGAGAGCGAGGGGCTGACCATCTTTGAACGGGACGGAAAAACCTATCTGACCATCTCAGACTATGACCATACCGTCGCAACATATCTGCACACCTATGAAATGGTCGGCTGACTGTTTCTTAGATAAAAAAAGAAAACCAAAAGGGCTCCGTCCGGTGGGATGGAGTCTTTTGATGAACCAACGGAGGAACCCATGAAAGCCATTGTATCTGTGGTCGGAAAAGACCGAAAGGGAATCATTGCCGAAGTCTGCTCGCTGCTGGCGGAAAACGGCGTCAACATTCTGGACATCAGTCAGACGGTCATGCAGGATTTCTTTACGATGATCATGCTGATTGATACCGAGGGGTGCGAGCTGCCCTTTGCCGAGCTGGGCGACCGGCTGACTGCCAAGGGCGAAGATATGGCGCTGAAGATCCGTATCCAGCGCGAGGATATTTTCAACGCGATGCACCGCGTGTAAGGGAAGGACAGAAAAACGCATGATCAACCGTTCGGATATACTCAGCACCATCGATATGATCGACAACCAGCATCTGGACATCCGCACCGTCACCATGGGCATTTCCCTGGCGGACTGCGCCGATCCGGACATCCATCGCTGCGCGGAAAAGATCTACGATAAAATCACGAAAAAAGCCGAAAACCTGGTCAAAACCGGCTGCGAAATCGAAAGGGAATTCGGCATTCCCATCGTCAACAAACGCATTTCCGTGACGCCGGTCTCTCTGGTCGCCGCCGCCTGTGAAAGCGAAGATTATACGCCTCTGGCAAAGGCGCTTGACCGCGCCGCCAAGACCTGCGGCGTAAATTTCATCGGCGGGTTTTCCGCCCTGGTACAAAAGGGCTTTACCGAAAGCGACCGCCGTCTGATCGCCTCCATCCCCGCCGCGCTGGCGGAGACGGATTTTCTCTGTGCCAGCGTCAACGTCGCCTCTACCCGGGCGGGCATCCATATGGACGCGGTGCGTCTGATGGGCGATATAATCAAACAAACCGCCGAGCTGACCAAGGACAGCGGCGGCATGGGCTGCGCCAAGCTGGTGGTCTTCGCCAACGCGGTAGAGGACAATCCCTTTATGGCGGGGGCGTTCCACGGCGTGGGCGAGCCGGAATGCGTCATTAACGTAGGAGTCAGCGGTCCCGGCGTGGTCTGTCACGCGCTGCAAAGCTGCAAGGGCAAGCCCTTTGACGTTGTCGCCGAAACCGTCAAAAAAACCGCCTTCAAAATCACCCGCATGGGGCAGCTGGTGGCGCAGGAGGCTTCCAAGCGGCTGAACGTTCCCTTTGGGATCGTCGATCTTTCCCTGGCGCCAACCCCGGCGGTCGGAGACAGTGTGGCGCGGATTCTGGAAGAAATGGGACTTGAGGTCTGCGGCACCCATGGCACCACTGCCGCGCTGGCGCTGCTCAACGACGCGGTCAAAAAAGGCGGCGTGATGGCGAGCAACCACGTGGGCGGGCTCTCCGGCGCCTTTATCCCAGTCAGCGAGGACGAGGGCATGATCGCCGCCGCCAAATCCGGCGCGCTGCATCTGGATAAGCTGGAGGCGATGACCTGCGTATGCTCGGTGGGTCTGGACATGATCGCCATCCCCGGCGACACGCCCGCCTCGACCATCGCAGCCATCATCGCCGACGAGGCTGCCATCGGCGTAACCAACAACAAAACCACAGCGGTGCGCGTCATTCCCGCGCCGGGCAAGCAGCTCGGCGACGAAATCGAATTCGGCGGTCTTTTGGGCTCCGCGCCGGTGATGCCGGTACATCCCTTCTCATCCGAAGCCTTCATCGCCCGGGGAGGCAGAATCCCCGCCCCGCTGAACAGCCTAAAAAACTGACAGCCCTTTTCCTTATAAAAAAGCTGCGACCGGAGAAATCCGATCACAGCTTTTTTATGTTTGGCTAAAAATCAGAAGAGTCTCTTCAGCAGACCGGAAAAACCGGCGCCGTGACGGGCTTCATCCTTCGCCATCTCATGAACGGTGTCATGGATCGCGTCATAGCCCAGCTCTTTGGCTCTCTTCGCCAGCTGGAATTTACCGTCGCAGGCGCCTGCTTCGGCTTCCGCGCGCATTTCCAGATTTTTCTTGGTGGAGTCGGTGACCACCTCGCCCAGGAGCTCGGCGAATTTGGCGGCGTGCTCCGCCTCCTCAAAAGCATATCTCTTGAACGCCTCGGCGACCTCGGGATAGCCTTCGCGCTCGGCGACGCGGCTCATGGCAAGGTACATCCCGACCTCGGAGCACTCGCCGTTAAAGTTGGCGACCAGACCTTCATAAACGTCAGCCTCAATCTTATCCTTCGCGCCTTCGCCGACCACGTGAACAGTGGCGTAGGCGGCGCCGGCTTTCACCTCGGTAAATTTAGCACCGGGAACACCGCACTGAGGACATTTCTCGGGGGGCGTATCGCCTTCATGTACATACCCGCAAACCGGGCAGACCCATTTTTTCATAGAGAGGACCTCCTAATGATTCTTAATATCATTTGATATTGATTTTAGTATACTCTTCTTCCGTTCTCTTGTCAAGAGAATTGAAAAATTTAACAATCCATCCATATTCCGACCGTATTTGCCAAAAAAACCGCTGCATTCCCCGCCTGCTGTCCTCTGGGCAGCCGCTTTCACGGCGCTTTGCCCGCGCTGCGGCTGCCGGCATTTCCGGTCTTTTCCTTGCGTCATTCTCTTGCTGCTGTAAATTTTTCACACAAAAAACAGGCGGGATTGCTCCCGCCTGCGGTATTTGATGAGCTGATCCTTATTGAACCATCTTGGCGATTTCGTCGGCGAAGTTTTCTTCCTTCTTCTGCAGACCCTCGCCCTTGGCATAACGGATAAAGCCGGTCACTTTGATGTCGGCGCCGAGCTTTTTGGCAACGGAGGCGACATAGCCCTTGACGTCCATATCGCCGTCCTTGACATACTGCTGATCCAACAGACAGACCTCTTTGTAGAACTTGCCGACTTTGCCGACCACAATCTTTTCGAGTACGGCGTCGGGCTTGTTCGCCATTTTGGGGTCTTCCTTCATCTGGGCGATCATAATGCCTTTTTCGTGCTCCAGCACATCGGCGGGCACGGAAGCGGGATCAAGGTACTGCGGGCTCATGGCAGCCACCTGCATGGCGACGTCCTTGCCCATTTCCTTAAATTCAGCCGTGGCAGCCGTAGCGGCGTCAGTGTCAAAGGTGACGATAACGCCGACAGAGCCGCCGCCATGGACATAGGTCGCAGCGGGACCTTCCACACGCGCAAAACGGCGAATTTTCATATTTTCACCGATGGAGAGAACCGCCTCCTGGAACGCGGCGGCAACGGTCTCGTTTTTGCCAGCCATCTGCATATCCTGCAATTCCTCGACAGTCGCGGGATTCTGCTCGGCAACGGTTTTGGCAACACCCTCAACCAGGGCACGGAAAGTATCGTTCTTGGCGACGAAGTCGGTCTCGGAGTTGACCTCAACCACGACGCTGACCTGATTCGCTTCGTCGGTATAGGTCAGGACCACGCCTTCGGCAGCAATTCTGCCGGACTTTTTCGCCTGGGCAGCCAGACCCTTTTCGCGCAGGAAATCAATCGCCTTGTCCATATCGCCGTCGGCTTCGGTCAGGGCTTTTTTGCAATCCATCATACCTGCGTTGGTTTTTTCTCTCAGAGCAGCAACATCTTTTGCGGTAAACGATGCCATAAAAAACATCCTCCTATATCAATTTGGTTTTTGTCGGAAAATCAGCCCGCACGAAAGGGCACGGGCTGGAAAAGGGCTTATTCGGCAGCGGCTTCCTCTTCGGCGGCTTCCTCTGCGACAGCGGCTTCGGTCGTTTCGGGCGCGTTCTGCTCGCCCTGACGGCCCTCGATAACGCCGTCGGCAATGGCGCCGGCGATCAGGCGAACGGCGCGGATTGCGTCGTCGTTGCCGGGGATAACATAATCAATCTCGTCGGGATCACAGTTGGTATCGACGATGGCGATGATCGGAATGCCGAGCTTTTTCGCTTCCTGGACGGCGTTTTTCTCCTTGCGGGGATCGACGACGAACATCGCGCCGGGCATTTTCTTCATCTCGGTGATGCCGCCAAGGAATTTTTCGAGCTTTTCGATTTCCAGCTGGAGCTTGGCGGCTTCCTTCTTGGTCAGCATATCAAAGGTGCCGTCCTCCTGCATGGTGTGCAGCTGGGCGAGACGCTTGATGCGCAGCTTGATGGTAGCGAAGTTGGTCAGCATACCGCCGAGCCAGCGGGCGTTGACATAGGGCATCCCGCAGCGGATCGCTTCCTCCTTGATGGAGTCCTGCGCCTGCTTTTTTGTGCCGACAAAGAGAATGTCCTTGCCGTCGGCAGCCACCTGACGGGCGAACATATACGCCTCGTCAAACTTCTTGACGGTCTTCTGCAAATCAATGATGTAGATCCCGTTTCTCTCGGTGAAGATATACGGAGCCATTTTGGGGTTCCATCTTCTGGTCTGATGTCCGAAATGGACGCCTGCTTCCAGCAGCTGTTTCATAGAAATGACTGACATGATTTTTCCTCCTTTTTGATAACCGCTGCGGACCTCTGCACCCTGCCGAGCGCTGTGCGCAGGGCGGCAAGGCTCCGTCCGCATGAGATTTTCCTATAGATTATAGCACGGCTTTTTGGGAAAATCAAGTCCCAATTTCCCGCCGGTGTCAGGGATTTTCCACACCGCCGGCTCTTAAAAAACAGATAAAATTTTTATCAAAATCTTGCAAAACTTGGTAAAAGATGCTACAATGGTATTCACGCGATTGGTTTTCAAAAAAGAGCGGCGGCATTCTCTTTTTTTAAAACAGTCGCAAAAATACAACAAGGGGACTTGTAAAAAAGAAGCGAGATCTATGAAGTATGTGCTTTTGACCGGCGGCGCCGGCGGCTTGGGCGGCATCTGTGCCAAAGCGCTGGCATCGCGGGGATATACCGTTTTTGCGGCGGACATCAACGAGGACGCCCTGAGGGAAATCGGCAAAACACCGGGCATTTTGCCGCTGTCAATGGACATCACCAGCCAGGACAGCATCGAGAAGGCGAAGCAGACGGTGCTGCAAACCACCCAAACGCTGGACGCGGTGATCAACTTCGCCGGCATCCACACGCTCAGCTCGCTGATTGAGGGGAACAGCCCCGAGCTGATTGAAAAAATGCTGCGGGTCAACGTGATGGGCATGGTGCGCGTCAATCGCTCCTTTATCGAGCTGGTCATGGCGGGCGGGGGACGCATCATCAATTGCAGCTCGGAATGCGGCTATTTGAAGCCCCAGCCCTTTAACGGACCTTACACCATCACCAAATACGCGGTGGAGGCTTATAACGACAGTCTGCGGCGGGAGCTGATGTTTCTGGGCGTGCCGGTTGTGAAAATCCAGCCCGGTTCCTTCAAAACCAATATGCACCAGACCGCCTCCGCCGGGTATGACCGCATCGCGGCGAATACCAAATATTATGCGAAGGTTTTGCAGAAAATCAAGCCGCTGATGGATTTTGAATTCAAGATGGTGGGCGACCCGAAATATATCGCCGCCGCCGTAGTTAAGGCGGTGGAAAAGCCCCGTCCGCGCCAGCGCTATCGGGTCAAAAACAGCAAGCTGCTGCTGCCGCTGGAGCTGATTCCCGATCCGATTCTGGATTTTGCCTATCGGGTGGTCGTCGGCTGAGGCAATATAAAAAGCAGGCGCGCCGGGGGTTTTACCGATTCCGCACCTGCTGTCCGAAAGGTTCACATAAAAAAGCATGATCGCAGGGTCATGCTTTTTCTATTTATATTACTTTTCCTTGCCGCCGCCTTTAGCGACGCCGTATTCGGTGGGCTGGAGAATTTTACCGACCCGGGGCACCAGTACCTTGATCCACCATTCAAAATATTTTCCCTTCAGGATGGATTTCAGCTTTTCGCCGGTCGCCTGGGTACGTTCCTCCATATCGGGCACGGTGCGCGGCTGCATGGTCAGCGTATCGCCGCGGAAGGTAAAGATAAACCGGCGGGTGACGGTGGCGGGGATGGGCTTGATCAGAACCTCCAGCGTCTTTTCATCCGACCAATAGGCATAGCAGGCGCATTCAAAATCCAGCTCGCCGATGCGAACGCGGCTGACCGCCGTCTCACCGTTCAAGGGCAAAACGACCTGCAAGCCCGGGTTCCGCCTTTCGTCCCAGCGCATCACCGCATCGTTTTCGCGGAATTGGAAGCTCAGATTGGTCATATCACCGCCCTTTTCCCGGGAGAAGAAGGTGACCTGCATCGGAAAAACACCGATGGGATACCCGCAGGCGTCCACAAACAGCGGCTTATTGAGCGCGTAGCGCTTGCCGCTGATCTTCCGTTCCAGCGGACTGCGGGGCGTTTGCCGCGCGACAAAGGACGCCGGCAGGGTGATTGCCGTCGGGACAGCGTCCGCCTGGGGCTGGATAAACAGCCCGTCGGCGTACGCCCAGAGAATATCCAGTGTCTTTTGCAGCCGGTGGTTGGCGCCGGTCATGACAATGCAGGCGTCCTCTTTGCGAAAAGAGACCGCGTATTGAGAATACATCCCCTCGCAGCGGAAGGTGTCGGGGTGTCCGGCACACTGCCAGAAGCCCAGCCCGTATCCCGCCGCGCTGTCCGCGTCCGTCTGGGACACAGAGGAATCGGTCAGGTTGGAGGTCGCTTCTTTGATATAATCCGCAGGAAGAATCTGCTTGCCAAACAAAGAACCGCCGTTGTGGCAGCAGAGGATGAACTTTGCGATATCCTCGGTTTTCAAAAGCAGCCCCCAGCCGCCCGCCTCGGTACCGTCGGGACGGGTCTCCCAGACCGGCGTCTCCATGCCCAGCGGCTCATAGAGGCGGGGCGTCAGATATTCGGTGATGCTTCTGCCGGAAAGGCGGCGGATGGCGGCAGCGGCGGCGGAATAATTTTCATTGACATAACGAAAGCTCGTGCCCGGCTCAAAATCCCATTTTGCCCGGACAAAGGTCCGCAGCCAGTTCCTGCCGCCCCGATGGGTACGCTTACCGGAGGTCATACGCATCAGGTGATCGATGGTCAGTTTTTCCAGATAGGGATCCTCTTTTTTCGGGCGAAGCTCCGGAAAGACCTCCAAAAATCTCGTCTCTCTGGTCAAAAGCCCCTCCTGCAGGGCGAAGCCGTACGCCGCCGATAAAAAGCTTTTGCTGATGGAAAACACCATATGCACGCTTTCCCGGTAAAAGGGCGCGATATAAACCTCGCTCGCCACCTTGCCATGGCGGATCACCATCAGGCTGTGCAAATCCATGCCGCCCCGGATCAGCGCCTGCGCCAGGTGCTGCACGGCGGCGGGATCAATGCCGACCTGCTGCGCCGATTGCGCCCGCTCCAAACATTTTTCCATACCTCAAGTCCTTCCTCTGAAAACATAGACAAAGGGCGCCGACAGCACCTGCCGGCGTCCGTTTTCTGTAATTATTATGATTCCGCCGGAACGTCAAATTCATCAAAATCGTGAATATGTGCCGCTTCCACCTCGGTATACATATCCATACTCCGGGCTTTGCCCTTAATGAAGCCGTGCTCCGTCATCATCGCGTCGGCGACGGGCTTCCAGGATTTCGCCAGATCGATGGTCTTGCCGACCAGATGCTCGACGCTCTCCGGGCTGACCAGGTCGGTGGATTTCGCGCCGGTCTCGTGGACCATCTTGACGATGGCGCCGGGGTTGTCGCGGATCGGGCAGGGGCGCAGCATATTGTCGCTGAAGGGCTGACGGGCGCGGTACGCCATAAACATCGGGCTGCGCAGCACGTCGATCAGATGGGTGTCCGGATCCTTGATATTGACGGTGGAATAATGGCAGAACACGCAGGGCTCGCAGTCGCCGTTGGAATTGATGTGGAAATACTGCTTGCCGCCGGCAATGCAGCCGCCGACATACTCGCCGTCGTTAAAGAAATCGATGGTGAACAGGGGCTTGCGCTCTCTGTGACGCCATTTGCGGATCTGGTCATACATCAGCTTGCGCTGTTCGGCAGTGGCGAGAATCTCGGGACCCGCGCTGTTGCCGATGGGCATATAGCTGAAATACCAGGCAAAGCGGCAGCCCAGCTCCACCAGGAAATCAGCGTATTCATCCGAGGCGATGACCTCGGCGTTCAGCTTGGTGTAGCAAAGGGACGCGCCGAAGATAACCTGGCGGTCCTTCAGCCGTTTGATTGCCGCCGTGACAGCCTGGTATGTACCCTTGCCGCGGCGGGCGTCGGTGGTCTCCTCGTTGCCTTCGATGGAGAAAATCAGCAGCATATTGCCCACCCGTCTGACTTCGTCGGCAAAGGCGTCGTCACAGAGGGTGCCGTTGGTAAAGGTCAAGAACAGGCAGTCCGGATTCTCCTCGCAGATGCGGATCAGATCCTTTTTGCGCATCAGCGGCTCGCCGCCGGTGAACAGATAGACATAGGTGCCCAGTTCCTTGCCCTCGGAAATGATTTTATCCAGATCCTCATTGGTCAGCTGGGACTGGTGCCCATACTCCGCCGCCCAGCAGCCGGTGCATTTCAGATTGCACGCCGCCGTGGGATCAATCAGAATCGCCCAGGGGACGTTGCATTGGTATTTTTCAATCGCAGCCTTTCTGGTCTCATAGCTATAAAAGCCTGCGTTCATGATCGGGCGGATCAGCTTTTCCAGCGTTCCGGGATCGGTCTCGGTGGCAAGAGATTTCAAATATTCGCCCCAGACATACCCCTCTGTGGTCAGCGCGCGCTTTAAGCCGCCCAGAATCTTCATGATCAGCGGATCATTCTTGTATTTCTTCTCCGCTAAATCAATCAGCCTGGCAGATGTTTTGTCAAAATCGTCGTGCAGCGATTTTACGGTTTGCTTTACGACCAGCTCGGTCGCTTTTTCTTTCAGACCCATAACCCAAATCCTCCGATATTATTTTATTTTTTTGCCGGATCAACCATTGGTCTGATATTGCTCGGCGCGCTCTTTCAGCGCATCCGCCATATCCGTTTTTTCCCAGAGGACATCAAGATCCTCTCTGCCCATATGCCCGTAGGCTGCCAGCGCCCGATACTGTGGACGGCGCAGCTGCAGCTTGCTGATCATGGCGGCGGGGCGCAGATCAAACAATTCGCTGACAATCGCTTCCAGCGCGCCGTCGTCGATTTTGCCGGTACCGAAGGTATCGACAAACACCGAAACCGGGCGGGCTACGCCGATGGCATAAGCCAGCTGCACCTCGCACCGCGAGGCCAGGGAGGCGGCGACGATATTTTTGGCGATATATCGCGCCGCGTACGCCGCGCTGCGGTCCACCTTGGTGGGATCCTTGCCGGAGAACGCGCCGCCGCCGTGACGGGCGTAGCCGCCGTAGGTGTCCACAATAATTTTTCTGCCGGTCAGACCACTGTCCCCGGCGGGACCGCCAATGACAAATCTGCCGGTGGGGTTGACATAGTATTTGGTTTTTTCGTCCAGCAAGCGTTCGGGAATGGTCGGGCGGATAACCTGCTCAATCACATCCTTGCGAATCTGCTCCTGGGATACCTCCGGGTCGTGCTGAGAGGAAATGACGACCGCGTCGATGCGCTTCGGCTTGCCGTCCTCATACTCCACGGTGACCTGGCTTTTGCCGTCGGGGCGAAGGTAAGGCAGCGTACCGTCCTTGCGCACCGCCGTCAATCGTCTTGCCAGCTGATGTGCCAGCGAAATCGCCATCGGCATCAGCTCCGGCGTTTCGTCGCAGGCATAGCCGAACATCATGCCCTGATCGCCGGCGCCGTTCAAATCATAATCATCGCCGGCGCCATCCTTTTTCTCCCGGGACGCGTCCACGCCCAGGGCGATATCGGCGCTTTGCTCGTCCAGCGAAAGCAGAATGGCACAGGTATTGTCGTCGAAGCCATAGGACGGATCGTCAAAGCCGATATCCGTCACGACCTTACGGACGATGGCTGGGATTTTTACCTGCGCTTTGGTGGAAATTTCGCCCATGACGGTGACCACGCCGGTGGTGCAGGTGGTCTCACAGGCGACGCGGGACAGGGGATCCTGCGCAAGCATTGCGTCCAGAATCGCGTCGGAAATCTGGTCACAGATTTTGTCGGGATGCCCCTCTGTGACCGATTCCGAAGTAAAAAAATGTTTTCTCATTTCCATCTCCCTTTTCATTCCCATTGGATCGTCCAACTTTCCGTTTCCTCGCCGGTGAACACGGCGCTGCCGGAAATCCCCATGGCGGAGGCGGAGCCCTCCACATACAGGGGAATGGTATAGGTCACGGACGCAACATACCCCTCCGGATTGATCACGGCATGGATCGAAGAGCCGGTATAGGTGATGTCTGCCGATTGAACGCTCAAAATGCTGATATCAAGGCTGCCGACGTCCAGATACCCGATGGCGGAGGCGTTGGCGGCGGGGATTTCATGCATCCCCACGCTTTCGGAGACCAGGGTCACATCCACCACGGTATTCTGCCCGCTTTGGGTCGCCGTAGCGCTCACGACGCCGCTTTCCGTCAGGGCAAAGGGACCGCTTTTAGGCAGCAGCAGCGGCACGGTCTCCCCCTCCGCATTGACGGCGGAGCCGCCGGAAAAGTTCAGCGTCTCGTCCACCGGCGCGACAACCATGCCTATCAGGCGATTGGCGAAGCTCGCCACCAGGCTGCCGCCGGTAATGCTCTGAATGTCCGCCGTGAATCCCTCGGTATGATGGGCGGAAACGGCGCCGGTATAGGCTTTGGTCTTATTGACGGCGGCGGACAGCAGCGACAGCGCCTCGCCTTTGGTATAGGTCTTTGCGGATGGCGCGGCGGTCGATGGCGCGGCGGTCTGCGACGGAAGGGGCGCCTTTGTCGCCGTCGGCGCCGTCTCGCCTGCCGTCGGCGGCAAAACGGTCGCGCTCGGGATCAAAGCCGGCGGCGTCGTTTCCTCGACGGGGACGGTGGTCGTCTCTCGCAGGGTCATTTCCGCGCTGTCCGGCAGGGTACCGCCGGAATCGTCGCCGCGCTGGAACACCAGAAATAAAACAAAAATCAGCGCACAGGCGGCAATGACCGCGAAAATATAAATAATCCTTTGCTTTTTTACCAAATTCGAGTCCCTTCTCTTCCTTCTTATAAAGCGTTGCCATACCATCTGATAAAATAACCTTATGCCGTTTCCGTCCCCTCCATTCCCGAAGGGATCACCGGACGACGCTTCTTATAAAAAATCCGATTTTCGCAGGGAAAATCGAACGGTTCATGCTCTTACGATAATTTAATTTTAAGTTGTTCATATTTTCGTCGTATTACCTAAATAAAAAGATTTTATGAATTTGTATAATTTTGATAATTTTCATCGATAAGAGGAAAAAATGGCGACATTTCTAAACAAACGCGCACAGCAAAGCCATGCAGCACGTCGGAAATTATGTCTATTTTTTTACAGAACCGGCTTTGCTTTCAACAAATCCGCAGATGTCGACCAACAAAATCTCGCAAACAGAAAAAAGCCTGCTTGCTTTTTGGGAGCAAGACAGGCTTTTCTGTTTCGTTGGTTCCGCCAGAAGCGGAAACCGTATATGAAGACCCCGGCGATCCTGCGGTAACGGGTAAGAAGGTGAGAAGGTAAGCAAACATCAAAATCAGAAAGAGGAGGGGGCAGGACCGCCGACGGGGTTAGCGGGGGTTCCGGCTGCCGGCATGAACCGGCAGACAAGCGCCATTCTGTGAAATCAGAAGGTCTTCTTCAACAGTTCATTGAGCGCCAGAACCTTACCGAGCCGTTTCCAGAAACCCTTTTCTTTTTCAATGGATCTCATAAGCTCTCTTTCCGCGTCTTCGTAAACTCTGAACATTCAAATCACTTCCTTTCGTTTACATCTGCATTATAGCACTTTTGTGAGATTTGTCAAGTGATTTTCACCAAAACTTCGGAAATAAATTTGTACAATTTGACGATAGAAAAGAATCCAACATTCGACTGTTCCTTTCACAAATTCCTATTTACCCGCTGCTGCTTTATGGGCGAATTGCACAAGAGGACACCTAATGTTTACAGCATAATGACGAAAAAACAGGGGTATGATTGGAAAATAGCAGAAAAAATTCGGCAGTTTTTTTGAAAAAACTTTGCCGCGCTCCGTCGCAGCATTCCCCTGCGCCGGACAAAAAGTCGAGAAGCGCGAGCGGCTTTTTCACCTTAATTCGATATGGACAGGTAATCTTCCACAAAAAAGCAAAACAATTGAATTATTATGCAGATTATACAGTCTTTTTGTATATTTCGCCTTCCCGTCCGACGCTTCGGACGCAGTGGGAGCAAAGCGGCAGGGGGGCTTTGCTGTTTTTGCTTTCCTATATACTTTCCTATATAATAGAACAGGCAATGAAAATCCGTCGCCGTCGGAATTTTTTTGGCAAACCCCTTGACATTTCCCGGCAAATCAATATAATAAATATACAATCATTTTTGAATGTTTATTCGTTCGATTACGGAGGAAAGTGCATGAGCAAGCAAATCAAAAAAGTCGTCCTCGCCTATTCCGGCGGTCTGGACACCTCAATCATCATTCCCTGGCTAAAAGAAAATTATGACAATTGCGAAGTCATCGCCGTTTCCGGCGACGTCGGACAGGGCACCGAGCTGGACGGCTTGGAGGAAAAGGCGCTGAAAACCGGCGCGTCCAAACTGTATATCGAGGATTTAAAAGAAGAATTCGTCAAGGACTATGTTTTTCCGACCCTGAAGGCGGGCGCGACCTATGAGGGCTACCTGCTGGGGACCGCCTTTGCCCGCCCGGTCATTGCCAAGCGCATTGTCGAGATCGCGCTGGCGGAGGGCGCCGACGCGATCTGCCACGGCTGCACCGGCAAGGGCAACGACCAGGTTCGCTTTGAATTGACCATCAAAGCTTTTGCGCCGGACATGAAGATCATTGCCCCCTGGCGGGAGTGGGACATCAAATCCCGCGAGGAGGAGATCGAGTACGCCGAAGCGCACCATATCCCGCTGAAAATCAACCGCGAGACCAACTATTCCAAGGATAAAAACCTGTGGCACCTCTCCCACGAGGGGCTGGATCTGGAGAACCCCGCCAACGAGCCGACCTATACCAAGCCGGGCTTTTTGGAGCTGGGCGTTTCACCGGAGCAGGCGCCGGATGTGCCGGAATATGTAACCATCA